>CADCTF010000084.1 GCA_902805655.1 uncultured Acidimicrobiales bacterium
GATACGGGCCCGCAGACGGCGCCAGAGCTCGGCCTGCCAGACGCTGGTCGGCGGCAGTGACTCGCCGTCCGCCGCCACGTCGTCTCCTGCGCCCCAAGATCGCACCATGGCCGGCCGGTGCACCCCGTAGCGGTCGAACAGGTCGGCCAGATGCCGGGCCGTGCTGAACCGCCTCGACCGCCCCGCGCCTGCCCGGAGGTGCGCAGCGAGCGTCGCCAGCCACGGCTCGTCCAGGCACTTGTCGATCACCTCGAGCAACGGCCACACCGCCCGCTCCGGGAGCCAGACGTCATGGTCACGGGAGACCCCCGACGCGGCGGCGACCGCATCGCCGACCAGCCGCCCCGGGAACGGGAACTCCAGGTTCCCGCACACCCCGTCGCCCCGCCCCCCGCCGGCGCTGACCCCGAGCTGGTGCGCCAGCCGCTGCGTCAGCCACCGCTCCACACCCCGCGTCGGCACCCCCACGAGCTCGGCCTCGAGCGGATCGTCGAGCGGCACCCGCAGCACGCCACCGAGCGCGTCGACCAGCGCGTCGGCGCGCTCGGAACGATGGAGGAAGAGCATCAGGATGAAATGGGACGAAGCCGCCGTGACAACTGCACCCTGCCACTATCGGCCATCAGCCGGGATCCCGCAGGCGGTGAAGGGTGTACGGCTGGGATCCAGAGCGCACGAGGGCTGGGCCCACTGACTGCGCAGCGACCGGCCCCCCCCCGGGGGGGGCCCCCGGGGGCGCTACGCCGGCCGAGACACCAGACAACCCCGCCGACCGAGGGCAGAAGACCTGGTCAGCGGGGGGTGTGCAGTTGAGGCGGCGATGAGAATCGAACTCATGTACAGGGCTTTGCAGGCCCTTGCCTAAGCCACTCGGCCACGCCGCCAGCAGCGGCGATCCTAGACCGGGCTCAGCAGTCGACGATGAGAGCGCCGCCGGAGACCTTGGCCAGGCGCCGTGCGGCCTCGATGGCGGCGCTGCGGGTCTGGTGCACGGAGGCGACGGTGCGGCCTGCGATGCGAACCACCCAACGGCCGCCTTGCGCCACTACGTGATGATCGATACCCATGGACCGCCCCCCCAGGTTCTGCGCGTGCTCTACCCAACCATCCGTCGGAAACCACGCCGGACATCAAGCTGTAACGCGTGCTTCGCTGTTGGCCATGGCGAACGACGCGGAGCCCGACCTGCGTGCACTGTTCGACGCCCCACCTGCGGGATTCGTTGTGCAGCGCGACGCGCTCGCCAAGCGCCTGAAGGCCGACGGGGACGCCAAGGGCGCGGCCGAGGTGAAGGCCCTGAAACGGCCGACCGTGGTCGCGTGGGCCGTCAACCGGCTGGCCCTCCGCCGTGGGGACGACGTGGCCCGGCTGCTCGAGGCCGGCGCCGTCCTGCGGAAGAGCCAGCGCCTCGCCGTGTCGGGCTCCCGCGACTCCGGGCTGCGCAAGGCGGCCGACGCCCGGCGGGCGGCCATCGAAGCGCTGGCCGGCATGGCCAGCGACCTGGTGGCCGAGGACTTACCACCGCTCACGGAGGCTCAGCGCACCGCCGTCGCCACCACGCTCGAGGCGGCGTCGGCCGATGCGGGTGCCGCCGACCTCGTGCTCGCCGGCCGCCTGCAGAGGGAACTCGAGGCCCCGTCCGGCTTCGGGGATCTCGGTGGCATGGAGGTCGTCGACCTCGACGATTCGGAACCGGCCCTTGACGAGAGCGATGAGGAAGACGGCGCCGCCGAAGCAGAGGCCGAGGCACGGGAGGCCAGAGAGCGCGCCTTGGCCGACGCTCGCGCCGCCGTGGCTGCCGGAGAGGCCGATGTCGCCGAGGCCCGCGAGGGGGCCGCGGAGGCTCGACAGGAGCTCACCGAGGTCGAGGAGCAGCTGGCTGCGCTCCAGGACCGTGCCGATCGTCTACGCGAGCGGGCCACCACCCAGCAGCGCCGGGCGGACGAAGCCGACGAGGCACTGGCCGCCGCCCAGCGCACCCTCGACTCGCTTCTGTGACCCAATCCCCCGCATAGGGCGACTTCTCCGCACTAGCGGCCGACCCGGCCGACCCCGACGTCAGCTCAGCCGAGGTTGCGGAGCTCGGCGGCGATGGTGGTGTCGTCGCCGTGGCCGGTCTTCACGACGGTGTCGCCCGGCAGGGTGAACAGCTCGGAGCGGATCGAGCGCTCGATGGTGGGCCGATCGCTGAACGAACGTCCCGTGGCGCCGGGACCGCCGTTGAACAGCGTGTCGCCCGTGAACACGGTTTCCAGGGTGGGGGCATAGAGGCAGACGCCCCCGGGCGAGTGGCCGGGGGTGTGCCGGGTGTCCAGCTCGATGCCGGCCACCTGGAACCGGACCGTCGGGTCGAGCTCGTGGTCGGGCTCCGTGCCGGGATGCACCACGTCCCACAGCATCCGGTCCGCGGGGTGCAGCCAGATCGCCGCCCCTGTCGCCGCCCGCAACGCGGCCGCAGCGGTGATGTGATCGTTGTGCCCGTGGGTGAGCACGATGGCCGTCACCCGGCGCCCGGCGATCGCCTCGACGATCGGCGCCGCATCGTGGGGAGCGTCGATGACGAGCACCTCCTCGTCGTCCCCCACGAGCCAGACGTTGTTGTCGACGTCGAAGTCCTGCCCGTCGAGCGAGAAGAGCCCGGAAACGACGACCCGGTCGACACGGGCCGGGCTCACAGCACCACGACCGACCGCAGGACCTCGCCCCTGTGCATCTTCTCGAAGGCCGCCTCGACATCACCGAGGCCGATCGTCTCCGACACGAAGCCATCGAGGTCGAAGCGGCCCTGCAGGTACAGGTCGATGAGCATCGGGAAGTCGCGGCTGGGCAGGCAGTCGCCGTACCACGAGGACTTCACCGCTCCGCCGCGACCGAACAGGTCGATCAGCGGCAAGGTGATCTCCATCGTCGGGTTCGGGACGCCGACCAGGACGACAGTGCCGGCCAGGTCGCGGGCGTAGAAGGCCTGCTCGAACACGGCCGGGTGCCCGACCGCGTCGATCGCCACGTCGACCCCGAAGCCGCCGGTGAGAGCTCGAATCGCCTCGACAGGGTCGGTCTGCCCGGAGTTCACGGTGTGGGTGGCCCCCATCCCCTTGGCCCACTCGAGCTTCCGGTCGTCGATGTCGACGGCGATGATCTTCGCCGCGCCGGCCAGACGGGAGCCGGCGATGGCCGCGTCCCCGACCCCGCCGCAGCCGAAGACGGCCACCGAGTCACCCCGCCCCACGCCCCCGGTGTTGATGGCGGCGCCGATGCCGGCCATGACTCCGCAGCCGAGCAGCCCCGCGGCGGTCGGCGCGGCGGCCGGGTCGACCTTGGTGCACTGCCCGGAGTGGACGAGGGTCTTCTCCGCGAAGGCACCGATGCCGAGCGCCGGGGACAGCTCGGTGCCGTCGGCGAGGGTCATCTTCTGCGTCGCGTTGTGCGTCGCGAAGCAGTACTGCGGCCTCCCCCGCGAACACGCGCGGCACTGGCCGCAGACGGCCCGCCAGTTGAGGATCACGTTGTCACCGACGATCACGTTGGTGACGCCGTCGCCCACGGCCGAGACGACGCCGGCCGCCTCGTGGCCGAGCAGGAACGGGAACTCGTCGTTGATCCCGCCTTCCCGGTAGTGGAGGTCGGTGTGGCAGACCCCGCAGGCCTGGACGTCGACCACCGCCTCGCCGGCACCCGGGTCCGGGACGATGATCGTCTCGATGCTGACGGGGGCGCCTTTGCCGCGGGCGACGACGCCCTTCACCTCGTGGGCCATGTCGGACTAGGCGTCGCGGAGCTGGCGCAGGACGTACTGGAGGATGCCGCCGTGGCGGTAGTAATCGGCCTCCTTGGGCGTGTCGATGCGGAGCCGCATGGTGAACTCCTTGTCGTCGGCCCGCACGGTCAGCTCTGAGGGGATGCCGTCGGCCAGCGCCTCGACACCGAGCACGTCATACACCTCCTGGCCGGTGAGGCCGTGGGTCTCGACCGTCTCGCCCGGATGGAACTGCAGGGGCAGGATGCCCATCTGCACCAGGTTCGAGCGGTGGATGCGCTCGTAGCTCTCGGCCAGCACGGCCCGCACGCCGAGCAGGTACGTGCCCTTGGCCGCCCAGTCGCGGGACGAACCGGAGCCGTACTCCTTGCCGGCGAGCAGCACGAGGGGCACGCCCTCCTTGGCGTACTGCATGGCCACGTCGTAGATCGGGCCGACCGCGCCGTCGGGCAGGTGGGCGCTGAAGCCGCCCTCGGTGCCCGGCACCAGCTGGTTGCGCAGCCGGATGTTGGCGAACGTGCCGCGGATCATCACCTCGTGGTTGCCCCGTCGGGCGCCGTAGGAGTTGAAGTCCCCCGCCTCGACCGAGTGGTCCATGAGCCAGCGAGCGGAGGGACCGTCCTTGCGGATGTTGCCGGCGGGCGAGATGTGGTCGGTCGTGATCGAGTCGGCCAGCTTGGCGATGGCGCGCGCGCCATGGATCTCCACGACCGGGATGGGCTCGGCCGGCATGTCGTCGAAGTACGGAGGCTTGCGCACGTAGGTCGACCCGGAGGTCCATTCGAAGCGGTCGCCCTGCGGGACGTGGATGGCCCGCCACCGCTCGTCACCCTCGAAGACCTCGCCGTAGCTCTTGCGGAACATCGACGACGCCACGGCCTGCTCGACCACCGCGTTGACCTCGGCATCCGTCGGCCAGATGTCGCGGAGGTAGACGGGTCCGTCGGCTCCCTCGCCGAGCGGCTCCGTCAGGAGGTCGATGTCCATCGAACCGGCGAGGGCGTAGGCCACCACGAGGGGCGGCGAGCCCAGGTAGTTCATGCGGCAGTCGGGGTTGATGCGCCCCTCGAAGTTGCGGTTGCCCGACAGCACCGAGCAGACCGACAGCCCGCCCTGCTCGATCGCTTCGGAGATCTCGGGGGCCAGTGGACCGGAGTTCCCGATGCAGGTGGTACAGCCGTAGCCGACCACGTTGAACTTCAGCTTCTCGAGGTAGGGCGTGAGCCCGGACGCCTCGTAGTACTCCGTTACGACCTTCGAGCCGGGCGCCAGCGACGTCTTCACCCACGGCTTGACGTCGAGCCCCTTCTCGACGGCGTTGCGGGCGAGGAGGCCGGCCGCCAGCATCACGTAGGGGTTGGACGTGTTGGTGCACGAGGTGATCGCCGCGATGACGACGTGCCCGTGGTCGAGGTCGAAGCTCGACCCGTCGGCCAGGGTCACCGGCACCTTGGCCCGGGGACGGTCGCCGACCACGTTCTCGTCGTCCTCCGCGCTCGGGCCGGCGGTCGGATCGGGCGAACCCTCGGCCGTGGTGCCGGCAGCGGCGGCAGGCGGGTCGCTGGCCGGGAACGACTCGGCCGACGCCTCCTCGGTGGAGCCGGCCGTCACACCTGCGGGCACCTTGCCCTCCGGCACCGCTCCCCCGTTGGGGAGGCTGGCCGACAGCGCGCTGCGGAACATCGACTTCGCCTGGTCGAGCGGCACGCGATCCTGCGGGCGGGCGGGGCCGGCCAGGCTGGGCACGACCGTGGAGAGGTCGAGCTCGACGTTCTGGGAGTAGACCGGCTCGGGCGACGACTCGTCGTGCCACAGCCCCTGCTCCTTGGCGTACGCCTCGACCAGGGCGATGCGCTCGGGTGGGCGGCCCGAGAACTCCAGGTACCGCAGCGTCTCCGCGTCGATCGGGAAGATGGTGATGGTCGAGCCGTACTCCGGCGACATGTTGCCGATGGTGGCCCGGTTGGCCAGGGGCACGTTCGCCACGCCCGGCCCGTAGAACTCGACGAACTTGCCGACCACGCCGACCTTGCGCAGCACCTCGGTGACGGTGAGCACCAGGTCGGTGGCCGTGGCCCCCTCGGGCAGGCTGCCCTTGAGCTTCACGCCGACCACGTTGGGGATCAGCATGGAGATGGGCTGGCCGAGCATGGCCGCCTCGGCCTCGATGCCGCCGACGCCCCAGCCGACCACGCCGAGCCCGTTCACCATCGGCGTGTGGGAGTCGGTGCCCACGACGGTGTCGGGATAGGCCTGTCCGCCCGTCTCGTCACCGAACACCACCCGAGCCAGGTACTCGAGGTTGACCTGGTGGCAGATGCCCGTGTTGGGCGGCACCACTGCGAAGTTGTCGAATGCGGTCTGTCCCCAGCGCAGGAACTCGTAGCGCTCCTGGTTGCGCTCGAACTCCAGCTCGGCGTTGCGGGCGAAGGCGCCCTGCGTGCCGAACTCGTCGACCACGACGGAGTGATCGATCACCAGCTCCGCAGGCACGAGCGGGTTGACCTTCGAGGGGTCACCTCCCAGCTCGACCATGGCGTCGCGCATGGCAGCCAGATCGACGACGCAAGGGACGCCGGTGAAGTCCTGCATGAGGATGCGGGCCGGCGCGAAGGCGATCTCGGTGTCCGGCTCGGCGTGCGGGTCCCACGCCGCCAGCGCCTCGATGGCGGCGGCATCGACGCTCACCCCGTCCTCGTTGCGAAGCAGGTTCTCGAGCAGGATGCGGAGCGAGTACGGCAGGCGGGCGACGTCGAAGCGGTCGGCCAGCGCCTGGAGCCGAAAGATCTCGTAGGTGCGGTCGCCGACCGACAGGGTGCCCTTGGCGCCGAAGCTGTTGGAAGACATGCCTGCAGTCTCGCGCGCCGAAGTCCGCTCAGAGGCTGGTGGAGGCCCACCGCGCTTCGAAGCCACACGGGTCGCCGTCTCCATCGGCGAGCACCGAAACGGCGTCGAAACCGAGGCCCTCGGCCATGTCGGTCAGCGTGCCGATCTGGTCGGCGCCCATCTCCAGCAGCAACCAGCCGCCCGGCCGGAGCCAGCGGGGGGCCAGGCCGGCCACCTGCCGGAGCACCTGCGTGCCATCCGGGCCGCCGTCCAGCGCGACCGGGGGTTCCCACTGGCGCACGTCGGGAGCCAGCAGGGGCAGCGCAGACCGGGGCACATAGGGCACGACGGCGGTGAGCACGTCGAACCGGTGCTCCAGCTCGGACGGCACGTCGGTGTCGAGCGAGCACCGGATCGCCTCTACGCCGTTGCTCCGGGCGCAGGCCACCGCGGTCGGGTCCACGTCGGTGCCGAGAAGGCGACCGCTTGCCCCCTTGGCTCGGAGGTAGGCCGGGACGGCGCCCGAGCCGGTGCACAGATCGAGGCACGTGCCCCCCGCTGGCAACCGGCGCAGAGCGGCAGCTGCCAGCGCCGCCGTCTGCCACCGGGGCACGTAGACGCCAGGGGCCACCGAGATCTGCACGCCCCCGAAGTCGATGCGGCCGATGATCCAAGCCAGCGGCTCACCCGTCTCCCGGCGGGCGACCATCGCGGCCGCGGCCTCCTCGTCGGCGCCGGCCGCGCTCCAGATCTCCGCCGCTTCCTCCTCGGCCGCCACGCATCCGGCGGCACGAAGCCGGACGGTCAGCTCGGCTCGCTCGCGCACGCCCACGGGCCCCATGGTCGCCGACGGACGACATCACGACCTACCTTGCCCGCGTGGCCGACGACGGCGCTCCCGTGGAGCTGAAGCAGGCGTTGCAGCGCACGCACGACTGGTTCGAGGTGAACAGCGGGTGGGCGCCCCCGGAGGTCGACGAGCTGGCGGAGTGGCTGGCCGACGACGTCAGTCGGGCGCCCGACGACTGCCCGGTGCAGCCCGGCGGGATCTGTCCCCACGGTCTGGCCTCGTGGGACGTCGTGCTGCGGTCGCTCGAGGGCTGACCCGTCCGGCGGAGGCGTCAGCCCTGGAGGCGGGTGCTCTTGCGCTGCAGGAACCGGGGACGCCGGCCGGCCGTGAAGAACCGCAGGACCAACAGCAGGAGGGCGGTGCCGAAGCCCGCAAAGCTGGCCTGGGCCAACCGGGGGTCCAGACGGGCGGAGGGCGCCTGGCCGGCGGCGGAGTCGGCGCTGCCGGGACGAGCGGTGGTGGAGGTGGTCGGGGCGGCGGGATCCGGCGGAGGCGGGGCCTGGGCCAGCTCCTGAGCCGAGGGCCGGACGAGCACGGGGCCGACACCGGCGGAGGCACCCGGAGCCCACAGGGTCGTCGCCAACAGGCACGCCAGCATGCTCAGGGCGCCCCGCAGGGCCCACGCCCGCACCGTCTGCATCCGCACCGTCAGCACCCGCATGGCCGGATTCTTGTCGATGCCCGCCGAGCGGCGGCGCACCAGCCGGCTCACGATCGGGTGGCGGTGGCGGTGTCCCGCGCGGCCATCAGCTCGAGGAAGCGGGCCAGGCCGACGTTGGCGCCCGAGAGGACGACTCCCACGCGGTGACCGGCCACGTCTAGCCGGCCGGCCAACAGGGCGGCCAGGCCGGCGACCCCACTCGGCTCGGACACGATCTTCAGCCGATCGAAGGCGAAGGCCATGGCGGTCAGCAGCTCGTCGTCGGAGACGACGACGACCCCCTCCACGAGGCGTTGGATGACCGGGAAGGTGAGCTCGCCGACCTGTGGTGTCTGCAGGCCGTCGGCGATGGTGCGAGGCACGTCGATGCGCACCCGGTGGCCGGCCGCCAGAGACTGCCTGACGTCGTCGCCGGCAGCCGGCTCGACCCCCCACACGGACAGGTCGGGCAGGCGGCCCCGTCCCGCCACGGCGCATCCGGCCAGGAGCCCCCCACCGCTCAGCGGCACCACGAGCACATCGAGGGGGCCGGCGTCCTCTATGAGCTCGAGCGCCGCGGTGCCCTGGCCGGCCATCACCAGCGCGTCGTCGAAGGGCGGCACGAGCACCAGCCCGCGCTCGGTCGCCAGTGCCGCGCCTATGCCTTCACGGCTCTCGGTGTACCGGTCGTAGAGCACCACCTCGGCGCCGTACTCGAGCGTGGCGGCCATCTTGGCCGCCGGTGCGTCGGCCGGCATGACGATCACCGCCGGCAGGCCGGCCAGCCGAGCGGCCAGGGCGACGGCCCCGGCGTGGTTGCCCGACGAGTAGGCGACGACTCCAGCGGCGTCTCCCTGTTCCTTCAGCGCGGCCAGCCGGTTGTAGGCGCCCCGGAACTTGAACGCCCCGGCGCGCTGGAAGCCTTCGGCCTTCAGGAAGACGGTGGCGCCCACCCGAGCGTCGAGCGTGCGCGATGTCAGCACCGGCGTGCGGTTGGCCACACCCGCCAAGCGGCGCGCCCCCGCCTCGACGTCGGGGAGCCCGATCGCCAGGTCGGTCATCCGGCTGCCTCGTGTCGTCGCATCGTGCGTGAGCTCTTGGTCACGTCCTCGAGGATGCCCGGTATCGGGCGCACACCGACACCCGGCGCTGTCGGCACATCGAGCCGGCCGTCGCGCAGGACGAACGGCTCGGTGATGTCGCGGTCGAAGTAGCGGTCGGACGCCGAGATGTCGCCTGGCAACGTGAACCCGGGCAGAGCGGCGAGCGCCACGTTGGCCGCCCGGCCCAACCCGGTCTCGAGCATCCCACCGCACCACACGGCCACGTTGCGGGCGACGCACAGGTCGTGGATGCGCACCGCCTCGAGCAGCCCGCCGACCCGTCCCGGCTTGATGTTGACGACGGAGCAGGCCCCCGCATCGAGGGCCCGCCGGGCCTCTCCGAGCGAGCCGATCGACTCGTCCAGGCAGATCGGCGTGGAGATCTCGCGGGCCAGGAGGGCGTGCCCCTCGAAGTCGTCGTCCGCGAACGGCTGCTCGATGAGCGCGAGGTCGAACGGATCGAGCGCGGCCAGCCGGGCCAGGTCGCGCCGTCCGTACGAACCGTTGGCATCGACCTGCAGCATCACGGTGTCGCCGAAGCGCTCACGAACGGCCCGCACGGGTTCGACGTCCCACCCCGGCTCCACCTTCAGCTTGATGCGCCGGTACCCCTCGTCCAGGTGCCCGGCCACCACCTCGAGGAGGGCGTCGAGGGAGGGAGGGATGCCGACGGAGACGCCGCAGTCGACCACTGACCGCGTGGCGCCGAGGTGGGTCGCCAGCGAGACCCCGGCGACGGTCAGCTGGGCGTCGAGCACCGCCATCTCCAGTGCCGCCTTGGCCATGCGGTGCCCCTTCACGGGGGCGAGCACCGAGGCCACCGATGCCGCGTCGACCCCGTCGGCCTGCAGCAGCAGGGGCAGGAGCCAGCGCCACGACACGTCCTCCGCACCGTCCACGTGCTCGGACGAGTACAGCGGCTCTGACATGGCCACGCACTCGCCCCACCCGTCGCCCTCGGCGGTGACGACCCGGACGAGCAGCGCCTCGCGCGCCGTCTCCGTGCCGAACGCAGTTCGGAACGGCGTCACCAACGGCAGCAGGACGCGACGCAGCTCGACTTCCTCGATCCTCACGCCTCCCGCCCAGCTCGCCCGGTACCCACAGTCATCCCACAGCCACCTCTCAGAATCGGCGGGGACAGTGACGGGCATGGACCTCCAAGCCCCCGACCGCAGCCCCTGGGGCCTCCCGGCCGAGCCTCCCACGTCGGCCGCAGCTCCGTCAGCGCCTCCCTTCGCGCCGCCCTCGCCGTCCGTACCACCGACACCCCCGGGTGCGCCGTCGGTCGGCGGGTCGAGCCCGGCGCCACGACCTCGCGGCCGCATCGCCGCTCTGGTGCTCGCCACCGCGCTTCTCGCCGGATCCGCCGGCGGCGTGGTCGGTGCGCAGCTGGACAGCGATGGAGCCACGCCGGCCACCTCCCCCGGGGTGCCCGACGGCACTCCGCTGAGCCGGCCCAGCAGCACGGTCGGTGGTCCTGGCCTCGACCTCAGCTCCATCCTCGCCAAGGTGGAGCCGGCCGTCGTCGCCATTCGCACGTCGACCGGCGAGGGCACCGGGGTCGTCATCTCCTCGAACGGCGAGGTGCTGACCAACGCCCACGTGGTCGCCGGCTCGACCACGGTCCGGGTGACGGTGGGTGACGAGGTCACGGCCCGCACCGCCGACGTGGTCGGTTCGGACGCAGCTCGCGACCTCGCCGTGCTGAAGATCCGTGACGCAACCGGCCTGCCGACCGCAGAGCTCGACCAGTCAGCCGGCTTGCAGGTGGGTGACGACGTCGTCGCCATCGGCAACGCCCTCGGACTGCAGGGCACCCCCACGGTGACCCGGGGCATCGTCTCGGCTCTCGACCGCACCCTCGACGACCTCACCGGCCTCATCCAGACCGACGCCGCCATCAACCCCGGCAACTCCGGTGGCCCGCTCGTCAACGCCCAGGGCCAGGTGGTCGGGATCAACACCGCCATCGCGACCGGTCGCAACGGCGTGGCCCAGAACATCGGCTTCGCCATCTCCGTCGAGCGGGCCGCGGCCACCATCGAGCGGCTGCGCTCGGGTGGATCAGCGGGGCCGGGTGCGCTGCTCGGCGTGTCGACCACCGACCCGACCGACGGCAGCCGCGGTGCGGCCGTGGCCCGGGTCGAGGCCGGCGGCCCCGCCGCCGTTGCCGGTCTGCGAGCCGGCGACCTGATCGTCTCCGTCGACGGTCAGCCCGTCGACGGCTCGGGGAGCCTCACCGGCCGCATCCGCGACCTGAAGCCGGGAGCGACGGTGGAGATCCGGTACGTGCGAGACGGCCGGACCGCCACCACCACGGCGACCCTGGGCACCCGCGGATCCAGTTGACGAGCAGCCGAATCGCCCGACGGGTGCGACCATGAAGGTGATGCCGACCGACGCCCAGGCGACCCGCACGCCCGACCTCCGGGCCCGCCTGCTCGTCGTCGACGACGAGGCCAGCATCACCGACCTCGTGAGCACGGCGTTCCGGTACCTCGGGGCGGAGGTCGCCGTCGCGGCTACGGGGCGTGCTGCCCTTCAGGCCGCCGCCGACTTCCGGCCCGACCTGATCATCCTCGACGTGATGCTGCCCGACCTCGAGGGCTTCGAGGTGACCCGGCGGATGCGGTCCGACGGCCTGCGCATCCCCGTCGTCTTCCTCACCGCCCGCGACGCGACGGAGGACAAGGTCGCCGGGCTCACCATCGGCGGCGACGACTACGTCACCAAGCCGTTCTCACTCGAGGAGCTGGTGGCCCGGGTGCGGGCCGTGCTGCGACGGGTCGGTGGCGACGAGGCCACCAGCGTGCTGCGCTTCGCCGACCTGGAGCTGGACGAGGACTCGCACGAGGTGCGCCGGGGCAGCGAGGAGATCACCCTCACCGCGACCGAGTTCAAGCTGCTCCGCTACCTGATGCTCAACGCGCGCCGGGTGCTGTCGAAGAACCAGATCCTCGACCACGTCTGGGCCTACGACTTCGACGGTGACGCGAACGTGGTCGAGACCTACATCAGCTACCTGCGCAAGAAGATCGACCGGGTCGAGCCACGGCTCATCCACACAGTGCGCGGCGTGGGCTACTCCCTGCGGACGGCTCGCTGAGCATGGCGTCGTTCCCGGCCGCCTCGCTGAGGACCCGGCTCATCGCCGGGTTGGTGGCCCTGGTGACCGTCGGCCTGCTCGTCGCCAACGTGGCCACCTACTCGGCGCTGCAGAGCTTCCTCCTGGCGCGGGTGGACGAGCAGCTGACCGCCGCCGTGGAGCCGGTTGCCCTCGAGCTCCAGTCGAGCATCGGACCGCGACGCGGCGCCCGGCCCTCCGGCCGGGCCCTCATCCCCGCCGGCACGTACGCGGTGCTGGTGAACGACTCTGGCGCCGTCCTGGCCGAGCTGCCTCTGCGCAACGACGGGCCGGCACCACGCCTGCCCGGTGCCATCGGCGCGCAGGAGGGGGAGAGCTGGCACACGGTCACGGCTCGGGAGGGCGAGGAGCGCCTTCGGCTGCTGTCCACCCCCGTGCTGCTCGTCGGCGGGGCGGACGGAGCGCTGGTGCTGAGCGTGCCGCTCACGGATGTCGAGCAGACCCTGCGCCGGCTGCTGGCCATCGAGATCACCGTGTCCCTGTTGGTGCTGGCCCTGCTCACCGCCGCCGGCCTCTGGGTCGTGCGCCTGGGCCTGCGTCCCCTCAGGCGCATGGAGGAGGCCGCCGGAGCGATCGCGGCCGGTGACCTCGGCCGGCGCATCGAGGACGCGGACGAGCGGACCGAGGTCGGCCGGCTGGGGCTCGCGCTCAACGCCATGCTCGGGCACCTGGAGGCTGCGTTCTCGGAGCGGACCGAGTCCGAGCGGCGCCTCCGGCGCTTCATCGCCGACGCGTCGCACGAGCTGCGCACCCCGCTGACGTCGATCCGCGGCTACGCCGAGCTCTTCCGTCGTGGCGCGGCCGACCGCCCGGAGGATCTGGCCAACGCCATGCGCCGCATCGAGGACGAAGCGAAGCGCATGGGCGTGCTCGTCGACGACCTGCTGCTGCTGGCGCGCCTCGACCAGGGTCGCCCGCTGGAACGTCGCGCGGTGGACCTCGTACGGGTGGCCGAGGATGCGGTGGCGGACGCAGGTGCCACCGACCCCGAGCGGCGCTTCCTGTTCGAACCGCAGCCGCCCGTGCTCGTGGAAGGGGACGAGGCACGCCTCCGGCAGGTGGCCGCCAACCTGGTGTCCAACGCCATGCTCCACACACCTGCCGACACCACGGTGCTGGTACGGGTCGCCCAACAGGGCGGCACGGCCGTCCTGGAGGTGGCCGACGACGGACCGGGGCTGCAGCCCGAGCACGCCGCCCGCATCTTCGAGCGCTTCTACCGCGGTGACGGATCGCGCACCCGTGCCAGCGGTGGGACGGGTCTCGGCCTCTCGATCGTGGCTGCCATCGCCGAAGCGCACGGCGGTCGGGCCACGGTCACCAGCTCTCCCGGCGCAGGTGCCACCTTCACCGTCTCCCTGCCAGCTCAGACCCAGCAGGCCGAGCCGCAGCCGCGGCCCCAGCCCCCAGCGCCGCAGCCGGCCGGGGTGGCCTCCGGACGAAAGGACCTCTGATGTCCGTCAGCATCGACGACCACGACGCCGGCGGGCGGGACGGGGTGGCCCTCGTCGAGCGCGCCCTGTTCGAGATCAAGAAGGTGATCATCGGCCAGGACCGGATGGTCGAGCGGCTCCTGGTGTGCCTGCTGGCCCGGGGGCACTGCCTCCTGGAGGGCGTCCCGGGCCTGGCCAAGACCCTGGCCGTCGAGACCCTCGCCAGCACCCTCGGCGGGTCCTTCGTCCGCCTCCAGTTCACGCCCGACCTGATCCCGTCGGATCTCATCGGCACCCGCATCTACCGTCCCTCGACGGAGGCGTTCGACACCGAGCTCGGCCCCATCTTCGCCAACTTCGTGCTGGCCGACGAGATCAACCGGGCCCCGGCCAAGGTGCAGTCGGCCCTGCTCGAGGTGATGGCCGAGCACCAGGTGTCGATCGCCGGCGTCACCCACCCCGTGCCGCAGCCCTTCCTCGTCCTCGCGACCCAGAACCCCATCGAGTCCGAAGGCGTCTACGCCCTCCCCGAGGCGCAGCGCGACCGGTTCCTCATGAAGGTGCTCGTGGGGTACCCCACCGCCGCGGAGGAGATCGAGATCGTCCGGCGGATGGGCGTCGACCCGCCGAGGGCGTCGCGCGTGCTCACGTTGGAGGCGGTGCTGCAGCTGCAGGCGGCTGCGGACGCCGTCTTCGTGCACCACGCGGTGGTCGACTACGCCGTGCGGCTGGTGGTGGCCACGCGGGAGCCCGCCCGTCACGGGCTCGACCAGCTGGCGCCACTCATCGCGCATGGAGCGAGCCCGCGGGCCAGCCTGGGCCTGGTCGCCGCCGGGCGCGCGCTGGCGCTGCTCCGGGGGCGGTCGTACGTGTTGCCGCAGGACGTGTTCGACGTGGCGCCCGAGGTCCTCCGCCACCGCCTCGTGCTCTCGTACGAGGCACTTGCCGAGGACCGCACGGTGGACGACGTGGTCGGCTACCTCCTGAGCACGGTGGTGGCGCCGAGAATCAGCCCCAGCCAGGACATGGGCGAGGTGACGCCCTCCGCCCGCCCGGCTGACGCTGAACCGACCCTCCCCCCCGGCGTGGGGATCGACGAGCGAAGCGCATGAGGCCGTCTCCCACGGCGGAGGTGGCGAGGCGGGAGCGCGACCTCCGTCGCCTCGAGCTGGTCGTCACGCGCAAGCTGGACGGGCTCCTGCACGGCGACTACCAGGGCCTGGTGCCGGGCGCAGGCTCCGAGCCGGGAGAAGGCCGGCCCTACTCCCCCGGTGACGACGTGCGCCGCATCGACTGGAACCTCACAGCCCGCACCACCACGGTGCACGTGCGCGACAGCGTGGCCGACCGCGAGCTGGAGACGTGGGTCGTGGTGGACGGCTCGCCCAGCCTCGACTTCGGCACGGCCAACCGGGAGAAGCGGGACCTCGCCCTCGCCGCCGTGGCCGCCGTCGGCTTCTCGACCGCCCGCATGGGCAACCGCATGGGTGCGCTCGTGGCGCGTCCGGGCCGCGTCGAACGGATCCCGGCCCGGAGCGGCAACCCCGCCATCTACGCCCTGCTCCAGCGGCTGGCCTCGGCGGACCGGCCGGAGCCCGGTGGACCGGGCACCGACATGACCGGAGCCCTCGCCGGCGCGGCGAAGACCCTCCCTCGCCGCGGCATGGTGGTGGTCGTCAGCGACTTCATCCTGCCGCCCGGCTGGGAGCGGCCCCTGCGTCAGCTGGCCCGACGTCACGAGGTGCTGGCCGTCGAGGTGGTCGACCCGCGTGAGCTCGAGCTGCCCAACGTGGGGCTCCTCAGCCTGGTGGACCCCGAGAGCGGCCGGCTGGTGGAGGTGCAGACGGCGAAGGCCAAGGTGCGGGCGCGCTATGCCGAAGCCGCGGCCGACCGTCGTCGGGCGCTGGCCGTGTCGCTCCGTGGCTCGGGTGCGTCGCACCTGGTGCTGCGCACCGACCGTGACTGGGTGCTCGACCTGGCCCGCCACCTGGCCGGTCGTCGACGGGCGCGCAGCGGCTTCGCCTCGCCGCGTGGTGCCGCGCCAGGAGCGCGCCCATGAGCTTCCTCGAACCACTCCGACTCGTGCTGCTCCTGGCCGTCGGCGCCCTCGTGGTGGCGTACGTCGTGCTCCAGCTGCGTCGCCGACGGATCGCCGTCCGGTTCTCACAGGTCGATCTGCTCGCCAGCGTCGCGCCTCGCCATCCCGGGTGGCGGCGCCACCTGCCCGCCGGCGCACTGGTCGGCGCGCTCATCCTGCTGGTGCTCGCCTTCGCCCAACCCGTGCGCGACGAGCAGGTGGCGCGCCGCGAGGCGACGGTCATCCTCGCCATCGACACCTCCATCTCCATGGAGGCCACCGATGTGGCGCCGTCGCGCATGGCCGCCGCCCAGCAGGCGGCCGAGGAGTTCGCCGGGTCGCTCCCCGACCGGTTCCGGCTGGGCCTCGTGTCCTTCGCCGGCACCGCCAGCGTGATCGTGCCACCGACCACCGACCACGAGCTCGTGCGGCGCCGCATCGCCGGCCTGCAGCTGGCTCCGAGCACCGCCATCGGGGAAGCGATCCACACCTCACTGGCGGCCGCGCTCGAAGGGCAGGAGCCGCCCGGGACGGAAGCCCCGGACGAGGACTCGGCGGACAAGCCGGCGGTGCGCATCGTGGTGCTCTCCGATGGAGCGACCACGGTCGGCCGCTCGAACGCGAGCGGCGCCGCTGCGGCCGAGGAGGCCGGCGTCCCGGTGTCGACCATCGCGTTCGGCACGGACGCCGGCGTGGTGCAGGTGGAAGGGCGTCAGCTGTCGGTGCCCGTCGACCGCGACGCCCTGCGAGAGGTGGCCAACGCCACTGGCGGGAGGTTCTTCGAGGCGCCGACGGCATCAGAGCTCCAGCGCGTCTACAGCGACATCGGTACCTCGCTGCGCTTCGCCACGGAGCAGCGCGAGATCACCGCGCTCTTCGCCGGGGTGGCTCTGCTCCTTGCTCTGCTGGCGGCGGCCGGATCCCTGCTGTGGAGCAACCGGCTGGTCTGAAGACCCCTACGGGACTGGGTGGGCCGGCGGCTCGCCCTCGACGGCGACAGGGGCGACGGCCTGGCCGGCGTCGACCTGGATGCGCTCGGGCTGCGGCGAGTTCTCGTAGTCGGGGTCCGGATCGACCACCGGCTCCAGCTGCTCCAGGCGCCGCACCCTGTAGTAGTTCGCCACCTGGGAGACGAACGCCACGATCGGCACGGAGAGGAACGCTCCCAGCAGGCCGAAGAGCACGAGACCCCCGGCGACGGCCAGCACGGTGATGATCGCGTGCAGCTTCACCGCCCGTTCGAGGATGAGCGGCTGCAGCAGGTTGCCCTCGACCTGCTGCACCACGATGGTGACGGCCAGGACGGCGAGGGCGGGGCCGAAGCCGCCGTCCACCAGCGCGACCAACGCCGCCACCGCACCGGCGACGGTCGCGCCGATGAGCGGGAAGAAGCCACCGAAGAAGGTGAGGACGGCAAGGGGCAGCACCAACGGCACGCCGAGCACGGCCAGGGCCACGCCGATGAACACGGCGTTGATCAGGCCGGTCGCAGCCGTGGCGGCCAGGTACTGCCGCATGATGAACCGCGCCCGTCGGCCGATCTCTCGCGCCTCGTCCCGGTAGTACACGGGTGTCCGATCGAGGAACCAGTGCGTGATGAAGGCGCCGTCCTTCAGGAAGAAGAACAGGACGAAGAGCATGAGCAGCAGACCGCCGACGACCTCCGACGCCTGGCGGGCACCGCCGGCCAGGCGGCCGGCCACACCCTCACCGCTGGACGCCAGGGCCGTGCGGACCTGATCCTGGAGCGCGTCGATGCGGGCGGCGCTCAGGTTGAGCGGCGGGCCTTGGAGGAACCTGTCGATCTCCACGGTGCCCTCGCGCACGGACTCGTCGACCTGGTCGAACTCCCCGGCGACTGAGTTCCCGATCCAGGACAGCCCGCCGACGACCACGAGGAGGAAGGTCAGGAACACGACCGCAGCTGCGAGGGCAGGGGGCCAGCGCCGGGCGCGGAGCCGCGACGTCAGCGGCTCCAGCACGGAGGCCAGGAAGAGCGCCAGCACCAGCGGCACCCAGACCACGAGCAGCTTGGACAGGATGAGGGCGGCCACCGCGAGCCCGGTCAGCACGATGAGGAGGCGCCAGCTCCAGGACGCCGCCGTCGCCAGAGGGCGAGGCACGGTGATGGGCTCGGTCAAGGGGGTGCTGCCTTTCGACGCTCGGAAGCGGGCACCGTACCCCTCGACGACCCGTTACCACCGCCCGTTGTCACCGGCCTGGAGCCCGGGCGCGCCGCTACCGCCCGGGTTGCTGCCGCCCCATTGCGACAGCAACCCGCGCGGATCCTTGGCGACGGCTCAGGCCACTGCGAGGCAGTGACCCACGAGGGAGACGAGGGCCATCTTGACCTCCTCCTTCTCCCGCGCGTCCGTCTCGATGATCGGCACGTGCTCGGGGATGCCGAGCGCCTCTCGCACCTCGTTCGTGTCGTGCGGAAGCTTGCCGTCGAAGCGGTTGATGGCGACGACGAAGGGCACACCGCGCGACTCGAACCAGTCGATGGCCGGGAAGCAGTCCTCGATGCGGCGGGTGTCGAGCAGCACGACGGCGCCGATGGCACCCCGCACCAGGTCGTCCCACATGAACCAGAAGCGGTCCTGCCCGGGGGTGCCGAACAGGTACAGCAACAGGTCCTCGGCGAGGGCGATGCGGCCGAAGTCCATGGCGACGGTGGTGGTCGTCTTCCCGGGCGTGAGCGCCCGATCGTCCACCCCCACCGAAGCCATCGTCATCGGCGCTTCGGTCGTGACCGGAGCGATCTCCGAGATGGACTTGACGAACGTCGTCTTCCCGACGGAGAACCCGCCGGCGACGACGATCTTCACGGCGAGGGGAACGACCTCGCCAGTTACCTCAGAGAGCACGGATGCCATCGAGAACCCTTTCCAGTAGCGACACGTCGGGTCGGCTCGAGCCTTGCTCGCCGTGGTGGACGCGGACTTGACCGCCTTCGGCGAGGTCGCCGATGAGCACACGGACGACGCCGATCGGCACCGTCAACTTCGAAGAGATCTCGATGAGCGTGGTCGGAGAGACGCACAGCTCGACGATGGCCTTGGACTCGTGGGCCAGCTCACCCTTGCCGGCTCGACCGGCGAGGGTGGTCTCGATGACCGCTTCGATCGGGAAGTCGCTCCCGATCGCACGAGTGCGACCTCCTGTGAGCGCGTAGGGCCGGACGAGTGGTGCTTCGTCCGCATACTCCTCGCTCACCGGGGAAGGCTGGCTTGCAAGTCCGAGATGAGGGCGGTGTCGAGCGCCTCCCGAGCACGTCCGACAAGGACGGCCATCTCGTAGCCAATCAAACCGATGTCGCAGGTCGCCGTCGTCACGACGGCGAGCGAGCTGCCCTCGCCGATCGACATGACGAACAGGAAGCCGTACTCCATCTCCACGATCACCTGGTTGACGCCACCGGTGTTGAAGAACCGGGCCGCCCCCTGCGTGAGGCTCGTGATGCCGGCCACCACCGCCGAGAGCGAGTCGCCGACCGTGCGGTCCACGTCCTTGGAGAGGGCCATGAGCAGGCCATCGACCGAAACGACGATGGCGCTCCGGGTCTCGGGTACGCGCTTGACGAAGTCGTCGAGCAGCCAGTTGAGGTTCTCAGCCATTGTCATTCTCCGTCGTGTCGGTAGAGGCGGGGGTCTCGGCCTTGGCCCGGCCGCGGAGCATGCCGGACTGGAAGCTCGAGAGAGCGGACTGCACTCGCTCGGGGGTGAGCGGGTTGGGGTTGGCTCCGGGGCCGTCGGCACCGGGAAGGGGACGGCTGGGTGCCGCACCCGGTGCCGGCTGCACGGTGCGAGGCATGCGCTTGGCCAGGCCGGCCGAGGTGCGCTCCGCAGGTGCGGCCGGTGCGGCGGCGGCCATGACGGGCACGGGTGCGGGAGCATCGACGGGTGCCGGCGCTTCCTGCACCTCCACCGGTGCCACTGCGGCTGCAGGGACTGCGACCGGGGCGCCGTTCGAGCTGGCTGCGCCGTGCGGTGCCGCGGGCTCGGTGGCTTCGGCGGTAGAGGCCGCAGGTGCCCGGCGGGCCAGGCCCGACGCCGTCCGCCCGTTGGTGGAAGGAGAGGCGGGAAGAGCGCCCGACGGTGCCGGGGCGGACCCGGCGGCGGCCGGGGCGGCCGTGAGACGCTCGGGCCCGGGGGCGGGCACCAGCAGGCGAGCCGGGATCACGACCTGAGCCGAGACACCGCCCCACGCCGAGCGCCCGAGACCGATGCTGAGCCCGAGGCGCCAGGCGATGCGCCCGACCACGAACAGGCCCAGGTGCCGGGAGATGGTGGCATCGACCAACGGAGGAGCACTGAGCTTCTCGTTGGCCACCGCCAGCGCCTCGTCCGACATCCCGATGCCGCGGTCGTGCACGGTGACGGTGATCGTCTCGCCGAAGTGGTTCACCCGGACGTCGACTGCGTGCTCCGGTGACGAGAAGCGGGTCGCGTTCTCGAGCAGCTCGGCGAGCAGGTGGACCAGGCCGGCGGCGACAGGACCGGGGATGGAGATCTGGTCCGTGTCGGGCACGCGGATGCGCTTGTAGTCCTCCACCTCGCTGGCGGCAGCACGGACGACGTCCTTGAGCTGCACCGGCTGGCGCCAACCCCGGACGGGATCGGTGCCGGCGAGGATCAGGAGGCTCTCGGCGTTGCGGCGCATACGAGTCGACAGGTGGTCGAGCTGGAAGAGGTTCTCCAGCGCGTCCGGGTCGTGCTCCTCGCGCTCGAGGGCGTCGATGAAGGAGAGCTGGCGCTCGAGGAGCGCCTGGTTGCGGCGGGCCAGGTTGACGAACATGTCGGCGATGCCGGCCCGGAGGGCGGCCTGCTCGCCGGCGACCTTGACGGCCACGCGGTGGACCTCGTTGAAGGCCTCGGCCAGGTCACCCATCTCGCCGCCACCGACCTTGATGGTGTCGGGCAGCGATGCCTGCTCCGCGCCGTCGGGCTTGGCCATGGCGGCCACAACGCTCGGAAGCGAGGTGGCGACGCCGGAAGCAGCCCGCGTGAGGCGCTTGATCGGGCTGACGATCGACCGGGCGAGCAGCATGCCGAGGATGATCGTGATCACGAGGAGGGCGATGCCGCCCACTGCGAACCCGAGGGCTTCGGAGCGGCTGTCGGCGGCCAGGGCCTCGGCCGAGGAGAGAAGCTCGGTGCGAACCGTGCCGCGGAGCTCACCGAGGCGCTTGACCTTGACGGCTGACGAAGCACGCCAGATGTCGGCGGCCTCTTCGACCTCGGCCGGGCGGGTGATCGCCACGTCACGCATGCGACTGGCCAGGCGCACCGAGTTGTTCTGCAGGGTCTCGTCGAGCGCAGCCACCTGAGCGGCGCTCGCCGCCTGGCGGAAGGAGGTCAGGTTCGAGTTCTCGGTCGTGCGGGACTCGACGGCGTCGGCGAGGACCACCGTCTCGAGCACGCCGGAGCTGAACGCCGGCGACAGGATGGCGGTCTGCTGGGCCACCTCTTCCTCGGCGCCGGCGATCGACCGGTAGGCGTTGACCCTCGCGGCAAGCGTGGGGTCCTCCGCCTGGAGGGCGAGGCGATCGCTGATGTCGAGGAACGCATCGATGGCGAGGCTGTACGCATCGAGCGCACCGCTCGCCTCGGCGATGTTGCTGTCGACCCGGCCACGCAGGGCCTTCAGCGAGTCCGCCTGGACGAGCACGTCCTTGACGTCACCGTCGAGCGAGGTGGAGCCGAGCTTCGAGCTCAGCGTGCGGGTCTCGACCACGAAGGCCTCGATGGCCAGGTCGGTGTTCCTGATCTGCAGCTTGTACTGGGAGGAGATCGCGGTGTTGTCGCGATCGACGATCCTGGAACCGGCCAGTGACCGTTCCTTCTGCAGGTTCTCCACGGCCGGCGAGACGGCGGCGGCGACCTCCACGAGGTCCCGCACCTCACCGGCGCGGCGTGCAGCGTCCAGTCGGTCGGTGACGAGGATGCCACCGACGGCGGTAAGGGCGAGCAGTGGCGCTGCCAGCAGCGCCACCAACTTCGATCGGGTATGCCACCTGCTGATCACGGACCCTCCAGAGTTCGTCAGTTGCAGCGTTCATCGGCGCCGCCTGAGTCGTTTCGGCCTCCACGTGGCCCTTCTTGAGCGACCCGGGCCCACCGCACGGCAGGATGGAGGGGTGGCGCAACGAACACCCGGCTCCGACGACCCCATCGGCAACCTTCGGACCACACCGTTTCCTGAGCTCCTCGACAACATCGGCGAGCGGAAGAGCACGGGCAAGCTGCAGATCCTGGTGGGCGAGAATCGACGCGAACTGATCTTCTCGGCCGGTCGACTGGTTCGCCTGGACGGTGCTGACATCCCCCGGACGGAAGAGGACGACTGGGTGTCCGATGCCGTCCTCGAGCTCTGCTCCCTGCGCGAGGCGGCCTACCGCTTCTTGCGCGAGGACGCACCGCGCCGGGACGAGAGCGAACCCAAAGAAGTCGGCCTCACCTCCGACCAGGTGCTCGCGAGGGCGAACCAGCGGGTTGCTGCGTGGCGGGACATCACCGCAGTCGTGCCGTCCACCCGAGCCGTTCCCCGGCTGGCGCCGCGCCTCCCCCCGGGGCCGCCCCTCCAGGCGACCGAGCGCGACTGGGAGGTGATCGCGGCGATCAGCGGCGGGCGCACGGCCGGCGATCTCATGGTCGTGCTCGACCGTCGCGGCTTCGACGTGCTCGAGACCCTCGCCCGACTTGCCCGCAGGGGCGCGGTGGAGATCGAGTACAAGCAGTAGTCGGTGATGCCCGCGGTGCCCGAGGGCATGCGACAGGAGCGCAAGGTCGTCACAGCGCTGTTCGCCGACCTGGTGGGCTCAACGGCCCTCACCGAGACGCTCGACCCGGAGGACGCCATGGAGGTCGTCGGCGGGGCGGTCGGCCAGATGGTGCTCGTCGTCGAAGAGCT
>CADCTF010000085.1 GCA_902805655.1 uncultured Acidimicrobiales bacterium
AGCAGCTGGCGGTCGTCGGGGGACCTGGGGGACTTCCTCGTCCGCCACGGCGTCCCCGGAATCACCGGCATCGACACCCGCCGGCTCACCCGGCACATCCGGGACGCCGGCGCCATGCCCGGCGCGTTCGGCACCGCCGACGAGGCCACGCTGAGAGCTGCCGCCCAGGCCGAGCCCGGCACGGACGGCGTCGATCTGGTCGCCACGGTCACCACGTCGCAGCCCTACACCGTCGGCGACGGCCCCCTGCACGTGGTGGCCTACGACTTCGGCATCAAGCGCACCATCCTGCGCCACCTCGAGGGCTTCGCCACCGTCGACGTGGTGCCGGCGTCGACCCCGGCCGACGAGGTGCTGGCCCGGCGTCCCGCCGGCGTCTTCCTGTCCAACGGGCCCGGCGATCCGGCTGCGGTCGGGTACGCCTCCACCGCCATCAAGGGGCTGCTCGGAGAGGTGCCGGTCTTCGGGATCTGCCTGGGCCACCAGCTGCTCGGCGCCGCGCTCGGAGCGTCCACGTACAAGCTGAAGTTCGGGCACCACGGCGGCAACCACCCGGTCCGTCGGCTGGAGACGGGCGGCGTGGAGATCACCGCCCAGAACCACACCTACGCCGTCGACCAGTCACGCATCCCCGACAGCGACGTGACCCACATCAACCTGAACGACGGCGTGGTCGAGGGCCTCGCCTGTCGGGACGTGCCGGCGTTCAGCGTGCAGTACCACCCGGAGGCAGGCCCCGGACCGCACGACGCCCGCTACCTGTTCGAGCAGTTCAAGCAGCTCATGGAAGAGACGAGGGCGTAGTGCCGCGCCGCAACGACATCGAGTCGATCCTCATCATCGGCTCGGGCCCGATCGTGATCGGCCAGGCCTCCGAGTTCGACTACTCGGGCACCCAGGCCTGTCGCGTCCTGCGGGAGGAGGGGTACCGGGTCATCCTCGCCAACTCCAACCCGGCGACGATCATGACCGACCCGGACTTCGCCGACCGCACGTACATCGAGCCGCTCGATGTGGACGTCATCGAGGCGATCATCGAGCGGGAGCGTCCGGATGCGCTGCTGCCCACGCTGGGGGGACAGACCGCCCTGAACCTGGCCATGCAGCTGGTCGAGCGTGGCATCCCCGAGAAGTACGGCATGGAGCTCATCGGCGCCAACGCGCAGTCCATCGAGACCGCCGAGAACCGGGAGCTGTTCAAGGCGGCGATGCAGGAGGTCGGGCTCGCCGTGCCGCCGTCCGGCTTCGCGTACTCGCTCGAGGAAGCCATGACCGTCGGCGCCGAGATCGGCTACCCGCTGATCATCCGCCCGTCGTACATCCTCGGCGGCGCCGGCACCGGCATCGCGCACGACACCGAGGACCTGCGCCGGCTGGCGGCGCTCGGCCTCGAGGCCAGCCCCATCACCGAGATCCTCGTCGAGCGGTCGATCGCCGGCTGGAAGGAGTACGAGCTCGAGCTCATGCGCGACCACGCGGACAACGTCGTCGTGGTCTGCTCGATCGAGAACTTCGACCCCATGGGCGTCCACACCGGGGACTCGATCACCGTCGCCCCGGCCCAGACCCTGAGCGACGTGGAGTACCAGCTGATGCGGGACGCCGCGCTGGTCTGCATCCGCCGCATCGGCGTCGACACCGGTGGCTCGAACATCCAGTTCGCCATCAACCCCGAAGACGGCGAGATGGTCGTCATCGAGATGAACCCGCGGGTCAGCCGGTCCTCCGCGCTGGCCAGCAAGGCGACGGGCTTCCCCATCGCCAAGATCGCCGCCCGGCTGGCGGTGGGCTACACGCTCGACGAGATCACCAACGACATCACGGGGGAGACGCCGGCCAGCTTCGAGCCGACGATCGACTACGTGGTCACCAAGGTGCCCCGGTGGTCCTTCGAGAAGTTCCCCGGCCAGCCCGCGGTCCTGGGCACCCGCATGCAGTCCGTCGGCGAGGCCATGGCCATCGGCCGCACCTTCCCCGAGTCCCTGCAGAAGGCCCTGCGGTCCCTCGAGCAGGGTCGCCTCGGCCTCAACGGTGACCCGGCCGAGCGAGCGTTCGACGAGATGGACGACGACGAGCTGGTCAGGCGGGCCGCCATCGGCACGCCCGACCGCCCGTTCCAGCTCGAGGCGGCCCTCCGCCGCGGCATCTCGGTCGACCGCCTGTACTCCGCCACCCGGGTGGACCCGTGGTTCCTCGACCAGATCCTCTCGATCGTCGAGGAGCGCGCCTCGCTCGTCGAGCGCGGGTTGGCATCGATGGACCGGCGGGCCTGGCGACGCGCCAAGCGGCTCGGCTTCGGTGATGCCCAGATGGCCTGGCTGTGGGGCGTGACCGAGCAGGAGGTGCGCAACGCCCGCCTGGCGCTCGGCGTGCGCGCCACCTTCAAGACGGTCGACACGTGTGGGGCCGAGTTCGACGCCCGCACGCCGTACCACTACTCCACCTACGAGGACCAAGACGAGGTGCGGCCCAGCGAGGCGCGCAAGGTCCTCATCCTCGGCTCGGGGCCGAACCGCATCGGGCAGGGGATCGAGTTCGACTACTGCTGCGTCCATGCCAGCCTCGCCCTTCGCGATGCCGGCATCGAGACGATCATGGTCAACTGCAACCCGGAGACGGTGTCCACCGACTACGACACCAGCGACCGGCTGTACTTCGAGCCACTCACCTACGAGGACGTGATGAACGTCATCGAGGCCGAGAAGCCCGAGGGGGTCATCGTGTCCCTGGGTGGGCAGACGCCACTGAAGCTGGCCGACCGCCTCCCGGCCCACCTGATCCTCGGCACCAGCCCCGCGTCCATCGACCTGGCCGAGGACCGTGAGCGCTGGAACAGCCTGTGCGCCCGCCTCGAGATCCCCCAGCCCGCCGGCGGTACCGCGGTGACGATCGAAGAGGCGCTCACGATCGTCGAGCGCATCGGCTACCCCGCCCTGGTGCGGCCCAGCTACGTGCTCGGGGGCCGGGCCATGGAGATCACCTACGACGAGGAGGACCTCCGGCGGGCCATGGCCCAGCTGGCCGGCTTCGGGTCCCTCGGCATGGAAGGCGGCCTCTCATCCGAGCGGCCGGTGCTGGTCGACCGCTTCCTCGAGGACGCCATCGAGGTGGACGTGGATGCCATCCGGGACGCAACCGGCGAGGTGCTCATCGGCGGGGTCATGGAGCACGTGGAGGAGGCGGGTGTCCACTCTGGCGACAGCGCCTGCGTCATCCCGCCGCCGACGTTGGGCCACGCCGTCGTGGAGGTCATCGAGGGCTACACGAGGGCCATCGCCGCCGCGCTGGAGGTGCGGGGCCTGCTCAACGTGCAGTACGCCGTCAAGCAGGGGCAGGTGTTCGTCATCGAGGCCAACCCCCGGGCCAGCCGCACCGTGCCGTTCGTGGCCAAGGCCACTGGCGTGTCTCTGGCCAAGGTGGCCTCCCGGGTCATGGCCGGTGCCACGCTGGCCGAGCTCCGGGTGGAGGGCATCCTGCGCGAGCCGACGCTGGGCGGCCATGTCTCGGTGAAGGAGGCGGTGCTGCCGTTCAACCGCTTCCCCGACGTCGACACGCTGCTCGGGCCGGAGATGCGCTCCACCGGCGAGGTCATGGGCATCGACCTGACCTTCGGGCTGGCCTTCGCCAAGAGCCAGACCGCCGCCGGCAACAAGCTGCCCGAGACCGGGATGATCTTCCTGTCGCTGGCCGACCGGGACAAGCCCTCGGGGCTCGATGCCGCCCGCACCTTCGTCGAAGCGGGGTTCACCATCGCCGCGACGCCGGGCACGGCCTCGTTCCTCTCGGCCGAGGGCATCCCCGTCGCCGTCGTGGTGCGCAAGCTGAGCGACGAGGGCGAGGGCCCATCGGCCGTCGACCTGATCTCCAACCACGACGTGCAGCTCGTGGTCAACACACCGAGGGGAAGCGGCCCCCGGGCCGATGGCGCCTACATCCGCCGAGCGGCGAATGCGGCCCAGGTGCCGTGCCTCACCACCGCGGCGGCCGCCCGCGCCGCCGCCGCCGGCATCACCGACCGGGCCCGCCACCCGCTCACCGTCCGGAGCCTGCAGGAGCACCACGCCGACGATCAGCTGCAGCTGCCGCTGTGAGCCCGGCGTCCCGGTGAAGAGCCGCACGGACCTCTCCTG
Organism: uncultured Acidimicrobiales bacterium; assembly: GCA_902805655.1. Taxonomy (GTDB): domain Bacteria; phylum Actinomycetota; class Acidimicrobiia; order Acidimicrobiales; family CADCTF01; genus CADCTF01. The sequence continues at coordinate 4,131 of CADCTF010000085.1, forward strand.
TCGCATCGGGTCGGTGGCCCTGTCGAACCCGGTCATGACCGCCTCGGGCACGGCCGGACACGGCGCCGAGCTGGCCCGCCACATGGACCTCGGCCGCCTGGGAGCGGTGGTGGTGAAGTCCCTGTCGGCCGAGCCGTGGGCCGGCAACCCCGCCCCCAGGGTGCACCAGGCCACCGCCGGCATGCTCAACAGCGTCGGCCTCCAGAACCCCGGTGTGGAGGCGTGGCTCGAAGCCGAGCTGCCCGCACTGACGGCCACGGGAGCGCGTGTGGTGGCGAGCATCTGGGCGTTCACCGTCGAGGGGTACGAGAAGGCGGCGGCCATGCTCGCCGGTGCCTCCTCGGCCATCGTGGCCGTCGAGGTGAACCTCAGCTGCCCGAACGTCGAGGAGCGGCGGCACATGTTCGCCCACTCCCCGGCACGTGCGGCCGAGGTGGTGGACGCATCTGCGGCTTGTGGTCTGCCGCTGTGGGCGAAGCTCAGCCCCAACGTCACCGACCTCACGGAGGTGGCCGGTGCGGTTCTGGGGGCGGGTGCCGAGGCGGTGACACTGATCAACACCGTCATGGGGTTGGCCATCGACCCCGACACCGGCCGGGCGCGGCTGGGGGCCGGTGGGGGCGGGCTGTCCGGCCCAGCCATCCACCCGGTGGCGGTGCGGGCCGTGCACGACGTGCACTCGGCGTTCCCAGAGGCGCCGATCGTCGGCGTCGGGGGCGTCGTCGCGGCCGAGGATGCGGTCGAGCTGATGCTGGCCGGGGCCTCCGGTGTGCAGGTGGGCACAGCCACGTTCTCCGACCCCCGAGCGGCCGCCAAGGTGCTCGGCGGCATGGAGCGGTGGTGCCGCCGGCGGGGGGTGCGGAGGTCGGCCGACCTGGTCGGAACGGCCGCGTGGTAGGCGGCACGGCGACGAACCCGCTGCCTGAGACCCATGCCCCGCAAGGGTTTCACTGGTCGCGAGGCGCCAGTGTCGCCGAGAGGCGGGCGCGCTAGGGTCTCAGCCATGCCGCTGCCCCCTCAGCTCTCGCCCGACCAGCGCAAGGCCGCTCTGGACAAGGCGGCGTCGGCTCGGCGACAGCGCGCCGAGCTCAAGGAGAAGCTCAAGATGGGTTCGATCACCCTCCAGGAGCTGCTCGATCAGGGTGAGCGCGACGAGGTCGTGTCGAAGATGAAGGTGGTTGCGGTCCTCGAGTCCCTGCCCGGCGTGGGCAAGGTGAAGGCGCGGCGCCTCATGGAGGAGGTCGGCATCAGCGACACCCGGCGGGTGCAGGGCCTCGGCAACAAGCAGGTCGAGAAGCTCTTCGAGAAGCTGGCAAGCGCCTGATCCTCGTCCTGTTCGGGCCCGGCGGCGTCGGCAAGGGCACCTTGGTGAACGAGCTCATCGCGCGTGATCCCCGGCTCTGGCTGAGCCGGTCGTGGACCACGCGTGCCCGCCGCCCCTCGGAGGCGGCCGATGCCTACGTCTTCGTCGACCGGCCCGCCTTCGAAGCGCATCGGGACTCCGGTGGCTTCCTGGAGTGGACCGAGCTCCCGGCCAACGGATGCCTCTACGGCACGCCCTGGCCGGACCCGCCGGCCGGGCGCGACCTCGTCCTCGAGATCGATCTCGACGGGGCCCGCCAAGTGCGCGAGAGGCGGCCCGAAGCGGTGATCCTGCTGATCGAGCCCCCGTCCTGGGAGGAGCTCGAGCGCCGCCTGCGTGGGCGCGGCGACCCGGAGTCGCAGGTGCGCAGCCGCCTGGAGCTGGCCGAGGTGGAGGTGCACGAGGGCCGGAAGCTGGCCGATGCCGTCGTGGTCAACGACTCGCTGGCACGGGCCACGGCCGAGGTCGCCGGTATACTCGCCCGCTACCGCACCTCGCCCCCGGGACTCTCCGGGACGGATGCGCCCAAGGAGACCTGATGGCCCAGCCCCGTCGCGCCACGATGATGCATCCCCCCATCGAGGACCTGCTCGATCGCGTCGAGTCGAAGTTCACCCTGGTCACCCTGTCCGCCACCCGGGCGCGCCAGATCAACTCGTACTACAACCAGCTGAGCGAGGGCCTCGGCGCCCTGGTGCCGCCGCAGGTGACGTCCGTGTCGCGCAAGCCGCTGTCCATCGCCCTCGAGGAGATCAGCGCCGACAAGACGACCTGCCATGCCCTCGAGCCGGAGGCCGACGACGCCGAGGAGCCGGCGGCCGGATAGCAGGCGCGAGGGCGGGAGACCACCGTGAGCTCATCGGCTCTCGCCGGCAAGCGGATCGTCCTGGCCGTCTCGGGCGGCATCGCTGCCTACAAGGCCGTCGAGGTCTGCCGTCGTCTGGTCGATGCCGGTGCCTACGTCTCGCCCGTGCTGACGGAGGACGCCACCCGCTTCGTCGGAGCGGTCACCTTCTCTGCCCTCGCATCCGAGAAGGTGCGCATGTCGTTGTGGGACGAGCCCGAGGCCATCCCGCACACGAGGCTGGGCCAGGGCGCCGACCTCATCATCGTGGCGCCGGCGACGGCAAGGGTCATCGCCAAGTACGTGGCCGGCCTCTCCGACGACCTCCTCACCGCCACCCTTCTGGCCACCCGGGCACCTGTGCTGGTCTGCCCGGCCATGCACACCGAGATGTGGGAGCACCCGGCCGTGCAGGAGAACCTGGCCGTCCTTCGGCGCCGGGGCACCCACGTCCTCGATCCGCAGACCGGCCGTCTGGCGGGCGGCGACGTCGGCGCCGGTCGGTTGGCTGACCCCGAGGCCATCGTCGCCGCGGCCGAACGGGTGCTCACCCCGCCCGACCTGGCCGGACTTCGCGTCGTGATCACCGCCGGCGGCACCCGGGAGCCGATCGACACGGTGCGGGTCGTCACCAACCGCTCGTCGGGCAAGCAGGGGCACGCCCTCGCCGCCGAGGCCGCGGCCCGGGGCGCGACCGTCACGCTCGTCACCTCCTCCTCGCTGCCCGTGCCCCCTGGTGTCACCGAGGTGCGCTACGAGACGACGGCCGACCTGGCTGCTGCCGTCGTCCCCCGCATGGCCGACACCGACGTGCTGGTCATGGCGGCCGCGGTCGCCGACTTCCGACCGAAGGCGCCCAGCGACCGCAAGATCAAGAAGGACGAGGGCATGTCGGAGATCGTCCTCGAGCCCACCCATGACTTCCTCGTCGACATCGGTCGGGACAAGCGGCCCGATCAGACCGTCGTCGGCTTCGCAGCCGAGACCGATGCGCTTCGCGAGAACGCGCTCGGCAAGCTCCGCCGCAAGAACCTCGACCTGATCGTGGGCAACGACGTCGGAGCACCAGGGGTCGGGTTTGAACACGACACGAACGCCGTGGTTCTCTTGCGGGCCGACGGCACCAGCCAAGACGTCCCCCTGACCGACAAGCGAGAGGTGGCCCGCGCCGTGCTGGACGCGGTGGCCGCCTTGAGGAGCATCGATGACTGACCGTTACACCTTCACCTCCGAGTCCGTGACCGAGGGTCATCCCGACAAGATGGCCGACCAGGTATCCGACTCGGTGCTCGACGCCATCCTCGGCGCCGACCCGACCGGTCGCGTCGCCTGCGAGACGCTCCTCACGACCGGGCTGGTGGTGGTGGCCGGCGAGATCTCCACGTCCGCCTACGTCGACATCCCGAAGCTCGTCCGCCAGACCGTCTGCCGCATCGGCTACGACCGGGAGGCGTTCGGCTTCGACGGCAACACGTGCGGTGTCATCACCGCCATCGACGAGCAGTCGCCCGACATCGCCCAGGGTGTCGACACCGCCCTCGAGGTGCGCAGCGGCACCAGCGGCGAGGACGCCATCAACGCCCAGGGCGCCGGCGACCAAGGGATGATGTTCGGCTACGCGGTCGACGAGACGCCCGACCTCATGCCCCTCCCCATCTGGCTGGCCCACCGCCTCGCCGAGCGCCTCACCGAGGTGCGCAAGAGCGGCCTGCTCGACTACCTCCGCCCCGACGGCAAGACCCAGGTGACGTTCGACTACGAGGGCGGCAAGGCGTCCCGGTTGCGGACGGTGCTCATCTCGACCCAGCACGGCCCGGAGGTGAACCTCGACACCCAGCTCCGGGGCGACCTGCTCGAGCACGTCGTGCGGCCGTCGCTGCCGGAGCAGTTCGCCGGCGACGACTTCGAGTTCCTGGCCAACCCCACCGGCAAGTTCGTGCTCGGCGGCCCCCACGCGGACACCGGCCTCACCGGACGCAAGATCATCGTCGACACCTACGGCGGTGCGGCCCGCCACGGCGGCGGGGCCTTCTCGGGCAAGGACCCGAGCAAGGTCGACCGCTCCGCCGCCTACGCCGCCCGCTGGGTGGCGAAGCACGTCGTGGAGTCCGGCGCGGCATCGCGCTGCGAGGTGCAGGTCGCCTACGCCATCGGCGTCGCCCACCCCGTGTCGATCATGGTCGAGACCTTCGGCACCGAGCAGGTCGACCCGACCAAGATCGCCGAGGTCGTGCCCCAGGTGTTCGACCTCCGGCCGGCAGCCATCATCCGTGACCTCGACCTGCGCCGGCCGATCTACCAGAAGACGGCGGCGTACGGGCACTTCGGCCGGGCGCACGAGGACTTCACGTGGGAGCACACCACCCGGCTCACCGACCTCAAGTCGGCCCTCGGCCTCTGAGCCTCCAGCTCCACCTCGACCGCGCGTCGACTCGCGGCCGGGTCGTCCGGGTCCTCCCCGACGTCCCGGCCATCGACAAGACGTTCGACTACGCCGTACCGGCCGGTTGGGACCCCGCTGATGTGCGGGTGGGGTCGATGGTGCGCATCTCGCTGCACGGACGGCGGGTCGGCGGCTGGGTGATCGAGGACGACGTGGTGCCGGTGGAGGGGGTCAAGCTCCTCGAGCTGGCCAAGGTGCGGGGGTGGGGCCCGCCGCCGGCGGTGCTGGAGCTGAGCGGGTGGGCGGCCTGGCGTTGGTCCGGGCGTCGGGCCTCGCTCCTCGCCACCGCCTCGCCGGCGTGGGCCGTCCGCGACCTCCCCGTTCCGCCCGTCTCGACCGCACCGGTTCCGGAGGCGGCGGCCGGCCAAGCCGGGGCCGGTGAGGTCGTCCCGGTGGTGGCTGACGCGTTCGCTGACGCGGGAGCTGTGCTGCGCTGGCCGCCCGGCAAGGACCCGTTCCCGATCGTGGCCCACGCCGCCGGACGAGGTGCGGCCCTGATACTGGCCGCGTCGCTCCGGCAGGCGGCGGGGCTCGCCGACCGGCTGCGGGCCGCCGGTTGGCCGGTGGCGCTGCTGCCGGCGGACTGGGCCGTGGCCCGCAGTGGCGGCGTGACCGTGGTCGGCACCCGTGCGGCTGCGTGGGCCCCGATGCCACGGCTCGACGCCGCCGTCGTCCTCGACGGTCACGACGAGAGCTACCAGTCCGAGCAGGCGCCCACCTGGCACGCACGAGACGTGGTGGCCGAGCGCGCTCGAGCGGCCGGTGCGCCCTTCGTCGTCACCTCGCCGTGCCCTGACCTGCACACGCTGGAGGGGCGCCGCCTGGTGGTGCCGCCCAGGCCGGTCGAGCGCAGCGGCTGGCCCCTCGTCGAGGTGGCCGACCGCCGCCAGTACGACCCGAGCTCGGGCCTGTACGGCCCGCGGCTGGTGGCGCTCGTGCGCGACGGCGGCCGGGTGCTGTGCGTGCTGAACCGCAAGGGTCGGGCTCGCCTGCTGGCCTGCAGCGCATGCAACGAGGTGTCCCGATGCGAGCAGTGCGAGGCGGCGGTCGAGCAGAGCCGCGACGAGGCGGGCGTCCTCGCCTGCCGGCGGTGCGGTACGCGTCGCCCCGAAGTCTGCGCGGCCTGTGGCGCGCAACGGCTGAAGAAGCTGCGGGTCGGCGTCACGCGCGTGCGGGAGGAGCTCGAGGCGCTGGCCGGCCGGCCCGTGGGAGAGGTCACCGCCGAGACCCCGCACCTGCCGCCCGACGCCGTGCTCGTCGGCACTGAGGCGCTCCTGCATCGCGCCGGGCGGGCGGACGCAGTCGTGTTCATCGACTTCGACCAGGAACTGCTGGCGCCCCGGTACCGCGCCGCCGAACAGGCCCTCGCACTGCTCGCACGCGCCGCGCGCCTCGTGGGCGGCCGATCGCGTGGCGGGCGTCTGCTGGTGCAGACCCGACTACCCGACCACGAGGTGCTCGCCGCCGCGGCACAAGGTGACCCGACGCTGGTGGCGATCGCGGAGCGCGCCCAGCGGGAGGCGACGCAGTTCCCGCCCTTCTCGGCCATCGCCGTGGTCAGCGGTGGCGCGGCCGGCGCACTCGTCGACCAGCTCGACGGCGTGGAGGTGCTGGAGGCGGAGGACGGCAGCTACCTGGTTCGCGCGTCCGACCACGACACGCTCTGCAACGCCCTCGCCCGCACGACCCGTCCCCCCGGGCGCCTGCGCGTCGAGGTCGATCCGCTGCGGATCTGATGCTCAGCCGGGAGCGCTCCACTCCTGGCGCCGGGCTTCGTACAGCGCGATCGAGGTGGCGGTGGCCACGTTCAGGGATCCCACCTTCCCCGGCGTGGGCACGTAGGCCAGTGCTGCACAAGCGGTGAGCAGGGGGCCGCTGAGGCCACGCTCCTCATGCCCGACGGCGAGGCACGTGGCGTCGCCGAGGTCGAGCTCCGCCAAAGGGCTCGCGGTCGAGGTGAGCTCGACGCCGACCAGCGTGAACCCGTCCTCCCGCACGGCCGCAAGGGCCTCCGCGCCGCTCTCGTGGTGGCTCCATCCCAGGAGCCGTTCGGTGCCGAGTGCGGTCTTTTGCACCTTGGCGTTCCGCGGTGAGGGCACACCACCGGCCAGGTAGAGGTGCTCGACGCCGAACGCGGCTGCGGTGCGGATGATCGCGCCCACGTTGTACGGCTGCTGCACGCCGTCGAGCAGCAGCGCGAGGCGGTGATCGGTGCGTCGACGCCACTCGCGGTGCAGGCGCTTGAGGTCGGTGCCGTGCATCGGTCTCATCGCGCGGCCACCTCGAGGATCCGGTAGCCCATCCTCGACCGGACACGCCGGACGACGTGGCCCCGACCCACCAACCAGGCGGCGAGGGAGTCTGCCCCGAGGTGCTTCTGCACCACCAGGTATGCGTGTCCGGACGGCTCGAGCCGGTCGAGCCAAGTGACCAGCAGCTCGTGGAGCGCGGTCTTGCCGATGCGGATCGGTGGGTTCGACCAGATCACGGCGAAGCGCTCGTGGTCGGGCACGTCACCGGGTGCAACCACCCGCACGGCCAGGCCCGCGGCCGCGGCGTTGGCGGAGGTGAGGTCCCGCGCCCGTTCGTTGACGTCGATGGCCCAGACCGTGGCGCCCGGCGATCGGCTGGCGAGGGTGAGCGCGACGGGCCCGTAGCCGCAGCCCAGGTCGAGCAACGACCCGGACGACGGTGGGGCAGGGGCTTCGAGCAGGAGCAGCTTGGTGCCGGGGTCGACGTGAGCGGCGGAGAACACGCCCCGATCGCTCAGCAGCTCGAAGCGGACGTCGGGGAGGGCGAGGGTGACCTTGACGGGTGACGACGCCACGGTCGGGGCGTCGGAGAAGTAGTGCTCCTCCCGTTCCGGGTTGGCCACAGGCCGACGGTACCCTGGAAGCCATGTCGAGCTACACCATCCGCACCTTCGGCGACCCTGTGCTCAAGCAGCGTGCGGCACCCATCACCGACATCGACGGCTCGCTGGTGCGCTTGGCCGACGACATGGTGCAGACGATGTACGACGCACCCGGGCTGGGCCTCGCCGCCCCCCAGGTCGGCATCCAGAAGCGCCTCTTCGTCTACGACCTCAACGACGGCAAGGGCCCGAAGACCCTCGTCAACCCGACCATCTCCGAGCATCGCGGCGAGTGGGAGTACGAGGAGGGCTGCCTGTCCGTTCCCGGCCTGCACTTCCTCATCGTGCGCCCCAAGGAGGTGCACCTCACCGGGTACGACCTCGACGGCAACGAGGTCTCCATCGAGGCCGACGAGCTCGAGGCGCGCTTGTTCCAGCACGAGCTCGACCACCTCGACGGCACGCTCCTGCTCGAGCACCTCGACGACGCCCAGCGCAAGTCGGCGCTGCGGGCCCTGCGAGGCCGCGTCCTCAACCAGGCGACCTGACCCTGCGGCTCGCCTATCTGGGCACACCGGCCGCTTCGGTGCCGCCCCTGCGCGCCCTCGTGGCGGCCGGGCACGACATCGCCCTCGTCGTCACCCAGCCCGATCGCCGGCGGGGCCGAGGCTCTGCGCTGGTGCCGAGCCCCGTGAAGTCGGCAGCGGCCGAGCTCGGGCTTCCCACGAGCAGCCGTGTCGACGACGTGATGGCAACCGGGGCCGAGCTCGGCGTGGTGGTGGCCTTCGGCAAGCTGATCAAGGCGCACGTCCTCGACGCGGTCCCCATGGTGAACCTGCACTTCTCCCTGCTGCCTCGATGGCGGGGGGCTGCGCCTGTCGAGCGGGCCATCCTGGCCGGCGATCCGGAGACCGGTGTGTGCTTGATGCAGCTCGATGTCGGGCTCGACACGGGGCCCGTGCACGCTCGAGAGGTGGTTCCCCTCGATCCGCACGACTCCCTGGTGGGCCTCCAGGCGAAGCTGGTCGACGTCGGCACCCGCATGCTCCTCGACGGGCTGAGTGCCGGCCTGGCGACGCCCGTGGCGCAGGAAGGCCACGCCACCTACGCGGCCAAGCTGGACAACGAGGAGCTTCGTCTCGACTGGTCGCGCCCGGCCGTCGAGCTCGAGCGGGTCGTCCGGCTCGGGCGGGCGTGGACGACGGTGCGGGGCCGGAGGCTCAAGGTGCTCGACGCGTGCGGTCACGAGCCGCAGCGTGCGCCGGTCGCCGCCCCCACTGGAGCCGGCTCCCTTGGCCTCATCACGGTGCAGCCGGAGGGCAAGGCGCCCATGGACGCCGGCGCCTGGGCTCGAGGAGCGCACTGGACGAGCGGCGAACCCCTGGGCACGTGAGCCGGTGACCACCACGGCCAGAGGCGTTGCCCTCCGCGCTCTCGCGCGCATAGACGAAGGTGCCTACGCCAACCTGGCGCTGCCGTCCCTGCTCGAGCGGTCCCGCTTGCCCACCAACGACCGGAACTTCGCCACCGAGCTCACCTACGGCACCACCCGGATGCGACGGGCGTGCGACTTCCTCATCGACCCGTACGTCCTGCGGCCGCTCGATCCCGACGTGCGAGCCGCACTCCGAATGGGCGCCTACCAGCTGGCCTTCCTGCAGACACCGCCCCATGCGGCAGTGTCGGCCACCGTGGAGGAGGTGCCCCGCAGAGCCCGCGGCCTGGTCAACGCCATCCTGCGACGCATCGCCGACGCGCTCCCGCCCCGGTGGCCCGACAGTGCGACCCGTCTCAGCTATCCCGACTGGATCGTGCAGCGGCTCGCGTCCGACCTCGGTGAGGGAGACGCGATCGAGGCGCTGGAGACGATGAACGAGTCGCCCAGTGTCACGACACGAGACGACGGCTACGTGCAGGACCTGGCCTCGCAATGGGTCGCGGATGCCGTCGACGTGGCGCCCGGCGATCGGGTCGCCGACGTCTGCGCCGCACCCGGAGGCAAGGCCACCCGTCTGGCATCCACCGCCGGCCTGGTCGCCTCGGGCGACGTGCTGCGGTCTCGGGTCGGCCTGGTCGTGGAGAACGCCGATCGGTTGGGCTCGGCCACCCTGGCTGCGTTCGTGGCCGACGGCCGGCGCCCACCCCTTCGATCAGGCGCCTTCGACCGCGTGCTGCTGGACGCACCCTGCTCCGGGCTCGGAGTGCTCCGGCGGCGCGCCGACGCCAGGTGGCGCGTGCAGGCCTCGGACGTCGAAGACCTGGTGGCCCTCCAGCTCGAGCTGCTCGAGGCGGCGATCGGTCTGGTGAGGCCCGGGGGGATGCTGGTGTACAGCGTCTGCACCTTGACCGCGGCCGAGACGGTCGAGATCGATCGCATGCTGGAGCGCCTGCACCCGGAGCTGCACGCCCTACCGCTCCCTGGTGAGCAGTGGCGGCCCGCGGGCCGCGGCGGCCGGTTGCTGCCCCAGACGGCAGGCACGGACGGCATGTACGTCCTTCGGCTCCAAGCGCCCTAGGGCAACCGATACGGTGGCGCGGTGATGCGGCTCGCGCCCTCGATCCTGGCTGCTGACTTCGCCGCGTTGGGCACCGCCGTCGAGGGCGTCTCGGCTGTAGCCGACCTGCTGCACGTGGACGTCATGGACGGGCACTTCGTGCCGAACATCAGCCTCGGCCCGCCGGTCGTCACGTCACTGCGCAAGCACACCGACCTGTACCTCGACTGCCACCTGATGATCAGCGATCCGGCGGCCTACCTCCCCGCTTTCGCCGAAGCCGGGGCGAACGGGTGCTCAGTGCACGTGGAGATCGGCCGCACCGGCGAGCTGATCGGCCAGATGCGGGAGCTGGGCATCGACGCCGGGCTGGCCGTGAACCCGGACACGCCGTTCGACGCCTTCGCGGAGTACCTCGACCAGATCGACCTCCTCCTGCTGATGACCGTCTTCCCGGGCTTCGGCGGCCAGGCGTTCATGCCGGAGGTGCTCCCCAAGATCCGCCGGGTCGCCGACGAGGTCGAGCGACGGGGGTTGCCCGTGGCCATCCAGGTCGACGGCGGCATCGACGAGCGAACCGTGCAGGACGTCGCCGGCGCCGGCGCCACCGTCTTCGTCGCCGGCTCAGCGGTGTTCGGAGCAACCGACCCCGTGGCCGCCGGACGACGCATCCGGGAGGCGGCGATCGCGGCCGGCCCTCCCAGGCCGTGAGCGGGCGCGCCCGAGAGGACAAGTCGGACGACGTCGTGCTCGTCGTCGACGACGACCTCGACATCGCCCGCTACGTGGAGCTCAACCTGAGCCTGGAGGGCTTCACGGTGCACGTGGCCCACGACGGCGACGAGGCCTTGTCCGTCGCCCACGCGGTGCGACCCGCGGTTGTCCTCCTCGACGTGATGATGCCCGGGATGGACGGCTACGAGGTCTGCCGCCAGCTGCGGTCCGCCGTCGGCACCAGCCAGTGCGCCATCTTGATGCTGACCGCGAAGACCCTGTCGGCCGACAGGGTGCTCGGCCTGACCGCCGGAGCCGACGACTACATCGCCAAGCCGTTCGACCCACCTGAGCTGGTCGCCCGGGTCCGGGCGAGCCTGCGCCGGGCCCGCCAGCTGCGCGACGTGTCGCCGCTCACCGGCCTGCCGGGGAACGGCGAGATCACCCGCCGGGCCGAAGCCCTGGCTGCCGCCGTGGTGCCCTGCTTCGCGCTGGTCCACGCCGACCTCGACTCGTTCAAGGCCTACAACGACCGCTACGGCTTCCTTCGGGGCGACGAAGCCATCCGGCGGGCGGCCGAGGTCATGGCCGACGCCGTGGCCGCGGTGCCGTCGGACATCTCGTTCCTGGGCCACGTCGGGGGCGACGACTTCGTGCTGCTCACGGATCCGGAGTCGGTCGACCTGCTCTGCCAAGAGGTCATCGAGCGCTTCGACCTGATGGCGCCGCTGCTGTACGACGCGGAGGACGCGGAGCGGGGATGGATCGAGGTCAAGGACCGCCAGCGGCGGCACCGTCGCTTCGGGCTGATGACGATCTCGCTCGGTGTGGCCTCGACCGCCGTCCGGCCCATGCACAGCGTCGCCGAGGCATCGACCGTCGCCACGGAGATGAAGACGGCGGCCAAGTCCGTCCCAGGCTCGGCCTACCGCATCGACCAGCGCCGGACGTGACGCACCGAGCAAGGGTCCTCACCGTCTCGGACGGCGTCGCGGCGGGCGTTCGGGAAGACCGTTCCGGGGCGGTGCTGGTGGAGGCCCTCACCGCAGCCGGCCTCCAGGTCGACGAGCACCGGGTCGTGCCCGACGGGACGGAGTCGGTCGCAGCCGCCCTGCTGGCCATGACGTCGGGCTTCGCGGGCCTGGTGGTCACCACCGGCGGCACCGGCTTCGCGCCTCGCGACCTGACCCCCGAGGGCACCCGCCAGGTGATCGAGCGTGAGGCGCCCGGCCTGGCCGAGGCCATGCGGCTGGTGAGTCCGCTGGGCCGGTTGTCCCGCGGCATCGCCGGCACGCGAGGTGGCGCGCTGGTGCTCAACGTCCCCGGGTCGCCGAGCGGGGCGGCGGAGTGCCTCGCCGCCGTCCTCGACGTCCTCCCGCACGCGCTGGCCCTCTTGCACGATGAACCGACCTCCCACTGACGTAGACTGGTCGGATACCGCACGATCGTTGAGAAATCGACCACAACGACCAGAGGGGAACGGGTGGACGACGTCACCGCCATGCGCAGGGCGATCGACCTGGCCGCATCGGCGCGGCGGCGGACCAGTCCGAACCCGTGGGTCGGTTGCGTCGTGCTGGAGAACGGCACCGTTCACGAGGGCATGACCTCGCCCCCCGGCGGCCCCCACGCCGAGGTGGTCGCCCTGGCGGCCGCCGGGTCCGCCGCTCGAGGCGCCACCGCGGTGACCACCCTGGAGCCGTGCAGCCACTTCGGGCGCACCGGGCCGTGCGCAGACGCCCTCATCGAGGCCGGGGTCGCCCGGGTGGTGGTGGGCATCGAGGACCCGGATCCCCACGTGCAGGGCCGAGGTGTCGCCCGCCTCCGGGAGGCCGGCGTGCAGGTGGACGTCGGAGTGTGCGACCTCGAGGTCCGTCGCCAGCTGGCTCCGTACCTCAAGCACCGGTCGACCGGCCGACCGTGGGTGGTGCTGAAGCTCGCGGCGACGCTCGACGGCCGCATCGCCGCGCCCGACGGCACCAGCAGGTGGATCACCGGGGAGGAGGCGAGGGCCGACGCCCACGGTCTGCGAGCCGAGAGCGACGCCATCCTCGTCGGAGCAGGCACGGTCCGGGCCGACGATCCCTCGCTCACCGTTCGCCAAGCACAGGGGGAGGATCCGCTGCGGGTGGTGCTGGGGCGGGCGCCGACGGACGCGAAGGTGCAGCCGGCCCTCGAGCTCGACGGGCCCCTCGACGAGGTCCTCGCCACGCTCGGCGGCAAGGGCGTTCTGCAGGTGCTGGTGGAGGGCGGTGCCTCTGTCGCTCATGCGTTCCACGCCGCCGGTCTCGTCGACCACTACGTCCTGTATCTCGCCCCTGCGCTCCTCGGCGGCGACGACGGCCGCCCGCTCTTCGCCGGCGCTGGCGCGGCCACCATGGCCGACGCTTGGCGCGGTCGGGTCTCGGGTGTGAAGGTGCTGGGCGACGATCTGCGGATCGACCTCGAGCCGAAGGAGATGGGCTAGATGTTCACCGGCATCGTCGAAGAGCTGGGACGGGTGCGGTCGCGTCGAGGCGCCCGGTTCACGTTCGCCGCCTCCCTCGTGGTGGAGGACGCCAAGATCGGTGACTCGATCGCCGTCAACGGGTGCTGCCTGACGGTCGTCGAGATGGGCGATGGCTGGTGGGCCGCCGACGTGGTCGACGAGACGCTGGCCCGGACGAACCTCGGCCGCCTGGGTGAGGGGAGCCCGGTCAACCTCGAGCGGCCGGTGCGGGTCACCGATCGGCTCGGCGGCCACATCGTGCAAGGGCACGTCGATGCCGTGGGCGAGGTGGTGCACCCGGCGCCCGACCTGCACGTGCGCATGCCGCCCGAGCTGGCGCGCTATGTGGTTGAGAAGGGTTCGATCACCGTCGACGGCTGCAGCCTCACCGTCGTGCGGGCCATGGACGACGGCTTCACCGTCGCCCTCATCCCGCACACGACCTCGGTGACCACGCTCGGCCACTACGTCGTGGGCGACCATGTCAACCTCGAGGTCGACGTGATCGCCAAGTACGTCGAACGGCTGATGACGTGAGACCAATCAACGAAGGCAGGAGCTGACATGCCGCTGGCAGACATCGAGAAGGCCATTGCCGCCGTGGGGCGGGGCGAGATCGTGATCGTCGTCGACGACGAGGACCGCGAGAACGAGGGCGACCTCATCATGGCGGCCGAGTTCGCCACGCCGGAGAAGATCGCCTTCTTCCTCCACCACACCTCCGGCTACATCTGCGCGCCGATAACCAGCGACCGGGCCCGCGAGCTCGACCTGCCTCCGATGGTCGCCACCAACACCGAGAGCATGCGGACGGCCTTCCTGGTCACCATCGACCTCCGGCAGGGCACGAGCACCGGCATCTCGGCCCACGACCGCTCGGCCACCATCCAGGCGCTGGTCAACCCGGCCACGCGCCCTGACGACCTGGCCCGTCCCGGCCACGTCCTGCCCCTCGAAGCCCGTGAAGGCGGTGTCCTCCGGCGGGCCGGGCACACCGAGGCGGCGGTGGACCTCGCCCGGCTGGCGGGTTGCTACCCGGCCGGGGTGCTGTGCGAGATCGTGGACGAGAAGAAGATGGACATGGCCCGCCGGCCCGAGCTCGAACGCTTCGCCGAGGAGCACGGCCTGCTGGTCATCTCCATCGCCGACCTCGTCCGCTACCGGCGCCAGCGCGAGAAGCTCGTGCGCCGGGTCGCCGAGGCCCGCATCCCCACTCAGTACGGCGACTTCACGTGCTACGCCTACGAGTCGCTCCTCGACGGCGAGAGCAACCTGGCCTTCGTCAAGGGCGCGCCGGCGGGGGAGGAGAACGTGCTCGTGCGGGTGCACAGCGAGTGCCTCACCGGTGATGTCTTCGGTTCGCTCCGGTGCGACTGCGGCCCGCAGCTGAACGCAGCCATGAAGCGGATCGCGGATGAGGGCACCGGTGCGGTCGTCTACCTCCGCGGGCACGAGGGTCGCGGCATCGGCCTGGCCAACAAGCTGAGGACCTACGAGCTGCAGGAGCAGGGCTTCGACACCGTCGACGCCAACACCCACCTCGGGTTCCACGCCGACTCCCGGAAGTACGGCATCGGCGCCCAGATCCTCGTCGACCTCGGCATCACCACCATGCGCCTGCTGACCAACAACCCGGCCAAGGGCGACGGCATCGCCGGCTACGGGCTGGAGATCGTCGAGCGGATCCCCATCGAGGTCGTCCCCAACCCCGAGAACATCGAGTACCTCCGCACCAAGCGGGAGCGCATGGGCCACCTGCTCGAAGGCCTGGACGACGTCCTCTGATGGCGGTCGACGCTGAGGCACCGAATCGCGTCGCGCCCGTCCTCGACGGCTCGGGCATGCGCATCGCCGTCCTCTGCGCCCGATTCAACGACCTCATCACCAACCGGCTGCTCGACGGCGCGCGGCGCGGCTTGGGCGAGGCGGGAGTCGCCGACGCGGACGTCACCGTCGCCTGGGTCCCAGGCGCGTTCGAGCTGCCGTTCGCGGCCAAGGCTCACGCGGAGTCCGGCCGCTTCGATGCCGTCATCGTGCTCGGCGCGGTGATCCGTGGCGAGACCACTCACTACGACATCGTCGGTGGCGAGTGCGCCCGCGGGGTGCAGGACGTCCAGCTGGCAACCGGCGTTCCCGTGCTCTTCGGCGTGCTGACCACGGAGGACCTCCCCCAGGCGCTGGCCCGGTCGGAGGAGCCCGGTGGTCACAACGTGGGCGAGGAGTGCGGCCTCGGGGCGGTGGAGGTCATTGGGTTGATCCGCCCGCTGCGCGAGAAGATGGCCTGATGCTCCGCCTGGTGCTGCCGAAGGGCACCCTCGAACCCGCCACGCTCAAGCTCTTCGAAGAGGCCGACCTGGCCGTCACCCGCAGCTCCGAGGTCGACTACAAGGCCTCGATCGCCGACCCGCGCGTGGCCGATGTGCGCATCCTCCGGCCCCAGGAGATTCCCGTGTACCTGGCCGACGGCATGTTCGACCTCGGTGTCACGGGAAGGGACTGGATCGAAGAGCAGGGTGCCGACGTGGTGTCCCTCGGTCAGATGCACTACTCGAAGGCCACCAACCGCCCCGTGAACCTGGTGCTGGCCGTGGCCGAGGACTCGGCGGTCGAGTCCGTGTCCGACCTGAAGGACGGCGTCCGCGTGTCGACCGAGTACCCGGGCCTGACCCGACGGTTCTTCCAGCGCCATGGCATCGACGCGGAGGTGAACCTCTCCTACGGCGCCACCGAGGCCAAGATCCCCGACATCGCAGATGCCGTCGTTGACGCCACCGAGACCGGTCGCGCGCTGCGCCAGGCGCGCCTTCGCGTCATCGACACCGTGCTGACCTCCTACACCGAGCTCGTCGCCAACCGAGCCGCGTACGAAGACCCGGTGAAGCGCCACGCCATGCACCAGATCCACACCCTCCTCGAGGGCACGCTCGAGGCCCGCGGCAAGGTGCTCGTGAAGCTCAACGTGAGCGAGTCCGACCTGGCCGGGGTCATCGCGCTGCTGCCGGCCATGAAGTCGCCCACCGTCTCCAAGCTCTTCGGCGAGGACGGCTACGCGGTGGAGACGGTGGTGCCGAAGGGTGACATCAACACCCTGATCCCCGAGCTCAAGGACCACGGGGCAAGCGACATCATCGAGATTCCGCTCGCCAAGATCGTCCATTGACCCGAGGGGCGACCTCGGTGGACGGCACCGTCGTGTCCTTCGACGATGGCGCCGGCCTCGGGGAGATCGAAGCGGAGTCCGGCCGGCGGTACTCGTTCCACTGCACCCAGATCGCGGACGGCACCCGCACCATCGCCACCGGCGCAGCGGTGTGCTTCGTGGTGGTGCCCGGTCATCGGGGCACCTGGGAGGCGGCTGATGTCGAGCAGCTCTAAGCAGGCACTCGTGGGGCTCGGCGCCCTGGGCCTCTTCCTGCTGGCGGTCTCGGCCCTGGCCACGTTCGGCAACAACAGCCAAGGGCTCCGGGCCGACGTGCTCTCCGCCCGGCGCACCGAACCCGGTAGCGAGGTGGCCATCACCATCTCGGCCCGTGACACCGAGGGCCTCGTGCAGCGGGTGGAGGTCGACTTCGCCGACGGCACCCCGCCGGCCGTGCGGGAGCTGGTGCCGGACTGCGCCGTCCTGGTGGCCGATGGCATGACGCAGACGTTCGACTTCCCGCATCGCTTCGCAGAAGAGGGCACCTACACGGTGAAGGCCACGGTGCTCACGGGCGGGTGCGGTGCCCGGGCCGAGCAGGTCGAGGCCATCCGCACCATCGAGGTCAAGCCGCTGCGCCGCTGAGCGGTCGGTCAGGCGGGCGGCGCACCCAGGTTCGCAGCCCGGATCTGCACGAAGGCCAGCCGGAGCTGGGCCAGCGCCTCGTTGAGCTGGCCGCGATGCTCGCCGAGCCGGTCACCGAGACCCTCGACGAGAGCAGCCATGGCGTCGATGGCAAGGGACGCCTCCTCGATCTGCGGGGGCTGCAGGCTGAGGTGCAGGGCGGCCAGCTCGAAGAGCCCGAAGCAGTGGTTGGCCACCACCGCTGCGGCCGGAGTGCGCGAGAGCTGCTCCCGCACCGCCTCCATCTCCTCGGCCATCTCCTCCGGGGTCAGCTCGTCGTCGAGCTCCGGTGGCCGGCTCGCGCCCCGACCGGACGGTGCCGACGCGCCCGAGGTGGCTTCGGACGGCGTTCTCGGGATCGGCCGTTCACCGCCGGGTGTCCACAGGCTGCTCATGTGCGTTACCCTAGAGCCCAAACCGAAGAAGACAAGCAGGGCTCCGGCCCTCACCCGGCCACCGCAGCGCTCCTACGGGCTGCACGTGCACCGGGTTGGATGACCGCCAGAACGGGCGGGCGTTGCTTGTCTTGCGCCTGCCCGTCCTTCGCGATGCGGCTGGGGCGATCTCCAAGGAGTGATGCCGCATAGCCGCACCCCCGACCACGAACGAGCCGAGGATCAACGATCGCATCCGGGCCCGGGAAGTCTTTCTCGTCGACGCCGAGGGCACCAAGCTCGGCGTTCGACCTCTACCTGAGGCGCTCCACATCGCACGGGAGCAAGACCTCGACCTCGTCGAGGTCGCCTCGAACGCCAATCCACCCGTGTGCCGCATCATGGACTACGGCAAGTGGCGCTTCGAGACCGCGCAGCGGGCCAAGGAGTCCCGGCGCAAGACCACTCAGGTGACCATCAAGGAGATGAAGTACCGGGTCAAGATCGGCCAGGGCGACTTCGACACCAAGACCCGCAAGGTGCTCGACTTCCTCTCCGAGGGCCACAAGGTCAAGATCACGATCATGTTCCGCGGTCGGGAGACGGCCCATCCCCATCTCGGGAAGGCCATCCTCGACAAGATCGCGGAGCGCGGCTCGGACATCGCCAAGGTCGAGGCCGTGCCCAAGCTCGACGGGCGCAACATGGTCATGGTGCTGGCGCCGGACAAGCGTGCTCAGCAGGCGGCGAAGTCCAAGCCCCGTGACGGCGCAGCACCCGGTGAAGGCTTCGATCCGGACGACGACCTCCTCGGCGGCGTCGCCACCACCCCCACCCCCCCGACCGGCGCCGCTCGACCGGTTGCCGAGCAGTCGACGCAGGAGAGCTGAAGATGCCGAAGATGAAGACCGACAAGGGCGCCGCCAAGCGCTTCAAGATCACCGGCACCGGCAAGATCCGTCG
>CADCTF010000086.1 GCA_902805655.1 uncultured Acidimicrobiales bacterium
GAAGGCCTCCGGCGGCGCGGAGGCCCGCATCCCGCCGAGCAGGTCGGTCCGGTCGTCGACGTTCATCGCCGGGAGCATGAAGGCGAGCGAGCGCACCATCTCTTCCGGCGGGATCGACGAGACGATGGCGATGTGGATGCCAAGGCACGCTTCCGGGCCGACGGCGTCCTCGAGCGCCGGCATGACGACGCGCTCCTCGAGGTCCTGGTGGATGAGGTACTCGCTGGTGAAGGCGGCGAGGTCGAGGTGGAGCAGCTGCATCGTCCGGCGCTCGTCGCCCGCCTCGACCACGGCCGACGCGAGGTCGAGGATGCGGGCGAACCGGCCCTCGAGATGGTCATGGTCGGCGACGAGCCGCTCGGTCAAGTCGGGCAGATGGGCTTCGAGGACGGGGTTGATCGCAGTGTCCTCGTGCTCCGCGTGGGACTCGAGCACGCGGCTCACGTCGGCGACGTGGGCGGCGAGCGCAGCGCGTCCCATCGCGTCGCCCGGGTCGGTGCGCCCGGCAGTCCCGACGAGGGAGAAGAGCTCGGCGCGGATGCCCTTGTGGATGTTGCCGTAGAGGTCGAAGACGGCGAGGCGGAAGGTGTCGGTCGGGCGGTTCTCGACGATGGTCACGGGGTTCTCCTCGGATCGATGGCGCCCGGAGTGGACGTCAGCGCTGATTTCGATGGTGAGGCATCTCCACGAGGCCCGCGGCTCAGAGTTCCGGCACGAAATGCTAAGAAAACCTTTCGCCGCGGGATCGGCGGTGCGAGATGGGAGCCCTGTGTTCGACGAGGCGATGTGCGCCTTCTTTTCGTCCGGTTGCTCGCTCATCGTCGGCGGGCTCACCCCTGAGGGAGAGCCGTTCGCCACCCGTGCGTGGGGCCTCCGGTTCCCTGACGGTGCCGGGTCCGACCGAGTCCGGATCGTGCTGGGGGCCGCCGAGCTCGACCGGCTGGCGGTCGCGGCGGGCGGTGGCGGCGAGCTGGCCGCCACCGGGGCCAACGTCCTCTCCCTCCACTCTGTCCAGCTCAAGGGCGAGGTCGACTCGATCGAGGCCGTGACCGAGGAGGACCTCGAGCAGCACCGCCGCTTCTGCGACCTGTTCTTCGCCGACGTCGAGCGTATCGACGGCACCGAGCGATGGCTGATGGACCGGCTCGTGCCCGAGGACCTCGTCGTCGTGGTGCTCCGCGTCCGCCGGCTGTTCGACCAGACTCCCGGTCCGCGCGCCGGACGGCCCCTCGCCGCGGGCCCGGCATGAGCGGCGAGATCGACCTCCGCCGCCTCGAGCGGTGCTTTGCCGGCGCCATCCCTGCCGTCATCTGCACGCGCTCGGCCGCGGGCGAACCGAACATCACCTACCTGTCGAAGGTCGAGCTGGTGGACGACCAGCGGGTGGCGCTGTCGAACCAGTTCCTCTCGAAGACGGCGACCAACCTGGCCGAGCACCCGCGAGCGAGCGTCATCCTGCTCGACCCCGCCACCCACGACGAGTACCGGCTCACCCTCGCCTACGAGCGGACGGAGCGCCGGGGAAGGGTGTTCGAGCAGCTGCGGCGGGACGTCGACGCCATCGCCGCCCTCTCGGGGATGCAGGACGTGTTCCGCCTGCGCGCCGCCGACATCTACCGCGTCGTCGAGCTGGAGGTCGTCCCTCCCAACCAGCGGCGCGACGGCACGAGCGGCGCCGCCCCCGCCCCGGCCGTCGATGCGGGTCCGGGCGTGACACGCCTCGCCGCCCTCGGCGCCCGGATCAGCCGCTGCGCTGACCTGGACACGCTCGTGCGCGTGACCGTGGACGGGCTCGCGGAGCTGCTGGGATACCAGCACACGTCGCTGCTCCTCCTCGACGAGCGCGGCGAGCGGCTCTTCACGATCGCCAGCCACGGCTTCGAAGCCGAGGGCGTCGGTTCCGAGATCCCGCTGGGCGAGGGGGCGGTCGGCATCGCCGCGGCCCAGGGCTCGCCGGTACGAGTGGGCAACCAGCTCCAGATGACGAAGTACTCCCGCAGCGTCCGCCGCTCCTACGAGGAGACAGGCGAAGTTCGGCCCGGGCGAGAGGTAGCGGTGCCTGGCCTGTCGAACGCCGACAGCCGGCTCGCCGTCCCCGCCCTCGCCATGGGCCAGCTCGTCGGCGTCCTCGTCACCGAGAGCCGGCGTCCGGCTGCCTTCACCGACATCGACGAGGCCGCCCTCACGATGGTCGCGTCCATCGTCGCCGTGGCGGTCGAGGCGGTGCGAGCAGAGGAGCGCGTGGCCGCCGCCACCTCGCCGGCCCCGGCCGCCGCCGGTGTGAACCGCGGCGGCCGGCTGACGCGCGTCCGGTTCTTCGAGGTCGACGGCAGCACGTTCCTCGACGGTGACTACCTCATCAAGGGGGTGGCCGGCCGGATCCTCTGGTCGCTCCTGCAGCAGCACGAGGCGGACGGGCGGATCGAGTTCACCAACCGGGAGGTCCGCCTGGACCCGAGCCTCGCCCTGCCCGACTTCCGGGACAACCTCGAGAGTCGGCTGATCATGCTCAAGCGACGGCTGGAGGAGCGCGAGGCCCCCGTCCGCATCACCAAGACCGGGCGCGGCCGGTTCCGCCTCGAGGTCGACGGACGCCTCGCCCTGGAATCCGTCGGGGCGTAGGGGCGGTGAACGTGACAGGAAGAGCGGCGCTCACGGTGGGACCACCATCGGGCGCACGACTGGACTGGAGCGGGTGACGAGAATCGAACTCGCGTTCTCAGCTTGGGAAGCTGATGTTCTGCCGCTGAACTACACCCGCGAAGAGGGCGTCACTGTAGCGTGACGCCCACCATGATCCTCTCCGACCGAACGATCCGCGAGGAGCTCGAGAGGGGGCGGATCATCATCGAGCCGCTGCGCGACTCGTGCATCCAGCCCTCGTCCGTCGACCTCACGCTCGACCGGTACTTCCGGGTCTTCCGCAACCACACGATGCGGGTCATCGACGTCAAGGAGGACCAGGAGGAGCTCACCGAGCTGGTCGAGATCAAGGAGGATGACGTCTTCATCCTCCACCCCGGCGAGTTCGTGCTCGGCTCCACGGCCGAGCGGGTCGCCCTGCCCGACGACCTGGTCGCCCGGCTCGAGGGGAAGTCCTCCCTGGGCCGGCTGGGCCTGCTCATCCACAGCACCGCCGGTTTCGTCGACGCCGGGTGGGACGGGCACCTGACCCTCGAGCTCTCCAACGTGGCCAACCTGCCCATCACCCTCTACCCGGGCATGAAGATCGGCCAGATCAGCTTCCTGCAGATGACCACGCCGGCCGACAACCCCTACGGGTCGGCGGCGGTCGGCTCGAAGTACAAGGGCCAGCGAGGCCCCACACCCAGCCGGTACTTCGAGAACTTCGGGAGCCGGTAACCCATTCCGGCACGGCGGGCCGTAGCCCGGCATCGCCGCCTCGTCGCCGCGGCTGCGTCGGTGACGCTGGCCTTCCTGTCTTACGGCATGGCCACCGGGTCGGGTCTGGCCGTTCCCTACGCCGTCATCGTCCTCGGCGGCGCGCTGCTCGTCGCGGCCCTCGAACCGGACGACGGCTACACCCGCCTCGCGCTCACCGGCCTCTGCCTCTGGGCGTTGGGCCACCTGGCCGGCGGCATCATCGGCATCGGCGACGGCCGCACCCTCTACAACTCGCTGCTGCCTGGGCAGATCCACTTCGACAACGTCGTGCACTTCGTCGGCTTCGGCACCTCGGGCCTGCTCTGGTGGGAGGCGACGCGTCCGTGGCTCCCCGTGCCGAAGGGGCACGAGATCGGCGCCGGTGTCGCGGTGTGGCTGGCCGGCATGGGCGTGGGCGCGCTCAACGAGCTGATCGAGTACGTCCTCACGCTCGTCCTCGAGGAGACGAACGTCGGCGGCTTCCACAACACCGGGCGTGACCTCATCGCCAACTGCCTCGGAGCCGGTGTTGCCGGCGCCGTCGTCGTCCGGCGGCTCAGGCGAACAGCGCCGGCCAGCGCTCCCGAGGCCGCAGGAAGTGCTCGAGGTTGACCCAGGACTCCGCCACATCGGCGGTGTCGAGATGCGGACTGCTGAACAGGGCGACGTAGCCGGCGACCTCGGCCAGATCGAACCACAGGCGGTAGAAGGCGAGCGCATCCGGGTCGAGCTCGATGCCCGTCGCCTCGGCGTAGGCGGCGAGGATCGATCCGTCACCGGCGTCGAGGTCCCACAGATCCCGCTCGGGCGGCGCACCGAGCGCCGTGTCCCAGTCGACCAGCAGCAGTCCGTCCTCACCGACCAGCACGTTGCCCGCATGAGGCTCGCCGTGGGTCACGACCATGCGCTCCGGCCGGGCGAGCACCGCGGCGCCGAGGCGGTCGTACGCGGCGAGGAGGTGCTCCACCTCGGAGGCATGGGCCGCCAGCCGCGTCCGACACTGCTCGCCGTACGGGCCCGTGTCCCACGGATCGCCCAGCCGCTCGATGGCGTCGAGGAGCTCGACCCGCCCCGGCAGTGTGCCGTCGTCCCGCGCCAGGCGTTCGAGCGCCGCCGGGCCTGCTCGGTGCAGTTCGACGACCAGCTCCAGCACGGCTTCCCGATCCGCCATCGTGGAGTACTCGCCGTCGGCGCTCACGGGCTCGGCGTCGAGCAGCGGGTGGACCACGAGCGAGTACCGGTCATCCAACCGGTGCAGCAAGGACCCGTCGGCGGCCGGCAGTGGTGCTACGACGAACGCCAAGTTGGCGACGTCGCGCAGGGCCCGCACGCCGGAGAACGTGCGGGCGGCCCGGTCGAAGACAGCGTCGGTGGTGTCCGCGGGGGAGCGGCGACGGCGGGCCAGATCGTCGACGGTCACGAAGCGGCTCTCGCCGGTGGCGTCCGCGGCCACCCAGTGATGCGAGCCGAACCCGACGGGCGCATAGGTCAGCCCCACCGCGTCGAAACCCCATCCGGTCGACAGCGCCTCGTGCAGCCGGGCCTCATCGAGGTCGGTCGGCCGAGTCCGCACCGAGGCAGCGTATGACCGTTGCGACGCCGCCCCGCTGTCCCGCAGGAGCGGATGCCTCGGAGGCGCGACGATGAGTGGGCCATGACCCAGTTCAGCGACCTCCTCACCGCCAACCACGCCTACGCCGCCGCCCGGGCCAACGTCGCCGACGCCCGCCCCGGCCGGCGCCTGGCCGTCGTCACCTGCATGGACGCCCGCATCGACGTGTTCGCCGTGCTGGGCCTGCACCTCGGGGAGGCCCACGTCATCCGCAACGCCGGCGGCCGGGTCACCGACGACGTGTTGCGAAGCCTGGCGCTGTCCACCCACGTCCTGGGTGTCGAGGTCCTGGTCGTGATGCAGCACACCAAGTGCGGCCTGGCCGGGATCACCGACGAAGAGCTACGGGCCCTCACCGGCGCCGATCTCGGGTTCCTGCCCATCGACGACCACGCCGCCGCCCTCCGGGAGGACATCGAGCTCCTCGCCACGAAGCCGTATCTCGTGCCGCTCAAGGCCATCGCCGGCTTCGTCTACGACGTCGAGAGCGGAGAGATCGCCGACGTCGTCCGCTGGGAGCGGTAGCCCCTTCCCGCTCGGGTTCCACAGCCGAAGGAAAGCCCGGGTGACGGCCGGGTTGGTGTAGCCGTCCCATCCTCTTGGCCCACGCGGGCCCGGGTCCACCTGCACATCGGCGATCAACAAGCACTCCCGGTCCGGAGGCGCGGCAGCCAGCACGGTGCCGTCCGGGCCGACGATCCGGGTGCTGCCCAGCGCGAACCTCTCGCCCTGCCGCCCGGCGATGTCGGCGACCACCACGGTGGTCGAGTTCTCGACCGCCCGGGCCACGGGCAGGTTCTCGCCTCGGGCGCGGAGCCCGTCGGCCGCAGCTGGGCTACCGAGGTGGCCGCTGTTGGTGGGCACGAAGACGACGGCCGCCCCTCTGGCTGCGAGCACCCGGGCCGGCTCCGGGTACCAGATGTCGTTGCAGATCATCACCCCGTACCCGAGCAACCCGTGGTGGAAGACCGGCAGCTCGACGCCGGCCTGGACGACGGTGCGGTAGCCCGGGAACACCTTGCGGTAGACGCCCACCAGCTCGCCGGACGTGACGACGGCGGCCGAGTTGAAGATGTCGCCTCCTGTATCGCGCTCGGTGAAGCCGACGATGACCGTCATCGCAGTGTCCATGAGCGGGCGCAGCACCTCGTGCACCTCACCGTTGTCCACTCCGATGGCGACGTCTTCCGGCGACTGCCCGTCCGACTCGTGGGCCAGACCGCCGAGTACCGCTTCGGGGCAGCACAGCACCTCGACGGCCTGCCGCTCGCACGACGCCACCTGTTTCACGATGAGGCCGACGGCCTCGAACGAGCCGAACGTCAGGTACGGGGCTTGGTAGGCGGCGACCCGCACCTTCGTTCCGTCCACGGCCGAACAGTACGGTGCGACCGGTGACGTCGGCGGAGATGCCCACGCAGGTCGACGGGCTGGTCCTGCGCCCCCTCGGGCCCGGCGACGCGAATGCCTACTTCGCAGCGGTGCGCGCGAGTCGCGACCACCTCGCGCGTGGCGGCTACGAGTGGGCCCGATCCGCCTCTCGAGAGCAGGTCGCGGGATACCTCGAGGACCCGCAGGACTCGAACACCCGCTTCGGTGTGTGGCGGCGTGGGCTGTTCGTCGGCCGAGTCGACCTCATGCCCGTCGCCCCGCCCCGGTACTCGATCGGCTACTGGTTGGCCGAGCACGCAGTCGGTCACGGCTGGGCCACCGCCGCGTGCCGGGCGGCTCTCCACTACGCCCGTTCGATGCTCGAGGCGACCGACGTCTTCGCCGGCATCAACCACGGAAACACGAGGAGCGTCGCCGTCGTGCGCCGGCTCGGCTTCGAGCACGTCGTCGACTTCGCCACCTACCAGCGCTTCCATCTGCGCCTCGACGGCCGCTCACCGAATGAGGACACGGCGGCGGTCACCATCCGCCCGGCGACGCCACAGGACGAGCCCATCCTGCGCCGCCACCTCGTCCAGGCCGCCAGCTGGGACCCGACCCGCACGCCCCGCTCGGCCGAGGACACCCTCGCCGACGACCACAACGCGCGCTACGTCGAGGGCTGGGGACGCAACGGCGACTTCGGGGTGGTGGCCGAAGACGCGGCGACCCGTCCCCTCGGGGCGGCATGGTGCCGGCTCCTGCCCGCGGCGCGACCCGGGTACGGATTCGTGGCCGACGACATCCCAGAGCTCAGCATCGCCGTCCTGGCGGAGCGAAGGGGCCAGGGCATCGGCGCCCGCTTGCTGGCCGCCATCGAGCTCGAGGCGATCCGCCGCGGCGTCCGAGCGGTCAGCCTCAGCGTCGAGCTGCCCAACCCAGCGATGCGCCTCTACGAGCGATCCGGCTACGCAGTGGTGGAGGTTGCCGCCGGGGCGGCGACGATGTTGCGGCCTTTGTCGGCCTAGCGACCGGCCCGTCGGATTTCGGCGCGGAGAGCCGCACAAGGGCGCCGGGCGCCGCGCCGATGAAGGCCCGGTGAATCGGTCAGCTCACCCCCGGCCGACCAGCTGCTCGGCCGGGCACCGGTGCGCCTCCGCCGTCGCGCCGACAAGGTGCGGCTCGCCGGACACCTGGCCGCCGCCGTGGCGCTGGTCGGGCTGAGCCTGTGGTGGGTCATCCCCCTCTACGCGTTCGCGGGGCCGGTGCTCCTCACGCTCACGGCCACCCATGGCGCGCACCTGGGCGACCTGCCGACTCTGCTCTTCGGCGCCGTCGCTCTGCGTTCTCTGGTGGTCGCCCGGCGCGGGTCAGCCGGCCAGGGAGCGCGACGGGAGGACGCAGAACTCGTTGCCCTCCGGGTCGGCGAGCACGACCCAGGTCTGCTCGCCCTGGCCCACATCGGCCCGGGTCGCACCGAGGGCCAGCAGGCGATCGACCTCCGCGTCGCGGTCCTCGGGTCGGAAGTCGAGGTGGAGCCGGTTCTTGACCACCTTCGGGTCGTCGACAGGAACGAAGACGAGCCCCGGCCGGTGCTCGGCCGACTTCCGGATCTCGATGCCCGTGTCGTCCTCGTCGACGATCACCCAGCCCAGCGCCTCAGCCCACCACCGGCCGAGGGCGGCGTGGTCCTTGGCGTCGAAGATCAGCTCGTCCCAGTCGAGGCTCATGAGACCTCCGACCGTTTCCGCTACGCGGTGCCGGAGTCGTCGGCGCCGTGCTCGCCGGGCTGGTGGACGGCCGCTCCGGACTGCCCGGCCATGGCCACCGCGGCCCGCTTGGGGGCCTCCAGCGACTCGAGCAGGTGCATGGAGATGTCCTGCACGACGATGTCGTCGCGACCGTTCTCCTTGGTGCCGTCGTCGATCATGATGTAGCAGAAGGGGCACGCGGTGGCCACGCGACTGGCGCCGGTCTCGATCAGCTCCCGGCTCCGCTCGGTGTTGACCTTCTTGCCGGTCGACTCCTCCATGAACATCCGAGCGCCGCCGGCACCACAGCACATGCCCTTGGTGCCGTTGCGCGGAGCCTCGACGATCTCGATGCCCTTCAGGGTGCCGAGCACCTTGCGGGGGCTCATGTAGATGTCGTTGTGGCGGCCGAGGTAGCAGCTGTCGTGGTAGACGACCCGCTCGTCGAGGGCGGCCTCGGACATGTCCAGCTTGCCGGTGTCGATCAGCCACTCGAGGAACTGGCTGTGGTGGACGACCTCGTAGTGGCCGCCGAGCTGGGGATACTCGTTGCCCAGCGTGTTGAAGCAGTGGGGGCACTGGGTGATGATCTTCTTCACGCCCATGGCGTTCATGGCTTCGATGTTCTGGCTGGCGAGCATCTGGAAGAGGTACTCGCTGCCCGAACGTCGGGCCGGGTCGCCGGTGCAGTTCTCGTTCGGCCCGAGGATGGCGAAGTCGACGCCCGCCCGCTGCAGCAGCTTGGCCGTCGCCACCGTGACCTTCTTGTTCTTGTCGTCGAACGACCCGGCGCAGCCGACCCAGTAGAGGTACTCGTGGGTCAGCGGGCTCGACCCGTCGACGATCGGCACCTCTTCGGGCAGCCCCTTGGCCCAGTCCGCCCGGGTGCCCTGCGAGAGGCCCCAGGGGTTGCCCTGGTTCTCCATCGAGCGGTAGGCGTTGCCCAGCTCGGCGGGGAAGTTGGACTCCATCATCGACAGGTAGCGCCGCATGTCGAGGATCTTGTCGAGGATCTCGATGTTGACCGGGCAGATCTCGTCGCACGCCTTGCAGGAGGTGCAGGCCCAGATCTCCTCGGGCGAGATGCGCTCGAACACCGCGTCGGTGGTGACGGTGAGCTCCGGCTCGTGGCCGATGACCGGGGAGACGGCACCCGCCGGCCGGCTCTCGGACATGACGTTGCCGATCTTGGTGACGATCTCGCGAGGGTCGAGCGGCTTGCCGGTGGCGTGAGCCGGGCAGACGCTTGTGCACCGCCCGCAGATGGTGCAGGCGTCGGTGTCGAGCAGCTGCTTCCAGGTGAAGTCGGAGATGACGGCGGCACCGAAGCTCTCGAGCTCGGTCTCCATGAGGTTGGGCAGCGGCTTCATGGCGCCCTTGGGGCGGTCACGGTCGGACAGGTACATGTTGAGCGGGCTCGTCAACATGTGCCGGAGCTTGGTGACCGGCAGCACGATCAGGAAGGCGACGAAGCCCAGGAAGTGGCCGATCCAGAAGACCTGGTGCCACGTGCCGAGGCCGGGCATGCCTTCCATCAGCAGGCCGATGGGGTAGCCGACGAACGACCAGCGCTCGAAGGTGGGCATGCCGCTCAGCGCGATGCGGGCGCCTTCGGCGAGGAAGCCGCTGACCCCGATGAAGAGGAACATGCCGAGGATGAGGTGATCCTCGGGCTTGGTCTTGATGCGGAGGCGGTAGGGCCGCTGCACGTAGCGCCGCACGATGGCCCAGACGATGCCGACGATGAAGAGCACCCCGGCGACCTCGCCCACGAACGACCACGCCAGGTACACGTTGCCGTGGAGGAACTTCAGTGACTCCGGCAGCTGGTGGTTGGTCTCGAGGATCGCGGTGACGGCGAAGAGGATGAGGAACGGGAAGTAGATGAGGGAGTGCATGACGCCGGCGGCACCGTCACGCATCAGCGTCTTCATGTAGACGCCGGCCCGGAAGTCCTTCATCCGCTTCTTGACGTTCTTGGGGGTGGTCGGCCGGCGGTCCGGCGCCCCCCGCTCCCAGTTCTGCACCCGCTGCGAGAACAGCCACGCGGAGGCCGGGAAGGTCACGGCCAGCACGACGTAGAAGATCAGCTTCACCGCGTCGGGCACGTTGCCGAAGACCTCGCGGGTCACCTGGGCGTCGTCGTGCCAGTCGACGATGAGTGGGACGATGCCCGAGATGGCGACGACGACGCCCAACGCAACGCCGACGGCAAGGGTGATCTGAGACGGCTTGATGCGCCGTCCCGGTGCGCGGGTGGCCATGGGCCGAAACCTACTTCGTGGCCCCGCCCGATCGGGAATCCGACAGGGCTACCAGCGGCCTAGTTCTCGACGGCCTTCGCCTGGTACTCACGAATGCGCTCGGCCATGCTCGCCAGCAGCTTGTGGTTGATGCCGGGCACCTCGTCGAGGAGGCCCTTGAACTGGCGCTGGCGGATCACGAGCAGGCGCATGTCGGTGACGGCGGCGACCTGCGCGTTGCGTGGCGCGGGTGACAGCAGGGCCAGCTCGCCGAAGTACTTGCCCTCGCCGAGCGTCGCGGTCTTGCGGCCGTTCCGACGCACGATCGCCTCACCCTCGAGGATGAGGAAGAACTCGACACCCGTGGTGCCCTGCTCGACGATGACCTTGCCTGCCTCGACCGTCTGCTCGTCGGAGAGCTTTCCGATCATCGTCAGGTCTTTCTTCGAGCATTCCGAGAACAGCCGCACCTGAGCCAGCTGTTCGATCTTCATGTCCTTGCCGCGCGCCATGGCCGAAACCGTAGACGTTGGTGGCGAATCAGGGGTCGACGCTTCATCGGCCGGAAACCTCGGCGCAACGTTGGACCCATATCGTCCGGATTCGTGAACGCCGTCCTCGTCAGATGGCCCGTGGAATCCGGGCGCCGAGCTGGGCTCATCGAGGCCGGGGTACCCCGGTTGCTCCTGGTGGAGGAGGACAGCGCACCTCCGGCGGCCGAGGACTGCATCGAGGACTGGATCCGGGTGCCGGCGGTCGACGGTGACGTCCGAGCTCGGCTGGAGGGACTCGCCTTCCGCGCCTCGAGGCACGACACGACCGTTCCCGACCTCGACCATGACGGAGTCATCCGGTTCGCCGACGGGTGGGTGCCGCTTCCCCCCGTCGAGGCACGCCTGACGCGCGCGCTGGTGGACCGGTTCGCCGCGGTCGTGAGCCGGGACACCCTCGCCCGGTCCGGGTGGCCCGACGGCGCCCCCGGGCGCAACGCCCTCGACGTCCACGTGCTGAGGCTGCGCCGCCGCCTGGCCCCTATCGGCCTTTCCATCCGCACCGTGCGGTCACGCGGCTACCTCCTCGAGGCGTCAGCAAGAGGACAGAAAGCCGTTCAAGAGGCGTAATGCTCGGCACACCTTGCCGGAACAACCCGGCTTTACCTTCCGGGGCATGTCCTTCCTAAAGAAACCCGTCACCCGCCATCTGGCGACCGGTGCGGTGCTCGCCGGGGCCGGTGTCGCCATCTGGGCTACGCCGGCGCTCGCGCAAGAGGCCGAGGTCACCGCCGCGGACGTCCAGACCAACCTCGACAACGTCTTCGTCCTCGTGGCCGCCGTGCTGGTGATCTTCATGCAAGCCGGCTTCGCCCTGGTCGAGGCGGGCCTCACCCGGGCCAAGAGCGTGGCCAACATCATGATGAAGAACCTGATGGACTTCGCCGCCGGAGCCATCGCCTTCTTTGCCGTCGGCTTCGCCATCGCGTTCGGTGCGGGCAACGACTTCTTCGGCACCGAGGGCTGGTTCCTGGGTGACGGGGCATTCACCTACGGCACGCTCACCGTCCCGGTGTTCTTCGTCTTCCAGGTGGCCTTCGCCGCCACCGCCGCCACAATCGTGTCCGGAGCGATGGCCGAGCGCACCAAGTTCAAGAGCTACTTCCTCTACAGCATCGTGATCTCGTCCGTGATCTACCCGGTGGTCGTGCACTGGAACTGGGGAGGCGGCTGGCTGGCCCAGCTCTCCACGCCGTTCCACGACTTCGCCGGGTCGACCATGGTCCACATGACCGGTGGCGTCGCCGCCCTCATGGGGGCGATGATCCTCGGTCCCCGCATCGGCAAGTACGGCTCGGACGGCAAGCCGCGAGCCATCCCGGGCCACAACATCCCCTTCGCCATCCTCGGCACGTTCATCCTCCTCGTCGGGTGGTACGGCTTCAATGCCGGCTCGGAGCTGGCGGCCGACGGCGCCATCGGGGGCATCGCCGTCACCACCACGCTGGCCGCCTGCGCCGGGGCGATCGCCGCCATGCTGGCGATCTGGATGAAGAGCGGGAAGCCGGACGTGGCCATGACGGCCAACGGGATGCTGGCCGGGCTGGTCGGTGTCACCGCCGGCACGGCCGCCGTGTCGCCGATCGGGGCGCTCATCATCGGCGCCTGCGCCGGCGTGATCGTGGTCTTCGCCGTCTTCTTCTTCGACCGCATCAAGATCGACGACCCGGTGGGCGCCATCTCGGTCCACGGCGTCTGCGGTGCCTTCGGCACCATCTGCGTCGGCCTCTTCGCCACCGAGGACACCGACTTCTGGCAGCAGGGCCTCTTCTACGGCGGCGGTGCCTCCCAGCTGATCAGCCAGATCATCGGCGTCGTGGCCGTCGGGCTGTTCGTCGCGCTGGCCTCCGGCATCCTGTTCCTCGTCATCAAGGCGACGGTGGGCCTGCGGGTCAGCGCCGAGGAGGAGATCGAGGGGCTCGACGTCCTCGAGCACGGCACCTCCGGCTATGGCCACGACACCCTTGCCGGGGCCGGCGCCGGTGCCGGCAGCTCGTCCGCCTCCGCCACGGGCAGCTCGACCGCCTCGGCACGGGTCTGAGGAGGCGATCATGGTCCACCTGGTCACCGCCATCATCAAGCCGCACCAGCTCGACGCCGTGAAGGACGCCCTGCAGGACATCGGGGTCGCAGGCATCACCGTCTCGGAGGTCCGGGGCTTCGGCCGACAAGGCGGCCACACCGAGACCTATCGAGGAGCCGAGTACAAGATCGACCTCGTTCCGAAGCTGCGCATCGAGGTGGTCACCGATACGGCCGATGCCGAGAAGGTCGCCGACACCATCGCCAGCTCCGCCCGCACCGGCAGCATCGGCGACGGGAAGATCTGGATCGCTCCGGTCGACCGGCTTCAGCGCATCCGCACCGGTGAGATGGGCGTGGACGCCGTCTGAAACCCGCCTGAACCACTTGGCCCACTGCATCGAACCCCGCCCGGCCGTGAGGTCGGGCGGGGTTCTCGCGTTCAGCCTTCGGGCGGTGCCGGGCCTGGATCGATCACCGGCTCACCTGAAGCCTCGGCGGCCTCGTCGCCCTTCGAGGCCGACCCCTGGGCGGCCACCGCTTCGACCTTCGACCGCACCTCGGTCTGGTCGCCCAGGTAGCGGCCGCGAAGCCCACCGGTCCACGCCACCCTGTCGCCGATGGGCTGGAGCCCCTCGTCGAGCTCGTACACGAGCGGCACCCCGGTCGGGATGTTGACCGCCGGGATGGCGTCGTCGGAGATGCCGTCGAGGTGCTTCACCAGCGCACGCAGGCTGTTGCCGTGCGCCGCGATCAGCACCGTCTGGCCGGCGCGGAGGTCGGGCACGATCACGTCGTGCCAGTAGGGGATGGCCCGCACCACGACGTCGGCCAGGCACTCGGTCGCCGGCAGCACGTCCGGCGGCAGCTTCGAGTAGCGGGGGTCGAACCGAGGGTGGCGCTCGTCGTCGAGGGCCAGCGGAGGCGGCGGCGTGTTGTAGCCGCGTCGCCAGGCGAAGAACTGCTCCTCGCCGTACTGCTGGGCGATGTCCTGCTTGTTCCTGCCCTGCAGGTCGCCGTAGTGGCGCTCGTTGAGCCGCCAGTTCCTGCGCACGGGGAGCCAGTCGAGCTCCATCTCGTCCAGGCAGATCTGGGCGGTGTGGATGGCCCGTCGCTGCAACGAGGTGTGGACCACGTCGATGCCGATGCCCTCCGACACGAGCAGCTGGCCGCTGGCCCGAGCCTCCTCCCGTCCACGGTCCGTGAGCGGCACGTCCGTCCAGCCGGTGCTGAGATTGGCGAGGTTCCAGGTGCTCTCGCCGTGGCGGAGGAGGACGACGGTGCTCATGCCGGGGAGCGTACCGTCGCCGCCACGGCCGCTCTCCGGGTCCCGGCGCTCGTGCGGAGCACCTCCCGCAGCTTGAGGCGACGGCCGGTGCGGACGATGGCACGGCGGTACACGACCGCACCCATTCGCACGACGAGGGCCACCGCAGCCACCCCCACGCCGGCGGAGATAGCCATCTCGAGCGGCGTGGCCGCACCCACCGCGATGCGGGCCGGCATGACGAGCGGGGAGGTGAGAGGGAAGTAGGCGAGCACCGAGGCGAGCGGGCTCTCCGGCGCTCCCTGGGCCACGAAGAACGAGCCGACCAGCGCAAGGGTGAGCGGCATGACCGCGGAGCCGGCCTCTTCCTGGCGCTCCACCAGCGCGCCCAGCGCGCCGCCGAGGGTGAGGTAGAGGGCGGAGCCGATCAGCACCCAGGGAGCGCTGCCGACCACTGCCGCCCCGAGCCCCTCGGGCAGGTCACCCCCGACCGCGCCCTTGACGAGCACGGGCACGATGGCGCACGCCAGCGTGGCCAGCCCGACGATGCCGACGCCGACCACCTTCCCGAACAGCAAGGCACCGGGGCGCACGATGGCGAGCAGCACCTCGCTGATGCGGTTCGCCTTCTCGATCGCCGTGCCCGTCGCAACCTGCACGGACAGCGAGAGCAGGAGGATGTAGAGCAGCGTGGAGATGGCGCCCGAAGCGGCCCGTCGCTCGTTGGAGTCGGGGTCGAGCCGCTCCACGGCGGGAGGCGGAGCAGCCAGGACGTTGTCGACCTCGGAGCCGGGAACGCCCAGCTGCTCGAGCCGGCTGCGCACCGACTCCCGGGTCAGCGCCTGCTGCACCATCGCCACCAACGCGTCGTTCCCCGAGCCGGCCACGATGGTGTTGCGCTCGCCGCCCGCCACGACCGCCAGGTCGACGTCGTCCTCCTCGACGGCGGCCCTGGCGGCGTCCCGATCGGCCACGGATCGCACCTCGAGCGTTGCGTCGAGGGCCCGCACTGCGCTGAGCAACCCCGCGTCGAGCCTCGGCGAGCCGTCGACGGTGGCGATCTTGTAGCGCTTGGGGCCGTCGTCCCCGAGCACCTCGGGCAGCACCATCGCGGCGGTCGACCCCACCAGCAACAGCGCGGCTACGACCCAGAAGCTCCTGCGTCGCAGCGCCTCACGCACCTCGCGGGCGGCCACGAGCCGGATCCCTCCGTAGCGCTTCACCGAACCACCTCCTCCTCCAGTGCCCGTGCACCGTCCGCCGGCCGACCGGCGGCCGCCAGGAACAGCTCGGACAAGCTGGGAGCTTCCACTCCGAAGCTCGACACCGCGGCGCGAGCGCGCACTGCATCGAGCACCACACCGGGGTCGGCTCCCGGATGGAGCCGCAGCCGCGTGCCGGAGGCGTTCGTCGCTACGACGGTGGCCAGCCCCGGATCGATCCATGCTTCCTCGACCGCGACGTCGACGCGCAGGTACCGGTCGGGGCTGGTGGCCTTGAGCTCTCGAAGGTCGCCGTGCAGCACGACGCGACCGCGGTCGAGCAAGGTGATGGTCTCGCACAGGTCCTCGACCAGATCGAGCTGATGGCTGGAGAACAGCAGGTTCCGTCCGGAGGCCACGTGGTCGACGATGACCGTCGAGAGGAACTCCACGGCCACCGGATCGAGGCCCGAGAACGGCTCGTCGAGCACGAGCAGGTCGGGTTCGTGCACCATCGCCGCGGCCAGCTGTACCCGCTGCGCCATGCCTCCCGACAGGTCGATGATCTTGTCGCCGGCCCGGTCGGCCAGGCCCAGACGATCCAGGAGGTCCTGGGCCCGGTTCCGGCCGGTGGCCTTGTCGAGCCCGTGGAGGCGGGCGATCCAGATGAGCAGGTCCGCCACCCGCATGTCGCGGTAGAGGCCCCGCTCCTGGGGCAGGTAGCCCCACGACCGGCGGTCGTCCTCGGTGGCCGGCCGACCTCGCCACTCGACCGTTCCGGAGTCCGGCGTCAGCACGCCGAAGAGGATCCGCATGAGCGTGCTCTTGCCGGCGCCGTTCGGCCCCAGCAGGCCGATCACTCGACCAGCGGGGACCTCCAGGTCCACTTCGTCGAGGACGACACGATCCCCGAAGCGCTGGCATATGGACCGGGCACGCAAGGCGTGAGGCACACCGCAATCCTTATCGGACGTGGCATCACGCCCGTTCAGGTCAGCGGCTCGGGGCCTTCGGTGAAGGCGGCGCCCAGGTGGGCAGTGTCGTTGTAGCGGCGGATGATCCATCGGTCGGGCGTCACGACGATGTGGGAGATGGCCGCGTTGTCGGAGCCGGTGAAGGCGAAGGAGCGCGAGCCGCTGGCGTCGGCGAGGATCTGCCCGATCACGCCTCCGTGGGCCACCACCACCACTGTCTCGTCGGCGTGGGCGGCGGCGATCCGCGTGATCACCCCGCGCACCCGCTCGGCGAGCTGAGCAGTCGGCTCGGCGCCGGGGATGACGTCCCACCGCTGCTCGGCGAACATCCTCACGGCGATGGGGTGCTGCTCGGTGACGTTGCGGCGGAACAGGGTGCCGCCCTCCCACTCACCGAGGAACACCTCCCGAAGGTCGCGCTCCACTCGCGGCTCGAGGCCGAGGCGAGCGGCCAGGGGGGCGGCGGTCTGCTGGGTGCGTTGCAGGTTGGTGACGTAGATGGCAGCGATCGACTCCCCCGACTCGGCGATGCGCTCGGCCACCCGCTCGGCCTGCCGCTCGCCCACCGGGTCGAGCGGTGGGTCACCGTGCCCCTCCACCATCGGCACCGTCTGCCCCTCGACCGCCGGAGCCGACTCGCCGTGGCGCACGAGCAGGATCTCGCAGGCCCCGGGGGGGCGGCGGAAGCGGTACTGACGGTACGCCCGAGGTTCGTCCACGGACGGCGAGGCTATTGCTAGGTGCGAACCGGCTTGGGCACGAGCAGCAGCAGCACCGCGGACGTGAGGTTCAGGGCGGCGACCCCGAGGAACGCACCGTTGTAGTTGCCGACGCGGTCGAAGTAGTAGGAGACCACGAGCGGCCCACCGGCGCCCAGCAGCAACGAGAAGGGCAGTGCGGCGCTGCGCACCGACCCGAGGTAGCGCCGGCCGAAGAACATCGCCCAGATGACCTCCTGCAGCGGGATCAGACCGCCCCATCCGAAGCCGAGGAGGAAGAACCCGAAGTACACCACCGGGTCGAGGGTGGCCTGCACGGACAGGGTGATGACGATCATGGCCGTGCCGGTGAGGGCGGCTCCCATGGACGCCATCTTCTTGGGGTCACCGGTGTCGATGAGGCGCCCCCAGACCGGCTTCGACAGCAGGGCGGGGATCGAGGCCAGGGTGACCATGAAGGACGCCCGACCTCTCGAGTACCCGGCGTCGCTCATGAACGGGATGGTCTGCAGGAGCATCACGCCGATGGTGATGGCGAACATCCCGAAGGCCAGCACCAGCATGTAGAAGGAGATGGTGCGCAGCGCCTGCTTGCGGGTGAGCGAGGTGTCGTAGTCGGTGATGGCCCGCTGGCCTCCACCCGCCGCCACCTCCTCCTTGGTCTTGCCGTCGGGGAAGAGCCCGTAGTCCTCGGGTGCCCGCCGCATCACCAGAGAGGTCGGCACGATGAGCAGCGCGGCGACGCCGGCGAGGAGGCGCCACGCCGCACGCCAACCGAGCTCGTCGATGCTCAAGGTGGTGAGGGGCGCAAGGGTGATGCCGGCGGTGGAGACACCCATGGAGGCCATGGATGCGGCCCATCCCCGCCGCTCCACGAACCACTTCGAGAGTGTGACGTTCACGACGAGGTTGCCGATCAGGGCGCACCCGACCGTCAGCGCCAGCCCGTTCAAGACGATCCAGTGCCACAGCTCGTTCACGAAGCTCATGGCGAACAGCGACCCGGTGAGGATGCCGATGCCGATCATCATCAGGCGCCGGCCGCCGTGCTTGTCGACGTGGGTTCCGATGAAGAACCCGGTCAGCGCCATGACGCACTGGCCGATGGTGCGGGCCAGGGTGTACTCCGAGCGGGTCCACCCGAGCTCGCTCGTCATCGGCTCGAGGAACGGGCCGAGCACGTAGGTGGACATGCCGATCGAGACCAGCTGGGCCACGAAGGCCGCGCCCACCAGGTAGTAGCCGTAGTAGAAGCGCGGCGCCTTGGCCTCGCTCGGAGCTTCGAGCGGCGCGTCTGTCGGGCCGTCAGTGGACGTGACGTCACTGCTGGTCAACCCCGACCCCCCGATCGTGTCAGTTGCGGTCGCAACCTACACCTGCCCAGGCAGCGCGGGGAGTTCCTACGTGTGGTCGCAGGGAATAGCCCAACGCTGCGGAACCTTGATATGTATGCACTCAAGTTTGCTACGGTGCTCCGCAGGAACTGCGGTTCCACCCCCCGATCCCGTCTCAAGGAGAACCACATGCCCAAGGCCGTCGGCATCGACCTCGGCACCACCAACTCAGTCGTCTCGGTTCTCGAGGCGGGCGAGCCCACTGTCATCCCCAACGCCGAGGGCGGGCGCACGAGCCCCTCCATCGTCGGGTTCTCGAAGACCGGCGAGGTCCTCGTGGGCGAGGTGGCCAAGCGTCAGGCCATCACCAACCCCGACCGCACCATCCGTTCGGTCAAGCGTCAGATGGGCACGGGCTGGACCGTCGACATCGACGGCAAGAAGTACAACCCCCAGGAGATCAGCGCCCGCATCCTCCAGAAGCTGAAGCGTGACGCGGAGGCCTACCTGGGCGACACCGTCACCCAGGCCGTCATCACCGTGCCTGCCTACTTCAACGACGCCGAGCGCACCGCCACCAAGGAGGCCGGCCAGATCGCCGGTCTCGAGGTGCTCCGCATCATCAACGAGCCCACCGCCGCCGCGCTGGCCTACGGCCTCGAGCGGGAGGGCGCCGACGAGACCGTGCTGGTGTTCGACCTCGGAGGCGGCACGTTCGACGTGTCCGTGCTCGAGATCGGCGAGGGCGTCTTCGAGGTGAAGTCCACCCACGGCGACGTGCACCTGGGCGGTGACGACTGGGACCAGCGGGTCATGGACTGGCTGGTCAAGGAGTTCAAGAACACCGAGGGCGTCGACCTCACCAACGACAAGATGGCCGTGCAGCGCCTCAAGGAGGCCTCCGAGAAGGCCAAGATCGAGCTCTCCTCGGTGCAGCAGACCACGGTGAACCTGCCCTTCATCACCGCCACCAGCGAAGGCCCCAAGCACCTCGACCTCACCCTCACCCGGGCCAAGTTCCAGGAGCTCACCGCTGACCTGGTCGAGCGGTGCCGCACCCCCTTCGAGCAGGCCATCAAGGACGCCGGGCTCACCAAGGACCAGATCGAGCACGTGATCATGGTCGGCGGCTCCACCCGCATGCCGGCCATCCAGGACCTGGTCACCTCGATGACGGGCAAGGAGCCCCACAAGGGCGTCAACCCCGACGAGGTCGTCGCCATCGGTGCCGCCATCCAGGCCGGTGTGCTGAAGGGCGACGTGAAGGACGTGCTGCTGCTCGACGTCACGCCGCTGTCCCTCGGCATCGAGACCCGGGGCGGCATCATGACCAAGCTGATCGAGCGCAACACCACCATCCCCACCCGCCGCTCCGAGGTGTTCACCACCGCAGAGGACATGCAGCCGAGCGTGGAGATCCACGTGCTGCAGGGCGAGCGGGAGATGGCCAGCTACAACAAGACGCTCGGCAAGTTCCAGCTGGTCGACCTGCCCCCGGCCCCACGCGGCATCCCCCAGATCGAGGTCGTGTTCGACATCGACGCCAACGGCATCGTGCACGTGTCCGCCAAGGACAAGGCGACGGGCAAGGAGCAGTCGATGACCATCACCGGTCAGAGCTCGATCGACCGCAACGACATCGAGCAGATGGTGCGCGATGCCGAAGCCCACGCGGAGGAGGACCGTCGCCGCCGCGAGGAGGCCGAGGTCCGCAACGACGCCGACAGCCGGGTGTACCAGACCGAGAAGCTGCTCCGGGACCAGGGCGACAAGGCCACCGGCCCGGAGAAGGAGCAGGTCGACTCGGCGCTGGCCGACCTGAAGACCGCCCTCGGCGGCTCCGACCTGGAAGCGATCAAGTCGGCCAACGAGCGGCTCAACTCGGCGCTGCAGCCCTTCGCCCAGCGCATGTACGAGCAGGCCGCATCCGAGAGCTCGTCGAACGGCTCCGCCGGCACCGCCGGTGGCGCCGCCGGCAACGACGACGAGGTCGTCGATGCCGAGATCGTGGACGAGGAGCGCCCGGCTTGAGCGAGGATCCCGCAACCAACGAGACGGGGCCGGACCCATCGGCCCCGTCCGCGTCGGCCGACGACCGCACCGCAGAGGAGCGCGAGGCCGACGCCTTCGCCGAGATCGTCGACGCCAACCCGGAGCTGGCGGTCGAGGCCGAGGCCGCGGCCGTCGC
This sequence comes from uncultured Acidimicrobiales bacterium, assembly GCA_902805655.1. GTDB lineage: Bacteria > Actinomycetota > Acidimicrobiia > Acidimicrobiales > CADCTF01 > CADCTF01. Next base: position 20,619 of record CADCTF010000086.1, read on the forward strand.
GGTCGAGGTCGACCTCGACCTGGCCAAGGTGGCGACCGAGCGCGACGAGTACCTGGACGCGCTCCGGCGCTTGCAGGCCGACTTCGAGAACTTCAAGAAGCGAACGACCAAGCAGCAGTCGGAGGCGCTCGACCGTGGCCGGGAGCACCTCGCTCAGGCGCTGCTGCCCGTGCTCGATGCCGCCGACCTGGCTCTGGCCCACGGCGGAGCCGACGGCGTCGAGCAGATCGCCGGGATGCTCTTCGACGCGCTGGTGAAGGAAGGCCTCGAGGGCATCGCGCCCGAGAGCGGTTCACCTTTCGACCCCACCGTCCATGACGCCGTCATGCACGAGGACGGCGAGGGCGGCCCGGTGATCGTCGAGGTGCTGCGGGCGGGATACGCCTGGCGCGGCAAGCTGCTGCGGCCCGCCATGGTGAAGGTGCAGGGCTAGGGCGATCGTGGCTCAGGCGCAGCGGGAGTGGTTCGAGAAGGACTACTACAAGGTGCTGGGGGTCTCCCAGGGCGCAAGCCAGGACGAGGTCCGCAAGGCGTACCGCAAGCTCTCCAAGCAGCTGCACCCCGACTCCGGTGGAGACGAGGAGCGGTTCAAGGAGGTCTCCGCCGCCTACGACGTGCTCGGTGATGCCGAGAAGCGCAAGGAGTACGACGAGGTCCGCCGGCTCGGCCCCATGAGCGGCGGCGGGGCGAGTGGCAGCCCCTTCGGGGGCGGCTTCGGCCAGCAGTTCCGCGTCGACGACCTCGGCGACCTGCTCGGCGGCATGTTCGGCGGCCGCGCCGGTCGTGGCGGGCGAGTGCGGCCCCCGGCCGGCCCGCAGCGCGGGGACGACCTCGAGGCCGACCTGCACCTGTCGTTCGAGGACGCCATCCACGGCGTCACCAGCTCCGTCCACGTCACGAGCGACGCCGCGTGCGGTCCCTGCGGCGGCACGGGCGCCGCTCCCGGCACGTCGCCGGTGATCTGCTCCGCCTGTGGTGGCCGGGGCGTCCGGGACGAGAACCAGGGCCTGTTCTCCTTCAGCCAGCCGTGCCGGGAGTGCAGCGGCACCGGCATGCGGATCGAGACCCCGTGCCGCGAGTGCCAGGGCTCCGGCATCGTGCACCGTCCCCGTCAGGTGAAGGTGCGCATCCCCGCCGGCGTGGAGTCCGGGCAGCGCATCCGGGTGAAGGGCAGGGGCGGCGTGGGCCCGAACGGCGGCCCGGCCGGCGATCTCTTCGTCACGGTGCGGGTAGGGACGCACGCAGTGTTCGGACGCAAGGGCAAGGACCTGACACTCGCCGTGCCCATCACCTTCGCGGAGGCCGCGCTGGGGGCCACGGTGACCGTGCCCACCCTGGCCAGGCCGGTCTCGCTCCGCGTCCCGGCCGGCACCCGCTCGGGTCGCACCTTCCGTGTGCGCGGCCACGGAGCCGTGCTGCCCACGGGCGCCGGCGACCTGCTGGTGACCGTGGAGGTCGCCATCCCTCAGAAGCTCTCGGCGGCCGAGCGCACGGCGATCGAGGCGCTGGCCGCCGCGGGCACCGAGTCGCCCCGTGCCCACCTCGACCCGTACGTCCAGCCCGCTGATCCGCCCGTCCCGCCCGATCCGGAACGACCGAAGAGCTGATGCCCATGTCCGCTGATCGTCGGACCCGAGCCGTCTACGTCATCTCGGTGGCTGCCGAGCTGGCCGGCGTCCATCCCCAGACCCTCCGGATCTATGAGCGCAAGGGCCTGCTCGACCCGGCCCGCACCGGGGGCGGCAGCCGTCGCTACAGCGACTCCGACATCGCCCAGCTGCAACGCATCCAAGACCTCACCACCGCCGGCCTCAACCTCGAGGGCGTCCGCCGGGTGATCGAGCTCGAAGAAGAGGTGCGACGGCTGCAGGCGGAGGTGTCGCGCCTGCAGGAGCAGGCCCGTGACGCGGTGGCGGCCACCCATCGGCAGTACCGCCGCGACCTCGTGCCGCTGAAGCACAGCCCGGCCGTCTACCGGGGCTGACGCGCCTTCTCTTCCGACAAGCCGGAAGAGAAGGGCGCCCGCCGAGGTTGACAATGGTGTTGTCAAGTTCTCTGCCGCACGAGGAGCAAGCACATGGCCCTGGATCCGAACAAGTGGACGCTGAAGACCCAGGAGGCGTTCAACGCCGCGGTCGACTCGGCCAAGGCCCGGAGCAACCCCGAGGTCACGCCCGAGCACCTGCTGGCGGCCATGTTGTCGCAGGAGGGCACCGTCACCATGTCGGTGCTGCAGCGCGTCGGCGTGCCGCCGATGACCCTGCGCAACAAGGTGGAGGACGCCGTCTCCAAGCTGCCCAAGGCCTACGGCGGCGAGTCCAAGATGGGGCGGACGCTCCGCGAGGCACTCGAGCAGGCGGACCGTGAGCGCGCCGCGCTGGGCGACGAGTACCTCTCCATCGAGCATGTGCTGCTGGCCGTGGCCGACCGCATCGGGGTCACGCGCGACGAGGTGCTGGCCGCCCTGGCCGAGGTGCGGGGCAGCCACCGCGTCACCAGCCAGAACCCCGAGGAGCAGTACCAGGCGCTCGAGAAGTACTCCCGCGACCTCACCGAGGACGCGCGCCAGGGCAAGATCGACCCGGTCATCGGGCGTGACGAGGAGATCCGCCGGGTCATCCAGGTGCTCTCCCGCCGCACCAAGAACAACCCCGTCCTCATCGGCGAGCCGGGTGTCGGCAAGACGGCGATCGTGGAAGGGCTCGCCACCCGCATCATCGAGGGCGACGTTCCCGAGAGCCTGAAGAACAAGCGGCTGCTGTCGCTCGACCTCGGCTCGATGATCGCCGGGTCGAAGTACCGCGGTGAGTTCGAGGAGCGCCTCAAGTCGGTGCTGAAGGAGATCACCGACTCGCAGGGCGAGGTCATCACCTTCATCGACGAGCTGCACACCATCGTCGGCGCAGGTGGGGCCGAAGGTGCGATGGACGCCGGCAACATGATCAAGCCGATGCTCGCCCGGGGCGAGCTGCGGATGGTCGGCGCCACCACGCTCGACGAGTACCGCAAGCACATCGAGAAGGATCCTGCGCTCGAGCGCCGCTTCCAGCAGGTGTTCGTCGGCGAGCCCTCCGTGGAGGACTCGATCGCCATCCTGCGCGGCCTGAAGGAGCGCTACGAGGTGCACCACGGCGTCCGCATCCAGGATGCCGCCCTCGTGGCCGCGGCCGTGCTGTCCAACCGCTACATCACCGGGCGCTTCCTGCCCGACAAGGCCATCGACCTGGTGGACGAAGCGGCCTCGCGGCTGCGCATCGAGATCGACTCCATGCCCACGGAGATCGACATGGTCGAGCGGCGCATCCGCCAGCTCGACATCGAGCGCCTCGCTCTCGACAAGGAGACCGACGCCGCTTCCGCGGAGCGCCTGGCTCGACTCGACGAGGAGCTGGCCAACCTGCGCGAGCAGAGCGACGCCATGAAGGGGCACTGGGAGTCGGAGAAGGACGCCATCGACCGCATCCGCCAGCTCAAGGAGACCCTCGAGCAGCGCCGGGGCGAAGCCGAGCGCTTCGAGCGCGACGGCGACCTGGGCCGCGCCGCCGAGATCCGCTACGGCGAGCTGCCCCAGCTCGGATCTCAGATCGACACGGCCACGGCCGAGCTCGAGTCGCTGCAGTCCGTCCAGCGCATGTTGAAGGAAGAGGTCGACGCGGAGGACGTGGCCGAGGTGGTCTCGAAGTGGACCGGCGTGCCCGTCAACCGCATGCTCGAGGGCGAGGTGGCCAAGCTCGTCCGCATGGAGCAGGTGCTCCACGAGCGTGTGATCGGCCAGGACGAAGCGGTGTCGGCCGTGGCCAACGCGATCCGGCGCAGCCGGGCCGGCCTGTCCGATCCCAACCGCCCGATCGGGTCGTTCCTCTTCCTCGGTCCGACCGGCGTCGGCAAGACCGAGCTGGCCCGATCCCTCGCCGACTACCTCTTCGACGACGAGCGAGCCATGGTGCGGATCGACATGAGCGAGTACGGGGAGAAGCACTCCGTCGCCCGCCTCATCGGAGCGCCCCCCGGCTACGTCGGCTACGACGAGGGCGGTCAGCTGTCCGAGACCGTGCGGCGCCGCCCGTACTGCGTGATCCTCCTCGACGAGATCGAGAAGGCCCATCCCGACGTCTACAACGTGCTGCTGCAGGTGCTGGACGACGGTCGCCTCACGGATGGTCAGGGGCGAACGGTCGACTTCACGAACGCGGTGCTGGTGATGACGTCGAACTACGCCGGCGACCTACGGGACTGGTTGAAGCCCGAGTTCCTCAACCGCATCGACGACATCATCCGCTTCCGGTCCCTCACTCGTGAGGACCTGACGGCGATCGTCGACATCCAGCTGCGCTTCCTCGAGAAGCGGCTGGCGGCTCGGCGCCTCGACCTCGAGGTCAGTGACGACGCGAAGGTCTGGCTGGGCGAGAGCGGCTACGACGAGGCCTACGGCGCCCGTCCGCTCAAGCGGCTCATCCAGAAGGCCATCGCCGATCCCCTGGCGTCGGCCCTGCTGGAGGGCCGGTACGAAGAAGGCGCCACCGTCACCGTCGACGTGGCCGGCGACGAGCTGGTGCTGAAGTAAGCAGACGTTCAGGTTGTCGTCACCCGCCTGTCCAGGGCGGGTGACGACGGCGAAACGGCCCGTCCGTACGGTCGGAGGGTGCTCGGATCACTCGAGGGCTACGTCGTCGCGGTCACCGCTGACCGGCGCGCCGCCGAGCAGGCCGAGCTGCTCGAGCGCCGCGGAGCCAGGGTGATCCATGGCCCTTGCATCCGCACCCTTGCCCTGAGTGAGGAGGACGTCACCCGCGCGGCCACCGAGGCGCTGCTCGCGGACCCTCCTGACTACCTGGTGGCCAACACGGCCATCGGCATCCGGGGCTGGCTGGGGGGAGCCGCGGCGTGGGGCCTCGACGACGAGCTGGCGGCTCTGCTCCGCAACACCCGCATCCTCGCCCGAGGTCCGAAGGCTGCCGGGGCCGTCACCGCGGCCGGCGCCGAGGTGTGGTGGACCGCTTCGAGCGAGCAGCTCGACGAGGTGGCGGAACGCCTGCTGGCCGAGCCCCTGGCCGGCCGCCGGGTCGCCTTCCAGCACCACGGGGACGAGCGCCAGGACGTGACGGCTGCCCTGCGCGCCGCCGGCGCCGAGGTGGTGGAAGTGCGGGTCTACCGATGGACCCGGCCGGAGGACACCGCGCCCGCCCGCTCGCTGATCGCCGCGGTCGCCCACCAGCGGGTCGATGCGGTGACGTTCACCGCCTCACCGGCCGTCGACAACTTCCTCGAGATGGCGGGCGAGGAAGGCCTGGCGGCGCAGGTGCGCGAGGCACTGGCCGGCCCGGTCGTGCCCGTCTGCGTGGGCCCGGTCTGCGTGGGCACCGCCCGCCGGGCCGGGCTGCTGACGTCGATCGCTCCCGGCAAGGGCCGGCTGGGCACGATGCTCCGGGTGCTCGTCGACGAGCTGGCCGAGCGACGCGTCACCTTGTCGACAGCGGCGGGCGAGCTCGAGCTGCAGGGCCACGCGGTGGCAGCCGGGCCCCACACCGCTCTGCTCACCGACAAGGAGCGCTGCCTGCTCGAGGCACTCGTCGAGCGGCCGGGAGCGGTCGTGGCGAGGGAACGCCTCTGGGCGGCTGGTTGGGCGGGACCACTCGACGACCGCTCGCTCGAAGTCACCATCGGGCGACTCCGGCGCAAGCTCGGGCCGGCGGGCTCCGCTCTGCACGCGGTGGTGAAGCGGGGCTACCTGCTCGACCTCACAGCCGTCCCTGTCACGAAGTGAGCGTTCGTTGTTGGAGCGGCAACGCCTAGGGCAACGTCGGGAAACAGGGTGTCCGTACGGTCGGCGCCATGGCTGCTCCCGACATCCCCGGCATCAAGCGCGCTGGCCTTCCCGTCGATCTGCAACGGCTGGCCGAAGAGGGCGACGGCTGGCTGAAGCCCGAAGACCGGTACGCCCTGAAGACCCACGGCGTGTGCACCCAGCTGCAGGACGGCGTGTTCATGGTGCGGGTGCGGATCCCCGGGGGCGTGCTGCTCGCCGACCAGGCCCGGGGCCTCGCCCGCCTCGCCCGCTCCCACGCCCCTGACTGGCTGCACCTCACCACTCGCCAGAGCATCGAGCTGCACTGGGTGAAGGCCGCCGACGTCCCCGACGTCCTCGACGGGCTCGAGCGCATCGGGCTGTCGAGCCGATCCGCCTGCGGTCACACCCTGCGCAACGTCATGGCGTCAGAGGACGCCGGCCTCGGCCTCGACGAGCCGTTCGACTGCCTCCCGGACGCCCGCGCCGTCTCCGACACCATCGTCGCCCGGTCGGCCACCCTCAACTGCGAGCTGCCGAGCCGGTTGAACTTCGCCTTCGGCGGCTCGCCGCGGTGCCGCGAGGACGCCGTCCTCAACGACGGCGGGTTCATCTCCATGCTGCGTGACGGCCAGGCCGGATACGAGATCTGGGCCGGTGGGAGCCTGGGCAAGGCGCCTCGCCTGGGCATCCAGCTCATCGACTTCGTGCCTCGTGAGGACGTGCTGGCCGCGGCCGAGGCCCTGGTCGAGGTGTTCATCGAGCACGGCGACCTCGACCACCCGGCCAAGGGCCGGCTCAAGTTCGTGGTGGAGGCCATGGGTGATGACGCCTTCCGCGCCGCCTGGCTCGAAGCGTTCAGCGCCGCCCGGCTGCGGTCCCGCCCGGAGCCGGCGCCGGTGGAGGTGGTCGCACCGGACGACGCCCGCGAGATCCTCCGTGTGCTTCCTCCTGGCGGATGGTCGGTGGGCGTTCGCCCGCAGCGACGCACGGGCAAGGCGCTCGTCACCGTCGAGGTCCCGATGGGGGACCTGACGAGCGGTGACCTCGAGCGCATCGCCGATCTCTCCGAGCGCACCGCGGACGGGGCGATGACGCTCAGCCGGGACCAGGACATCGTCCTGCGCGACGTCGACCTCGGTCGGGTGGCCGAGCTCCGTGAGGAGCTGCAGCTGACCGCCCTGCACATACTCGGCGAGTCCCCCGTCGCTTCGATCCGGGCCTGCACGGGCTCCGCCGTCTGCGCCCTCGGCATCACCACCGCGCCCGACGCCGGCGTGTCGCTGCTGAACAGCCCGGCGCTCGCCCGGAACTCCACCTTGCGGGTGCAGATCTCGGGTTGCCCCAACTCGTGCGCGCAGCACCAGGCCGGGGACATCGGCCTGGCCGGCTCGAAGGTTCGTGTGAACGGCAAGACCCGCGACGGCTACCAGGTCTTCCTCGGCGCCGACCTGCCCGCGCTGCAGATCGGCGAGGTGGCCGGCCGGGTGGCCACCGAGGACGTCCCGGCTGCGGTCGACGCCGTCGTCGGCAACTGGGAGTCCATGCGCCGGGCCGGCGAGTCGATCGGCCAGACGGTCCGCCGCATCGGCGTCGAAGCCTTCGCCCTGTCGATCGAGGCCGCCATGCACGAGCGCTGGGCGTCCGGTCCCGAGCCGGCGGACGCCCCGGCCGTCCGCGCCGGCCGGTCCTGATCCAGCACCCATCCCTTCACTCCAAGGAGATCCCGCATGCCCATCCCCATTCCCGAAGCGCTCTCCGATGGCAGTGCGCTGGCCAAGGTGAAGGCCGGCCAGGTCCGCGGCCTGCCCCGCTATCTCCTGCTCTCCGCCTTCGCCGGTGCCTTCGTGGGCGTGGCCGTCGTGCTGCTGGTCAGCGTGTCCGGGCCGCTGGTGGCCGCCGGCCACCCGATGGCCAAGCTCATCCAAGGCGCCGTCTTCGGCGTGGCTCTCACCTTGGTGGTGTTCGCCGGCGCCGAGCTGGTCACCGGAAACGCCATGACCATGCTCCAGGGGCTCTGGGTCGGGGCGGTGCGAGGGCGGGACGTGGCCGCCGTCTGGGCGGCGTCGCTGTTCGGCAACCTGGTCGGCTCACTTGCCTTCGCCGCGCTCGTGCACGGCGGTGGCACCCTGCACGCGGGCGCTGCTCCAGGGAAGGCCGCACCGGGTGAGGCCCTCGTGGCGTCGATGGTGGCGGCCAAGGACGCGGCGAGCGGGTCGCAGCTCTTCTGGCGGGCCCTGCTCTGCAACATGCTGGTGTGCCTGGCGCTGTGGATGGCCAGTCGCACCAAGAGCGACGGCGCCAAGCTGGCCGTGCTCTGGTGGGCCCTGCTGGCCTTCATCGCCTCCGGGTTCGAGCACTCCGTCGCCAACATGACCCTGTTCGGCCTCGGCATCTTCCAGGGCAGCGCCACGTGGGGCGAGCTGGCCCGCAACCTGCTCTGGACCGTGCCGGGCAACGTCGTCGGCGGTGGCTTGCTGGTCGGTCTGGGCTATGCCTGGATCGGCCGTCCGTCACCCAAGCCCGACGCAGTGGCCGAGAGGGTCGACGGAACCGTGATCGTGGTCGACGGGAGCGTGGCAGGCGACACGCTCCCGTCGCCGGTCGGCGCACCGGTCTGATCCCCGCGCGCCGGAGGGGCGGCCCGTAGACCACAGTGAAGTGGTGGCCGCCCCTTGGACCCCGTCGAAGCGGCGGTCCTGGCCCAAGGTGGTGCTGGCCGCAGTCGTGGCCATCGCCGTCGTGCTGGGCGCCGCCGTCGGGTCGGTGATCGTCACCACGGACGAGCCGACCAGGGATGCGTCGTCCCGAGGCGGCACGTCCCGGACCACGCCGGAGGACGAGGCGAGCCGGGAGACCACGGTGGCGGAGCTCGAGCGCTTCGTCGAGAAGGCCAGGGGTCTGGCGTTCAAGCAGCCGGTGAAGGTCACGCTGCTCCCCGACAGGGAGTTCCGGGCCAGGCTCGACGCCCAGATCGCCAAAGACCGCACCGAGGCCGACATCGCAGACGCGAAGGTGCTGGGCCGGGTGCTCGTGGCTCTGGGGCTGCTCGACAAGGGTGTCGACGTCGAGTCGGCGCTCGACGACCTCTATGGCGGGGCCGTGCTCGGGTACTACGACCCCGAGCTCGACGAGCTGTTCGTGCGGGGCGACGACCTGCGCAAGGTCTCCGTGCGATCGACGCTGGTGCACGAGCTGACCCACGCCCTGCAGGATCAGCACTTCGAGCTGCACCGGCCGGAGCTCGACGAGCGGGACGACGAGGCAGCCACGGGCTTCCAGGGCCTGGCCGAGGGCGACGCCGTGCGCGTGGAGAACCTCTACCTGGAGACGTTGAGCCTGGCCGACCAGAAGCAGGGCGAGCGGGAGAGCGCGGCGCAGTCAGCCCGGGTCGGTTCGGACGTGCCGGAGGTCCTGGCCCAGCTGGTCGTCTTCCCGTACCAGGTGGGCCCGAGCTTCGCCGGCACGCTCGTCGCCCGCGGTGGCCAAGCGCGCCTCGATGCCGCGTTCGCCGCGCCGCCGACCACCACCGAGCACCTCCTCCATCCCGACCGGTTCCTGGACGCTGACATGCCGAAGGCCGTGGCGCCGCCGAGCGCCGACGGCCCCGAGATCGATGCCGGCGTCATGGGCGAGCTGGTGCTGCGCCTGTTGCTCGCCACCGAGCTGACTCCCAGTCGGGCCGGGGTGGCCAGCACCGGATGGGGAGGTGATCGCTATGTCGCGTGGGAGAGCCGGGGGCGCACCTGTGTCCGAACGGCGGTGGTCACCGACACCGATGCCGACCGAAGGGAGCTGCGCGACGCCTTGGTGGAGTGGACCCGCGCGCAACCGGAGGCCCGACTGGCCGATCGGGCCGACGGGGCCATCACCTTCACCGCCTGTGCCTGAACCGGTTCCGCTCGCCCACGGTGGCACCGGCGGCTTTCCGCTTCCGGCCTGGATGTTCGACTACCTCGCGGCTGCGGCGGTGATCGTCTCCTTCGTCGGGCTCGGCGTGTACTGGCCGGCGCCGCGCCTCCGTCGGGCGAGCGCGGGGGTTCGCTCCGTCGCTGGGCCCGCTCGCCTTCGGCTACGCCGTCGCCTCGATCGCGACAGCGGTCTGGGTGCCGGCGGGCGTCATCGTGCTGGCCCAGGTCGCCGCGGTCGTCGTGGCCCACGACCGTGCCCTCGAGCTGGCGCGCCCGGGGGAGGCGGCTCGTCTCCTCCGCCCCGTGGTGGCCGCGATGGTCGCCCTCGCAGTGGGCGCAGCACCCCTGTTGCTGGGAGGCTGAAGGAGTGCCCATCCCTGCTCTCCTGGCCCACGTCGGTGGCATGGGGTGGGACGAGCTGCTGGTGATGGTGGTGCCCATCGCCATCGTGCTGGCCCTTCGAGCGGTGGGTCGGCGCAAGGCGGCGGAGCGGGCCGAGGCGCCGGATATGCTCGACGGACCGCCGCAGTAGAGATCGAGGAGTCGCGCGTGCCCGGGACCGTTGTTGTCGGTACCCAGTGGGGTGACGAGGGCAAGGGCAAGCTGACAGATCTGCTCTCCAAGGAGATGCAGATGGTCGTGCGCTACCAGGGCGGTCACAACGCCGGGCACACGATCGTCGTCGATGGCGAGACCTACATCCTCCAGCTCATCCCCAGTGGGATCCTGTACGACCACATCACGCCGGTGATCGGCAACGGGGTCGTCGTGCACCCCGGGGTGATGATCCGCGAGATGGACAAGCTCGAGGCCAAGGGCATCGACTGCAGCCGGCTGCGGGTGAGCGGCAACGCCCACCTGGTGATGCCGTACCACGAGGAGATCGACGCCCTGACCGAGCGGCGCCTCGGCAAGAACAAGCTGGGCACGACGAAGTCCGGCATCGGGCCCACCTACGCCGACAAGGCGAACCGCATCGGCCTTCGGGTGCAGGACCTGCTCGACGCCAAGATCTTCCGCCAGAAGCTCGACGTCGTGCTGAAGGAGAAGAACAACGTCCTTGCCAAGCTGTTCAACCGCTTGCCCAAGCAGATCGACGAGATCGCCGACCTCTACCTGGACGAGTACCTCCCGCGCCTGCGGCCGCTCATCTCCGACACGGTGAACCTGGTGCACGACGCCCTGGACGAAGGGCAGAACGTGCTCTTCGAAGGAGCCCAGGCCACCTATCTCGACCTCGACCACGGCACCTATCCCTTCGTCACCTCCTCCAACCCGGTGGCCGGCGGGGCGTGCGTGGGCGCCGGTATCGGGCCCCGCGACATCGACCGAGTGGTCGGCATCGCCAAGGGCTACGTCACGCGGGTGGGGTCAGGACCGTTCCCCACCGAGCTGCTCGGCGAGGAGGCCGACCAGCTGATCGAGTGGGCTGAGGAGTACGGCGCCGTCACCGGCCGCCGGCGCCGGGTGGGCTGGTTCGATGCGGTCATGATGCGACACGCCGTGCGGCTCAACTCGCTCACGGAGCTGGCCGTCGGCAAGATCGACAAGCTCGACCAGTTCGCCACCATCAAGGTGTGCGTCGCCTACGAGATCGACGGCCGCCGGGTCGACCGCCTGCCGTACCACCAGTCCGAGCTGCACCGCGCCGTGCCGATCTACGAGGAGCTCCCCGGCTGGCAGTGCGATCTCTCCGGCGCCTTCGAGCCGCACCACCTGCCTCCGGAGGCCCACGGCTTCCTCGACCTGCTCAAGCAGCAGTGCGGCGTGCCCATCAAGATGGTGGCCGTCGGCAAGGCGCGCGATCAGTTCGTCTACCTCGGGGACTGAGCCCGGGTGATGCGGGTTCACGTCGTGGGCAACGGTGGGCGAGAGGCCGCCCTGCGCGCGGTGCTCGGCCGTACCGCGGCGCTCGTCGACGAGCCGGACGGGGCGGATCTGGTCGTGATCGGCCCCGAACCGCCCCTGACCGCGGGCTTGGCCGATGAGCTCCGCGCGCGAGGGCTGCGGGTGTTCGGCCCCGGTGCGGATGGTGCCCGGCTCGAGGGCTCGAAGGCGTGGATGAAGCAGGTGCTGGTCGACGCAGGCGTGCCCACCGCGCGCCACGGCTGGTTCACCGAGCTCGATGACGCGGTCGCCTTTCTCCGCGACCTGCCCGGCTCCTACGTCGTGAAGACCGACTACCTGGCCGGCGGCAAGGGCGTGCTCGTCACCGACTCTCTGTCGGACGCCATGGCTGACGCCGGGGCCAAGCTCACCAAGGGTGCGATCCTCGTCGAGGAGCGCATGACCGGGCCTGAGCTCTCGTTGCTCTGCGTCTGCGACGGGAAACGAGCCGTGCCGCTGGCCACGGCACGCGACTACAAGCGCATCGACACCGGTGATGTCGGCCCGATGACCGGAGGCATGGGGGCGTTCTCTCCTGTGGCCGACATCGACGGCGAGGCCCTGGCCAAGGACATCGTGCAGCCCACCCTCGACGCCCTTCGAGAGCGCGGCATCGACTACCGGGGCGTGCTCTACGCCGGCCTCATGCTCACGCCCGAAGGCGCCAAGGTCGTCGAGTTCAACGTGCGCTTCGGCGACCCCGAGGCCCAGGTGGTGCTGCCCCGGTTCTCGGGCGACCTCGCCGCCTTCCTGGCCGAGGCCGCCGACGGCGACCTCCGCACCGAGCCGTCGTTCGACGACTCCGCATGGGTCACCGTCGTGCTGGCCGCAGGTGGGTACCCCGTCGAGCCGTACGACGTCGGTCATCGCATCGAGGGGATGGACGCCGCCGCAGCCATGGAGCGCGTCGTCCTGTTCGAGGCAGGCGTCCGCCGCGACGCCGAGGGGTCGCCGCTGGTGGCCGGCGGGCGGGTGCTCGACGTGACTGCGCACGGCCCCACCGTGGCGGCCGCCCGTGAGCGCGCCTACGCCGCAGCCGAGCGCATCTCGTTCCCCGGCATGCAGTACCGCACCGACATCGCCCAAGGGGCATGAGGAGAGGATCGCAGTGAGCACCAAGAAGGTCGCCATCCTGATGGGATCAGCCAACGACGAGTCGACGCTGGCGCCGGCACGGGAGACGCTCGAGAAGTTCGGCGTCGACCACGAGGTGTGGGCCATGAGCGCACACCGCAACGCCGAGGCGGTGCGGGAGTTCGTCGGCTCGGCCCGCGAGCGCGGCTACGGCGTGATCATCGCGGCCGCCGGCATGGCCGCCCACCTGGCCGGCGCCTGCGCGGCCAACACCACGCTGCCGGTCATCGGCGTGCCCGTGGCGGGCGGCGCGCTCAACGGCGTGGACGCGCTGTACTCCACGGTGCAGATGCCGCCCGGCATGCCGGTCGCCACGGTGGCCATCAACGGGGCGATGAACGCCGCCCTCCTGGCCGTCCAGATCCTCTCGATCACTGACGACGAGCTGGCCGCCAAGCTCGACGAGCACCGGGCCCAATGGAAGCCCAAGCAGCTGTGAGTCGGGTCGCCCGGTGAAGCCCCGCATCGAGAACGTGCTGGCCACTCGCTACGCGAGTGCGGACATGGCGATGCTGTGGTCGGCCGAGGCCAAGATCGTGCTCGAGCGGCGGTTCTGGATCGCCGTGCTGCGGGCCCAGCAGGAGCTGGGCGTCGCGATCCCCGACGGGGTGATCGATGCCTACGAGTCGGTGGTCGAGAAGGTCGACCTCGAGAGCATCGATGCCCGGGAGAGGGTCACCCGGCACGACGTGAAGGCCCGCATCGAGGAGTTCTCCGATCTCGCCGGTCACGAGCACATCCACAAGGGCATGACCTCGCGCGACCTCACCGAGAACGTGGAGCAGATCCAGGTGCGCTCGGCGCTCCAGATCGTCCGGAGCCGCATGGTGGCCGCCCTGGCCCGGCTCTCCGGCCTCGCGGTCGAGCACAGCGACGTCGTCATGACCGGACGGTCGCACAACGTCGCCGCGCAGGCCACCACGCTCGGCAAGCGCTTCGCCAACGCAGGTGAGGAGCTGTTGCAGGCCTACGTCCGCATCGACGAGCTGATCGCCCGCTATCCGCTCCGCGGCCTGAAGGGTCCGGTCGGCACCCAGCAGGACCAGCTCGACCTGTTCGACGGTGACGTCGACCGGCTCGACCGGCTCGAGTCGGCGGTCGCAGCCCACCTCGGCTTCGACCATGTGCTCGGCAACGTCGGCCAGGTGTACCCGCGGTCGCTCGACCTCGACGTCGTCTCCGCCCTCGTGCAGGCCGCCTCCGGCCCGGCCAACCTGTCCAAGACCATCCGGCTCATGGCCGGCCACGAGCTGGCCACCGAAGGGTTCCAGGAGGGTCAGGTCGGCTCGTCGGCCATGCCCCACAAGATGAACACCCGGTCCACCGAGCGGATCGGTGCTCTCACGGCCATCCTCGGCGGACACCTGGCCATGGTCACTGCCCTCGTCGGTGACCAGTGGAACGAGGGCGACGTCAGCGACTCGGCCGTGCGCCGGGTCGCCCTGCCGGACGCCTTCTTCGCGCTCGACGGCCTGTTCGAGACCTTCCTCACCGTGCTGGACGACTTCGGCGCCTACCCGGCCGTGATCGAGCGCGAGCTCCGGCGCTACCTGCCCTTCCTTGCCACCACCAAGGTGCTGGTGGCCCTGGTGAAGGCGGGCGTCGGGCGCGAGGTCGCCCACGACGCCATCAAGCGCCACGCCGTCGCAGCCGCGCTGGCCCTCCGCCAGGGCGCAGAGGGCAACGACCTGGCGGCCCGGCTCGCCGCCGACCCGGTGGTGCCCTTCGACGAAGCCATCATCCACGGCCTCCTGTCGGATCCCGCCTCCTTCGTGGGGGCCGCCGCCCGCCAGGTCGAGGCCTTCGCCGACCGAGTCGCCACCATCGTGGCCGCCCATCCCGACGCCGCCCACTACACCCCCGGAGCGATCCTGTGACCCCGCAACCCACCTACACCGGAAAGGTGCGCGACGTCTTCGACGCCGGCCCCGACCACCTGCTGTTCGTCGCCTCAGACCGCATCTCCGCCTTCGACGTGGTGCTCGGGGAGCCCATCCCCGACAAGGGACGGGTGCTGACGGCGATGACCGCCTTCTGGCTCGACCAGCTGGCCGACGTGGCGCCCAACCACATGGTGTCGGTCGATCCGGCCGACCTGGGCGCCGGTGCCTCCGAGATCCCCGATGCCGCCGGCCGGACCATGCTGGTGCGCCGGGCCGAGATGCTCCCCATCGAGTGCATCGTCCGCGGCTACCTCACCGGTTCCGCGCTGAAGGAGTACCAGGCCACCGGCACCATGCACGGCACGGCGCTGCCCGCTGGGCTCGAGGCGTCCAGCCGACTGCCCGAGCCGGTGTTCACCCCGTCCACCAAGGCGGCCGAGGGTCACGACGAGAACATCTCGTATGAGCAGGCCGTCGCCCTGGTGGGCGCCGAGGTGGCGGCCGAGGCGCGCCGCATCTCCATGGAGGCGTACTCGCGAGGGGCCGAGCTCGCCGCGGAGCGGGGCATCATCATCGCCGACACCAAGTTCGAGCTCGGCTTCATCGACGGCCGCCTCGCCATCTGCGACGAGGTGCTGACGCCCGACTCCTCCCGCTTCTGGCCCGCCGACCAGTGGGTCGTCGGCCGCACGCCGCCCTCGTTCGACAAGCAACCGGTGCGGGACTGGCTGGAGTCGACCGGCTGGGACAAGACGCCCCCCGCCCCGCCGCTGCCGGCCGAGGTCGTGTCTGCCTCCCGCGATCGCTACGTCGAGGCGTACGAACGGGTCACCGGCAACCGGTTCGCAGACTGGTTCGGGGTCTCGGCGTGAGCAGCTTCACCGTGCTGGTGGAGGTGCAGCTCCGACAGGGGGTGGCCGATCCCCAGGGCGCCACCATCGAGCGGGCCTTGCCGGCGCTGGGCTTCGACACCGTCGCCGGGGTGAGCGTCGGCAAGGCGTTCCGCTTCACCATCGACGCCGACGACGCTGCGGCGGCCGAGCAGCAGGTGGAGGATCTGTGCAAGCGCTTCCTCACCAACCCCGTGATCGAGGACTCCATCGTGACCGTGCAGGCCGCGTGAGCCGCCGGGTCGGCGTCGTGGTCTTCCCGGGCTCGAACTGCGAGCACGATGTGGTCGAGGCCATCGAGGGGCTGGGCGGGAAGGGCGAGCTCATCTGGCACGGCGCCCGTTCACTCGGTGATGTCGACGTCGTCGTGCTCCCGGGCGGCTTCGCCCATGGCGACTATCTCCGCCCCGGCGCGATCGCGCGCTTCTCGCCGATCATGGAGGCGGTCGGGGCGTTCGCCCGCGAGGGCGGGCCGGTCCTCGGCATCTGCAACGGCTTTCAGGTGCTCACAGAAGCGGGCTTGCTACCTGGAGCGTTGCAGAAGAACGCAGGTCTCAAGTTCGTGTGCGACATGGCTGATCTCGAAGTGATGACCACGTCATCCGTGCTGACATCCGGCGCTACGCATGGCCAGGTCCTTCGCATACCGATCAACCACTTCGAGGGCAACTACACCTGCGATCAGGTGACTCTCGACGAGCTACGTGCCGAGGACCGCATCGTGCTGCGGTACGTCGACAATCCCAATGGTTCGATGGGCGACATCGCCGGAATCTGCAACGAGACCCGCAACGTGGTGGGGCTCATGCCCCACCCCGAGCGGGCGTCTCATCACTTGTTGGGCTCAGAAGACGGTTCCGTGCTCCTGGCCGCTCTCGTCGCCTAGCGCTGCGAGGTCAACCCTGAGCGGCGGTGTACGCCTCCATCACCGAACCGGGGATGCGTCCACGGGACTTGACGTCGAGGCCCTGGTCGCGGGCCCATGCCCGTACCGACTCGAGGTCGCTCGGGGGGCTCGTGCGACGTCCGCCGCCACCACCACGGTTCGTCACCTTGCGGCCCTGGTCGACCCAGGCGTCGAACTGCTTTGACACGGCGGCGAAATCACGATCACAGAGGTCGAGCTCCCACTGGCTTCTGTTCCATCCCAAGTTGACCTTGGAGGGGTTTTCAGTCTCTTTGTCACACAGATCGCACGTGGTGATGATGGTTGTTCGCCTAGCCATGCGGCGATCATATGGTGCGAGATTCGGTATGACAACTTCAGAAAAGTGATGCACTTGACTTGACCAAGCCGGGCGATCCGTTTGACTTAGGACCGCTGATAGTGAGCGAGAGGGCGGTCGGCGGAGGTCGGAGCAGCCGATAGTTTCGCGACATGCCGACCGGTGAAGCTCTCCACCGTGCCCTCGGGCTGACCGACGCAGAGGCTGCGGCCATCGAAGGCATCCTCGGCCGCTCGCCGAACCACCTCGAGCTGGCCATGTACTCCGTGATGTGGAGCGAGCACTGCTCGTACAAGTCGTCCCGCATCCACCTGAAGCGGCTGCCGAGCGAGGGCGCACAGGTCTTGGTCGGGCCCGGTGAGGGGGCCGGCGTCATCGACGCAGGTGACGGCATCGCCGCCGCCATCCGCATCGAGAGCCACAACCACCCGTCGTTCGTCGAGCCGTACCAGGGCGCGGCCACCGGTGTCGGAGGAATCCTCCGGGACATCTTCTCCATGGGTGCACGCCCGATCGCGATCATGGACCCGCTGCGATTCGGCGTCCTCGACGACCCACACATGCGGTGGGTGTTCGAAGGCGTGATCGACGGCGTGTCTTCGTATGGAAACTCCGTCGGGGTGCCCACGGTGGGCGGCGAGGTCGTCTTCGATTCGACATATCAGGGCAATCCCCTCGTGAACGTCTTCTGTCTCGGTGTCATGCCGAAAGACCGTCTGGTGCTGGGAAGGGCATCGGGCGAGGGAAATCTGGCCGTCTTGATCGGGTCGTCGACCGGTCGTGACGGCATCGGGGGCGTCAGCGTCCTGGCGTCGGCCGGCTTCGGAGATTCGGAGGCAGAACAGGCGAAGCGGCCCTCTGTGCAGGTGGGTGATCCGTTCGAGGAGAAGCGGTTGATCGAGGCGTGCCTCGAGCTGCTCGACCAAGGCCTGGCGGTCGGCGTGCAGGATCTCGGCGGCGCCGGCATCATCTGCGCCACCAGCGAGACGGCGTCGAAGGCGGGGTCGGGCATGGACGTGGACGTCTCCGCCGTGCACCTGCGCGAGCCGGGCATGGAGCCCTTCGAGGTGATGACGAGCGAGAGCCAGGAGCGGATGCTCGCCATCGTCACGCCGGGGGACCTCGACCGGGTCGTCGAGCTGTGCGCGCGGTGGGAGGTGGCGGCGTCGGTGATCGGCCGGGTGACGTCCACGGGTCGGCTTCGAGTGGTCGACGGCTGGGACGGCGAGGTGCTCGCCGATGTGCCCGCGCAGTCCCTCGAGGAGGACGCGCCCCGCTACGAGCGTCCGATGCGCGCCGCGCCGGCGGTCGACCTGCCGGCGCTCCCCGAGTCCACGGACCCGAGCCGCGACCTGCTCCGCCTCCTCGCCGACCCTGCCTGGGTCTACCGGCAGTACGACCATCAGCTGTTCCTGAACACGGTCGAGACGCCGGGAGCGGACGCGGCGGTGCTGCGGCTGAAGGCGCCGGGCATCCCCGTGACATCAAGGGGCCTGGCGCTGTCGTCCGACGGCAACAACCGCTGGTGCGCAGTCGACCCACGGCATGGCACGGCCATGGTCGTCGCCGAGTCCGCCCTCAACGTCGCTTGCACCGGCGCCCGTCCCGTGGCCCTGGTGAACTGCCTCAACTTCGGCAACCCCGAGCACCCCGAGGTCATGTGGCAGCTCTCCGAGGCGATCGACGGCATGAGCGAGGCCTGTCGGGTGCTCGACATCCCGGTCGTCGGCGGCAACGTGAGCCTCTACAACGAGACCCGCGGCACCGACATCGACCCCACCCCAGTCGTCGCCGTGCTCGGCCTGATCGACTCCCTCGACCGCCGGCCCCCGTCGGTGCGGCTGGTGGAGAACGGGCGCCTGCTCCTGCTGGGCACCACGCAGCCCAACCTCGGTGGCTCGCGGTGGGCCGCCGAGGTGCACGCGGCGAAGGGCGGACCGCTCCCGCAGCTGGATCTGGTGGCCCACGTGGATCTGCTGGAGCTCGTGCAACGCCTCGTCGCCGACGACCTGGTGGCCGGCATCCACGACGTGTCCGACGGCGGGGTGGGCGTGGCCCTGGCCGAGATGGCCGTCCGGTCCGGCGTCGGCTTCCGGGTCGTGCTGCCGGGCGGAGGAGGTACGGCCGAGCTCTTCAGCGAGTCACCGTCCCGTGTGGTGATCTGCGCCGACCCCGAGCCGGCCCAGGAGATCTTCCGCCGTTCGGAGGCTGCCGGCGTGCCCGTCGCCTTCCTCGGTGGCTCCGGCGGTGACCGCATGGTGATCGGCGACCTGGTCGACGTCTCCGTGGCCGACGCCACCACCGCCTGGCACGACGCCATCCCGTCGGCCCTCACCCCCGCCACCCACTAGCCCACCACCGAGCGATCCGCAGAAGGGCGAGAGGGACTCAGGCGGCGCCGGAGCGGAGCTCGTCGAGCAGGGCGTCGGGCACGCAGAGGTCGCCCCGGCCGGTGCCGACGGACAGGTCGGGCTTGTAGGTGCCGTGGTGGTCCGACCCGCCGGTGACGGCCAGGCCGAGCCGGCCGGCGAGATCGGCCAGGCCGGATCTCTCGTCGGGCGAGTACCGCCCATAGACGGCCTCGAGGCCGCCCAGCCCCAGACCGGCCAGCTCCCGCACCGTGGCCTCGAGGGCGGTGGTGGAGCCCAGCTCGAGCGACAGCGGATGGGCCAGCACCGGGACGCCGCCCGAGGCACGAGCCAGCCCCAGAGCAACCGCCGGCGTCAGGCGCTCCTTCTCCACGTACCCCGGTCGCCCCTTGGCGAGGAACTTGTCGAAGGCATCCTGGATGGACGAGGCCAGCCCTCGACGCACGAGGATGGCCGCCGCATGGGGCCGTCCTGCCCCGCGACCGCCAGCCTCGGCCACCAGCTCGCCATAGGGGATGTCGAGCACCCGGGCCATCACCTCGTTGCGGCGGTCGCGCTCGTCCTGCAGCCGTAGGAGCTCGTCCTGCAGCGGTCCCTCGCCCGGCTCGACGAAGTAGACGAGCACGTGCATCGTGCCGGCCTCGACCTCGCAGGAGATCTCACAGCCCGAGACGAGCTCGATGCCTACGGCCTCGGCCGACGCCCGCGCCTCGGCGATGCCGTCGAGGCGATCGTGGTCCGTGAGCGCCACGGCCTTGCACCCCGCCGCCGCAGCCAGCTCCGGGATGCGCGCCGGAGCGTCGGAGCCGTCAGAGGCGGTCGAGTGGGTGTGCAGGTCAATCACGGCCGCAGGGTAGCCTCGGGTAAGTGACGGGCGGCCCTCTTGACGCGCGCGGGTACGAGGACGACAAGCCCAAGGAGGCTTGCGGCGTCTTCGGCATCTATGCGCCCGAACAGCCCGTGGCCCATCTGACCTACGACGGTCTGTTTGCCCTGCAGCACCGGGGTCAGGAAAGCGCCGGGATGGCGGTCTCCGACGGCGACCTCATCGTCGTGCACAAGGAGATGGGGCTCGTCGCCAACGCGTTCGACGGCTACAAGCTGGCCGCCCTGCAGGGCCATCTGGCCATCGGCCACACCCGCTACTCGACCACCGGTTCGAGCACCTGGCGGAACGCGCAGCCCGTGCACCGCTCAGTGCTGGGCGAGGAGCACAACTCCACCTTCGCCCTCGGCCACAACGGGAACCTCACCAACACCGGCGCCCTGGCCGAAGAGGCCGGGATGCTTCCGGGAGCGGTGGCCAGTGACAGTGACCTGGTGGCCGAGCTGGTCGCGCACTCCTACGGCCGCAGCCCGCGCAGCGACGGCCGCGACCTGGAGGAAGCGCTGCTCAAGGTGCTCCCCCGGCTCGAGGGAGCGTTCTCGTTCGTCGTGATGGACGAGGGTCACCTCATCGGGGTCCGCGACCCCAACGGCTTCCGGCCCCTGTGCCTCGGCCGGCTCGACCGGGGCTTCGTGCTCGCCTCGGAGACCGCAGCCCTCGACATCGTGGGCGCCCACTTCATCCGAGAGCTGGCACCGGGCGAGATGGTCGTCATCGACGCGTCAGGCATGCGCGAGAGCCATCCCTTCGAGGCGTCTCGCATCGACCCCAAGCTGTGCCTGTTCGAGTTCGTCTACTTCGCCCGTCCCGACAGCGTCCTGTACGGCCGCGAGGTCCACGGTGCCCGGCAGCGGATGGGAGAGGTGCTGGCGGCGCAGTCTCCCGTCGACGCCGACATGGTGATGGGCGTGCCCGAGACGGCACTCGCCGCGGCTCAGGGCTACGCCCGGCGCAGCGGCATCCCCTTCGGGCAGGGGCTGATCCGGAACCAGTACATGGGCCGCACGTTCATCTCACCCGACCAGGCCGACCGGGACCGTGCCGTGCGGCGCAAGTTCAACCCGCTTCGCGAGAACATCGCCGGCAAGCGGCTGGTCGTGGTCGACGACTCGATCGTGCGGGGCACGAGCTCGCGAGCGACGGTGAAGATGCTGCGCGATGCCGGAGCCCGCGAGGTGCACCTGCGCATCATGAGCCCGCCCTACCGCTGGCCGTGCTTCTACGGCATGGACACGGGCACCCGGGCCGAGCTGCTCGCGGCCAACATGACGGTCGGCGAGATCAGCGACTACCTGGGCGTCGACAGCCTGGCCTACATCACCCTCGAGAACCTCAAGGAGGCGGTCGACGCCCCGGGCTCGGGCTTCTGCACCGCCTGCATGACGGGTGAGTACGCCATCGAGGTGCCGGTCAACCTGCGCAAGGACATCCTCGAGAAGAACGATCTGGCCTCGCCGGACCATGTCCTCTAGCGAAGCGTCGCCCACCAAGGTCACCTACGCCGCCGCAGGCGTCGACATCCTGGCCGGTGAGGAAGCGGTGCAGCGCATCAAGGACAAGGTGCGCTCGACGTACCGTCCGGAGGTCATCGGCGACATCGGCGGTTTCGGCGGCCTCTTCCGCTTCTTCAAGGACCGGTACAACGACCCGGTCCTCGTGGGCTCCACCGACGGCGTGGGCACCAAGGCCTTGATCGCCCAGGCCACCGGCCGGTTCGAGACCATCGGGGTCGACCTGGTGGCCATGTGTGTCGACGACCTGGTCTGCCAGGGCGCCGAGCCGCTGTTCTTCCTCGACTACATCGCCGTTGGTCGGCTCGACCCCGACCACATCGCCCAGCTGGTCGAGGGTGTCGCCGAGGGCTGCCGCCAGGCCGGGTGCGCCCTGATCGGCGGGGAGATGGCCGAGCACCCGGGCGCCATGGAGCCCGGCGAGTTCGACCTGGTCGGCTTCGCCGTCGGCGTCGTGGAGCGAGATCGCATCATCACCGGCGAGCAGGTGGCCGAGGGCGACGTGCTCATCGGCCTGCCCTCGCCGGGGCTGCGCTCGAACGGCTACTCCCTCGCCCGGAAGGCGCTGCTCGACATCGGCGGCCGCTCGCTCGAGGAGCCGGCTTTCAGCGGCACGCGGCGCACGCTGGCCGACGAGCTGCTCGAACCCTCGGTGATCTACTCGCCCGCGATCGAGGCGCTGCTTCGAGCCGTCGATGTGCGAGCCGTGGCCCACATCACCGGTGGAGGCATCGTCGGCAACCTGGCGCGGGTGCTGCCCGACCAGCTGGATGCGGTCGTCGACCGACGCTCCTGGGAGTCGCCACGCATCTTCACCGAGATCCGCGACGTCGGAGGCATCGACGACGCCGAGATGGCCCGGGTCTTCAACCTCGGCGTCGGGATGGTGGTCGTGGTGCCGTCGGCCGACGTGTTCAAGGCGCTCGACGTCCTTCGGGAGCGCGGTCACCGCGCCTTCGAGCTCGGCTCGATCGTGGTCGGCCGTGGCGACGTGCGGATCGAGGGCTGAGCCTCACCGTGCCGAGCGCTGCGCATCCGGCCCTCGTGCAGCACCTGCTCGACCATGCCGTGCGCACCGGCGACTTCACGCTCAAGTCCGGCAAAAGGACGGACTGGTTCATCGACGCCAAGCAGACGGCATGTCGACCCGACGGCATGTTGCTCGTGGCCGACGCGCTGCTGGCCGAGCTGAGCGATGACATCGTCGGCATCGGGGGCCTCACCATGGGGGCGGACCCTGTCGCGTTCGTAGCTGCCGGGGTGGCGGCCACCCGTGGGCGTCCGCTCAAGGCCTTCAGCGTCCGCAAGGAGGCCAAAGACCATGGCGGCGGCGGACGCATCGCCGGGGCACTCGATCCCGGAGACCGGGTGGTGCTCACCGAGGATGCGGTCACGCGTGGCACGTCCCTGCTCGAGGCGGCCGCCGCGGTGCGCGACGCCGGCGCCGACCCGGTGCTGATCGTCACCCTGGTCGACCGGGGTGGCACCTGCGCCGCACTGGCGGCAGCCGAGGGCATCGAGTTCCGGGCGCTCGTCACCGCGCCAGATCTCGGCTTTCCCTACGAGGGCTGACGGCCGTTTTCCGTCAGCGCACGGCCACGGTGAGTGGGGGCCGCTCCGGACGAAAGCAATCGTATGACTACGGATTCTCACGATCTGTGGTCATCGCGGAGGATTCGTGACATGCTCTAGGCGGTAGGACTAGTTCTCGACGCCCCCGCAAATGACCCGCAAGGGCTATCGACCGCGAAGCAGGCTGTCCGTACGGTTCGGGAGCAAACGGACACCTCCGAAGGGATTCTCCATGTCAGATCACACCAACCCAGATGCGTTGCTCACGCCGGCCGAAGTCGCTGCGCTGTTCCGCG
Source organism: uncultured Acidimicrobiales bacterium (assembly GCA_902805655.1). Lineage (GTDB taxonomy): Bacteria > Actinomycetota > Acidimicrobiia > Acidimicrobiales > CADCTF01 > CADCTF01. Next base: position 43,969 of record CADCTF010000086.1, read on the forward strand.
TGAACCCCAAGACGGTCACTCGCTGGGCTCGCGCCGGCAAGATCACCGCCATCCGAACCCTCGGCGGCCACCGACGCTTCCGCTCGTCGGAGATCCGTCGCTGCCTCGATCTCATGGAGCGCGAAGGGGCCTGAGGCGGTTCCGCTGGAAGGCGTGGCGCGTCCGAAACGTGCGCCTGGAGGGCGCCGTCCAGCGATTCGACCTCATGTGCACTGGCCGTCACCCGTTCCGGGTGGCGGCCATCGCTTTGCCCACGCCGCGAGAAGTCGCCATGCTCAGACTGTGGCCTCCCCCAACGCCTCCTACTCCGTCCGCATCCGTGTGGAGCTCGACCACCGCCCTGGCAGCCTCGGCCGGCTGACCACGGCGATCGGTGACGCCGGCGGAAACATCTCCGGAATCGACATGGTCGAGGTGCGGGGCCCTCTCATGGTGCGCGACCTGACCGTGCTCGCGGTCGACGAGGCACACGTCGAGCGGATGACCTCGGCACTGCAGTCCCTCGAAGGGGTGTCGATCGACAGCGTCCGTGACCGGACCTTCCTCATGCACGAGGGCGGCAAGATCGAGGTCGTCTCGAAGATGCCGCTGCAGAGCCGTGACGACCTGTCCATGGCCTACACGCCCGGCGTGGCGAGGGTCTGCCGGGCCATCGAGGCCAACCCGGCGGACGTGCACAAGTTCACGATCAAGAAGAACACCGTCGCCATCGTCACCGACGGCACGGCGGTGCTCGGGCTGGGCGACATCGGCCCGGCGGCTGCGCTACCCGTGATGGAGGGCAAGGCCATGCTCTTCAAGGAGTTCGCGGCCGTGGACGCCTTCCCCGTCTGCCTGGACGTCCGGGACGCCGACGAGCTGGTGGAGACGGTCGAGCGGATGGCCACCGTGTTCGGCGGCATCAACCTCGAGGACATCGCCGCCCCACGCTGCTTCGAGGTCGAGGAGAGACTGAAGGCGAGCCTCGACATCCCGGTCTTCCACGATGACCAGCACGGCACCGCCGTGGTCGTGCTCGCCGCGCTGTGGAACAGCCTGAAGGTGGTGGGCAAGAACATGGACGACCTCAGCGTCGTCATCGCGGGCGTCGGCGCCGCCGGTGTGGCCATCACCAAGATCCTGATGGAGGCGGGCGTGCGGAACATGATCGGTGTGGATCGCAAGGGGGCCATCTACGACGGCCGCGGCCCCCTCGACAGCTCGAAGCAGTGGTTCGCGGAGAACACCAACCCCGACAAGCGCTCGGGCAGCTTGCGTGAGGTGCTTCCCGGTGCCGACGTGTTCGTCGGCGTCAGCGGTCCGAACCTGCTCCAGCGGGACGACCTACGGCTGATGGCCGATCGCCCGATCGTGTTCGCCCTGGCCAACCCCGATCCGGAGATCGCACCGGAAGAGGCGGAGGGCCTCGCCGCCGTCGTCGCCACCGGGCGCAGCGACTACCCAAACCAGATCAACAACGTGCTGTGCTTCCCTGGCATCTTCCGCGGTGCGCTCGACGCCAGGGCCACCAGCATCACCGAGAGCATGAAGCTGGCGGCCGCCCATGCCATCGCTGCGGCCGTGCCGGACGAAGAAGTGTCCCCGAGCTACGTGATCCCCAGCGTCTTCAACCGCCAAGTGGTCGATCTGGTGGCTGCGGCGGTGGCCGATGCGGCCCGTGAGGCCGGCGTCGTCCGGCCGGACGCCGGCACTTCCTGAACCGGCTTCGCAGCCGCAAGTGGTCGGGACCGGCGTCGATCCGGTGACCTCGCGCTTTTCAGGCGCGCGCTCTACCAACTGAGCTACCCGACCCTGCACCCCCCGGGGGGGAGCGGTCCTGACGGGATTTGAACCCGCGACCTCCGGCTTGACAGGCCGGCGTGCACTCCAAACTGCACCACAGGACCAACACCCGCACCCGCGCCCTCGTCGGGCGGCGCGCGCAGGCGGTCAGTGTAACGAGCGCTGAGGCCGGCGCGAGCGGGGCCCGGACCAGAAAATTCGTACTAAATGGAAATTAACAGTGACAACCGCGAGTCGAGGCGCCGCGATGTGGCTATGAACCGCACTCGAATCGCCCGTGTGGCCCAAGGGTCCGGCGTGGTTCCCCCCGAAGACACCGCAGACGACGCACAATGAGGAGCACATCACATGAGCACCATGAACCAGCAGGAGATGGCTAGCTGGGTGGGACGCACCCTGGTCGATTCCGACGGCGACAAGATCGGAAAGATCGTCGACATCTACCTGGACGAGGACACCGGCAAGCCGGAGTGGGTCGCGGTGAACACCGGGATGTTCGGCAGCAAGGTCAGCTTCGTCCCGATCGAGGGCGCCAGCGCCTCCGGCGACGAGATCCGTGTCCGTCACAGCAAGAGCGCTGTCAAGGACTCTCCGAACGCCGAAGCCGACGGCGCCCTGTCGCAGGACGACGAGTCGCGGCTCTACGCCCACTACGGCATGTCCTACGGCGAGGCCCGGTCGGACTCGGGTCTCCCCGAGGGTGGGCAGCAGCGCACGGCCGACGTGGACCGCACGGCCGGCACCACCGGTGGCAATGCCGACGTCGACGTCACGGACGACGCCATGACGCGCTCCGAGGAGGAGCTGCGGGTCGCCAAGACACGGCAGGAAGCCGGGCGGGTGCGCCTCCGCAAGTGGGTCGACACCGAGCGGGTCACCGAGACCGTACCGGTGCAGCATGAGGAGGTCCGGGTGGAGCGTGAGGCGATCACCGACGCCAACCGGGACAAGGCCCTCGACGGCCCGGAGATCACCGAGGCTGTGCACGAGGTCGTCCTCACGGATGAGAAGGCCGTTGCCGACACGGAAGTCGTGGCCCAGGAGCGCATCCGGCTCGACAAGGAGGTCGTGACCGAGCAGGAGACGGTGACGGCGGATCTCCGGAAGGAGCGGGTCGAGGTCGAGGGCGATACCAACCGCGGCACGAACCCCACCAACCGCTGATTACATCCTGCGCTGGTCGGGGAACCTTGAGTTCCCCGACCAGCCGAGAGGACGTGCATGGCTAGGAAGACCGAACGTACAGATGAGGGCGCGGACGATCTGATCCTCTCCGCCGACGAGCTTCGAGTTCGTCGGGTAGAGGAGGAAGCCGGTCGCCTGCGCACCTCGAAGCGAATTGAGTCGGTGCCCGTGGAGCGCACGATCGACCGGAAGATCGAGCAGGCGTCCATGGACCGTGAAGCGCCGCTCGAAGGTGACAGCGGCGAGATCGAGACGCTCGAGGACGGAAGCATCTCGATCCCCGTGTTCGAGGAGCAGCTGGTGATCGAGAAGCGGCTGGTCGTCCGGGAGCGGGTGATCATCCGCAAGCTCACCGTCACCCAGCAGCAGCACGTACAGGCTGATCTGCGACGGGAGCACCTCGACGTCGAGGCCGACGCAGACATCGCCGACCGGGTCTCCGGTGAGCTGCTCGACCGCGACGTCGGCGACCGGGCGACAGAGCGCACCCGGGACTGAAGCGATCCGCCGGGAGCCGGCGGAGATGCAGCACCCCCAACGGGATTCGAACCCGTGCTGCCACCTTGAAAGGGTGGTGTCCTAGGCCACTAGACGATGGGGGCTGGGACCGTCTCCGCAGGGCACCCGACGGTAGCAGCCGTCAAACCAGCACCCACTCGGTCGATCCGCCCGTGTCGCGGATCTCCACCCCGAGAGCCGTCAGCCGGTTGCGGAGCGAATCCGCATCGGCATAGCGCTTGTCGGCGCGGGCCTCCGTGCGGATCTCGAGCATCGCCTCGACGAACGGACCCACCAGGTCCCGGGGGTCGCGTGCGCCACCCTCTGCGAGCTGACCGAGGCGAACGACCATCGAGCGCAACGTCGACCGGCCTCGATCGAGGTCGTCGGACTCCAAGCTGTCTCCGATCCACGCGTGCAGCTCTGCTTCCAGGTCGAGGACGGCCTGGGCGGCAGCGGGCGCATCCCGCCCCTCCAAGGCTGCGACGAAGGCGGCCTCGGCTGCGCCGATGGCGTCGAGCAGCGGATTGGTGGCGTCACCGAGCCGGCCCGGGTCGGTTGCGGTCTCCGTCGCCCGAACAGTGGTGGTCATGCCATCGACGACCCTTCCGCCTGCCGGCCCGCTGGTCGCAGGGCCCGTCCGCAGCGCACGGGCTGCGTCTTGCAAGGCCTCGATGGCCAGCACTTCTCCCGAGGCGAAGACCCGGCTCCGGCCACCGGCGCGCACGGTGAGCACGCCCAGGCCGACGACGGTTGCGGTCGCTGCGTCGAGGTCGAAGATGCAGCCGGTGTGCTCGTCGATGCCTAGCACGAAGGCTTCATCCGGCAGCTCGCGCTCCAGGCTCGCCAGCCGATCCTCACCGAGGTAGCAGAACCGGGTGTCGTGGTTGCCGCCCTCCGCGTTGTTGTAGTGGGGGATCACTGCGGCGGACAGTCCCGTGGGGGCGAGCAGATCGAGCCCCGGGAGCCAAGCCGGGTCGATCCCTGCCTTGTAGATCTCGTAGACCGGCACCGTGACCACGCCGAGGGTCAGCGCCGCGGCGCTGGCGAAGGTGACGCACCCGCCGGTGCGCAGCTTGTCGGCGAGGATCTGCGGCACCGACGACTGCTCCCACTGCCGGAGGGCGTAGGTGGGGCTCCCTGGTCCGGCGAAGACGTAGCGCGCTTTCCGCAGCTGATCGAGCATGGCCTCGTAGCCGAAGCCGCCCTGCTCGAGCGCGGAGCGGAACTGCGCCACGTCGATGGGCTCCCCCACGCTGTCGGCGAAGTAGGCCTGGGCCCGTGCTGTGAGGTCGTCGGCATTGGACTGAAACCCGAAGGGTGTGTCGAGCAGCACCGCCGGCACGGGCCCCGGCCCGAGCTGCGAGAAGAGCGCACGATGCGTCTTCACCATGGTGGGGCTCGTCTCCCCCGACCCCATCAGCACCAACAAGCGCGCCGTCATGGGTAGAAGCCGTCCTCCACTGCGCCGGCCAGCAGGCCCGCGACCAGGTCGGGGTGCTGCGCGTGGACGTCGTGATGGGCGTCCGCCCAGTGGGTCCGGCACACGGCCAGCGCGGCCTCGGCAGCCATCACCTCGGCTCGCTTCCGCTCGCCACGGGCTGAGCCGTCCCGGCAGGGAATCAAGAGGGTGGGCACCGTCACCGTGCTCAGCACCTCCTGGATGCGCTGCTCCCACATCGCCCGCAGGATGCGGAGGTGGCGGTCGTAGCCGAGCCACGGCGCCACCGTGCCGTCGTCCCGGATCTCGAAGCAGGCGAGAGCTCCCTGGACCCCGCTCTCGGGCCAGTCAAGGCGGCGGCTCCGGAGCATCGCTTCCATCTCGGCGACCTGCAGCCCTGTCGTGCGGGGCGGAGCCATCACCCGAGCGCACTCCTCCCAACTGGCGAAGTGGTGAAGGTCGATCCACCCGCCGTCCACACAGGCGATGCCACTGACCAGCTCAGGGTGTCGCGCCGCGAGCTCCACCACCACGTTGCCGCCCCACGACTGGCCGGCCACCACGGGCCGCTCGAACCCGAGGGATTCCACGACGCAGACCAGGTCGGCCGCCACGGTGGCGAAGTCGTAGCCCACGTCCACCTTGTCGGAGAGGCCGTGTCCGCGCTGGTCGATGGCAGCCACGGCGTGGCCCTGCTCGGCGAGGCGCTCGGCCACGCCGTCCCACATCCGGGCGTTGGACGCCAGCCCGTGCACCAACAGGAAGGGGCGACCCTCTCCGTCCCACCGTCGGACGTGCAGATGCACGCCGCCGGTTGCCTCAACGCGCAGCTCCTCCACGACCAAGCGACGGTAGCGGCACCCCGCTCGCTAGCCGCGCTGGGGCCGGGTGCGGCGTCAGGAGCCGACGCGCCGGTCCTTGCCGATGACCACGACGCCCCCCTCGGAGACCGTGTAGCGCTCCCGGTCTCGCTCGAGGTCGACACCGATCTTGGCGCCATCGGGGATGACGACGTTCTTGTCGATGATGGCGTTCCGCACGACGGCGTGCTGACCCACCTCCACGCCCTGCATGAGCACGGAGCCTTCGACCGTGGCCCACGAGTGGACGCGGACGCCGGGGGAGAGGATCGACCGGCTGACGGTCGAGCCGGACACGATCACACCCGGCGACAAGAGGCTGTCGAGGGCCACGCCCCGCCTGCCCTCCGAGGCGTGCACCGTCTTGGCCGGCGGCCACGCCTCCTGGTCCGTGAAGATCGGCCAGTCCCGGTTGTAGAGGTTGAAGATCGGATGGGGCGAGATGAGGTCGAGGTGGGCCTCGTAGAACGAGTCGAGGGTGCCGACGTCCCGCCAGTAGCCGTGGTCGCGCTCGGTCCCACCGGGCACCACGTTGTCCCGGAAGTCGTAGACCTCGGCCTCCCCCTGCTCCACGAGTGCAGGGATGATGTCGCCGCCCATGTCGTGCCGACTCGACTCGTCGGCGGCATCGCGAGTGACCATGTCGACGAGCGTGTCGGTGCGGAAGACGTAGTTGCCCATCGAGGCGAAGATCTCGTCGGGCGCGTCGGCCAGGCCCTCGGCGTCAGTGGGCTTCTCCCGGAAGGCCGAGATGCGCCTGCCGTCGGCACCCACCTCGATGACGCCGAACTGGTCCGCCATCGACCGAGGCTGGCGGATGCCCGCCACGGTGACCCCTGCTCCGGAGGCGATGTGCTGCTCCACCATCTGACGTGCGTCCATGCGGTAGATGTGGTCGGCGCCGAAGACGATCACGTGCTCGGGGCACTCGTCGTAGATCAGGTTGAGGCTCTGGTGGATGGCGTCGGCCGAGCCGGCGAACCAGTGCGGCCCCAGGCGCTGCTGGGCGGGTACCGGCGCGACGTAGTTGCCGAGCAAGGTCGACATGCGCCACGTCTTGGCGATGTGGCGGTCGAGCGAGTGGCTCTTGTACTGCGTCAGGACGACCATCTTGAGATAGCCGGCGTTGGCCAGGTTGGACAGGACGAAGTCGATCAGGCGGTAGAGACCGCCGAACGGCACGGAGGGCTTGGCCCGGTCGGTGGTGAGCGGCATGAGCCGCTTGCCCTCGCCCCCGGCCAGCACGATGGCCAGCACCTTGGTCGCCACGGGCGGAACCTACCCCCTGCCGGGCCCGATGGATCTACCGTTCGGCGGTGGCCGCCCCCGAGCTTGTGCCGTTCCGAGTCGACCTGCTCACCCGGGAGTACCCGCCGGAGGTCTACGGGGGTGCAGGCGTGCACGTCGAGTACCTGGCTCGCGAGCTGCGCCCGCTCGCCGACGTGCGGGTGCACTGCTTCGGCGCACCCCGCGACGAGCCGGGTGTCACCGCGTACGCCGGACCGCCCGGGCTCGCCGGGGCCAACGCAGCGCTGACGACGATGGGCGTCGACCTCGAGATGGCGGCCGGCTGCGAGGGTGCCGACGTCGTCCACAGCCACACCTGGTACGCCAACTTCGCCGGGCATGCCGCCAAGCTCCTGCACGGCGTGCCCCACGTGGTGTCGACCCACAGCCTCGAGCCGCAGCGGCCGTGGAAGGCCGAGCAGCTGGGCGGTGGCTATCGGCTGTCGTCGTTCTGCGAGCGCACCGCTCTGGCTTCGGCCGATGCCGTCATCGCCGTGTCCGCCGGCATGCGCCGCGACGTGCTGAGCGCCTACCCCGAGGTCGACCCGGAGCGGGTCGTGGTCGTCCACAACGGCATCGACACGGCCGAGTACGCGCGCGATGACGCCACCGACGTGCTCGCACGGCTAGGGGTGGACCCAGATCTCCCCTCTGTCGTGTTCGTCGGGCGGATCACCCGGCAGAAGGGCCTTCCCTACCTGCTGCGCGCGGCGCGCTCCCTGCCACCCGAGGTTCAGGTCGTGCTGCTGGCGGGCTCCCCCGACACACCGGAGATCGAAGCGGAGGTGCACACGCTGGTCGACGAGCTGCGTGCTTCGCGTTCGGGCATCGTCTGGGCGGCCGAGATGCTGCCGAAGGCCGACGTCATCCAGGTGCTCAGCCATGCCTCCCTCTTCGTGTGCCCGTCGGTCTACGAGCCGATGGGCATCGTCAACCTCGAGGCCATGGCCTGCGAGACCGCCGTGGTGGCGACAGCAGTCGGGGGCATCCCCGAGGTGGTGGCCGACGGCCGCACGGGCGTTCTCGTGCCGATCGAGGCCGGAACCGACGGCACAGGTGCCCCGGCCGACGCAGGCCGCTTCGTGGCCGACCTGGCAGCCGCCATCACCTCGCTGTTGGAAGATCCGGCACGGGCCACTGCGATGGGCGAGGCGGGCCGAGCCCACGCCATCGAGCACTTCTCCTGGCCCACCATCGCCCGGCGCACCGTCGACGTGTATCGCTCGGTGGGCGCCGGCTGAGCCTGGGACCTGCCGGTCAGACCTCGGTGCCGGCGTCGTCCAGTCCCGCGGCCAGCGCCTCGATGACCTCTCCTTCGAGCATGGTCAGCAGGTGGTACAGACCGAACAGGTGAGCGTGCGGAGAGGCGAGCATCTCCTCCTCGCCCATGTCCTCGGTGATCTCGAGCTTCGTGCCGAGCACCAGGCGAAGGTCGTTGAGCACCGACATCCAGGCGGAGAGCTGCTCCTCGTCGACCTCGGTGTGGTCGACCGTCGCCTCGAGCACCTCGACGGCACCCATCCGGCCGGCCACCAGATCGGCCTTCATGAGCCGGGAGAACTCGGCGCTTGCCTCCTCATCGTCGGTGTACGCGTCCGGGAAGAGGCGTTCGAGCGCCGGGTCATCCGCCTCCAGGAGCTCTCGGAGCTGGCCCGGCAGGTGACGCAACAGCTCGCGCTCGTCGTCGGGGAGGCGGATGGCGAACGTGCCGGCCCGCGTCCGTCGGATCCGCCGGCGGAAGATCACTCGCTCTGCTCCATGCCGATCACTCGCTCTGCTCCATGCCGATCACTCGCTCTGCTCCATGCCGATCACTCGCTCTGCTCCATGCCGATCACTCGCTCTGCTCCATGGTCGCCCAGAGGCCGTGCTCGTGGAGCCGGTAGACGTCCATCTCGCACTGCTCGCGTGAGCCCGAGCTCACAACGGCCCGGCCCTTGTGGTGGACGTCGAGCATCAGCTTCGTGGCCTTGGCCCTGCTGTAGCCGAACAGCTTCTGCAGCACGAAGGTGACGTAGGCCATGAGGTTGATCGGGTCGTTCCAGACGAGGACGAGCCAGGGGCGCTCCTCCTGGGTCCAGGCCGCCGGAACGGTGTCCTCCACCTCCACGGGCGCCGCAGTGGGGGTTGCGGTGCTCACCGGACGAGTCTCTCAGGCCGTCGTCATCGCTGTCGCGGCGCCCACGGCCGGCGCGGTCCCGGCGGATGCCACCCGCTGCGTGGTGCCGAGGTTCAGGCGCACGACACTGAGCCAGACGGCGACGGCGCCGGCGATGTGCACGCCGACGAGCAGGGGAGGCACGCCCGTGAAGTACTGCGTGTAGCCCACCGCCGCTTGCGCCACGAGCACAGCGAGGAGCACCTCGGCGCGGCGCAGCAGGTAGCGGGGGGCGCCGGTCACCCGCAGCGAACGGATGGCGATGAGCGTCGAGCCGAGGAAGGCGATCACCGCGATGCCGTGCAACCGGGCCACGTCCTCCACGGCGAAGGGCAGTCGTTCGATGATCTCGCCGTCGTGGCTCCCCGAGTGCGGGCCCGAACCGGAGACGATCGTGCCGAGGACGATGACGATGCCGGCCGCCACCACCAGGCCGCGCAGGAGCCGGACCGTGCGGGGCTCGACAACCGGCTCGGGCACACCGTCGGGTTGTCCGGCTCGGTGGTGGAGCACGGCTGCGTTCAGCAGCAGCGCCATGGAGATGAGGAAGTGGCCGATCACGAGCGGCGGGTAGAGGTGCGAGAGGACCACCAAGCCGCCCCACACGATCTGGGCGAGCACACCGGCGACGAGTCCGAGCGAGAGCAAGGTCAGGTCCCGCCGGCGAGGGGTGCGGACGAGCGAGCCGAGGACGGCGAGGATGACGGCCACCGACACCACGCCCGTCACCATTCGGTTGACGAACTCGATCATCGCGTTGTACTCCAGCGGGGCGATGACCTGGCCCTCGGCGCAGGTCGGCCAGTCGGGACACCCGAGGCCGGACCCCGTCAGCCGGACGGCGGCGCCACTCACCACGATGAAGCAGAGGGCGATGAGGGCCACCAAGGTCACGCGTTGATACGTGGGGGGCGAGAGCCGAGGCATGGCGGGGTCGATGCTATGGGGCAGGCAGAACCGGCTCCCAACCAGGGACGGGCCGTCGACAGTTGGTACCCCCGAGGAGGCGACCCGTAGTGTCTGCGGGGCGATGTCCCGCGTGAAGGCGTACGTGGCTCTCACCAAGCCGCGCATCATCGAACTCCTTCTCATCACCACCGTGCCCACCATGGTCGTGGCCCAGCGCGGCATGCCGCCCCTCAGCCTCATCCTCGCCACGCTGGTGGGCGGCACCTTGGCCGCCGGGGGCGCCAACGCCATCAACATGTACGTCGACCGCGACATCGACAAGCTGATGAAGCGCACCGCCAAGCGGCCCCTCGTGACCGGGGAGGTCACACCTCGGGCGGCGCTGACCTTCGCCGTCATCCTCGAGGTCGTGGCCTTCGTCGAGCTCTGGGCGCTGGTCAACCTGCTGAGCGCGGTCCTGGCCGTCTCGGCGACCCTCTTCTACGTCTTCATCTACACCCTCTGGCTGAAGCGCACGTCGACCCACAACATCGTCATCGGGGGCGCCGCCGGCGCCGTACCGGTGCTGGTGGGCTGGTCAGCGGTCACCGGCTCGCTGGGCTTGGCGCCGCTGGTGCTCTTCGCGGTGATCTTCGTCTGGACACCTCCGCACTTCTGGGCTCTGGCCGTGAAGTACAAGGACGACTACTCGGCGGCCTCCGTGCCGATGCTCCCCTCGGTGGTGTCGCTGCCTGTGGTGGCTCGGCGCATCGTCGTCTACACGCTGACGCTCTGGGCGTGCTCGCTCGTGTTCGCACCCGTCGCCCGCATGGGCGTGATCTACATCGGCGCCGCGGTCATCCTCGGCGCGGTGTTCCTGCTCTACGCGCTGCGGCTGCAGCGGGACGGCACCCCTGAGCGGGCCATGAAGCTGTTCACCTACTCCATCTCCTACGTGACCTTGCTCTTCGGGGCCATGGCGCTCGATCAGCTGGTGGGCTCGGCCTCATGAGCCCGACTCGGTCGACGAAGTGCGTAGTTCGATCCGGCCGAGTCGTCGCCACTAGGGTTTCGCCGCCCGGAACCCGCTCAGAGCAGGCCGACCAGGAAGGCGCATGACGATCACCGAGACCCGCCCAGGAGCGGTAAGCGCGGCCAGCATCGCCCAGCCGCAGGCAGCACGAGAGACAGTGTTCTCGACCGGCGACCACAAGCAGCTGGGTCGCTTGCTCTTGGTCGTGGGGCTGCTGTCCATCGCCGTCGGCTGCGTGCTCGCCGCGCTCTACCAGTCACCCGTCGGCGCCGAACGGGCAACCGCCTGGACCGACGGAGGGTCCTCGAGGATCTCCTCGGCCGCGGTCACCGCCACCTTCGTCATCGGGCTCCCGGCCGTGTGGCTGGGGCTGCTGGCCGTCGTGGTGCCGCTGCAGCTCGGAGCCACCCGCGCGTCGCTGCCCCGCCTGCAGGCCACCGCCGTCTGGGGCTTCATCACCGGGGCGCTGGTCGTGGCCGCCGCCTACGTGTTCGACCGGCCGATCGGCCCGCACCTCGGGTCGAGCCTTCCCCTCGTCACCGGCGAGGGCGAGCGGGCCAACGACGTGACGCTGCTCCTGCTGGCGGGCCTCATGCTCATCACCATCTCCACCGCGCTGGCTGCGGTGAGCCTGCTCGTCACCGTGCTGACCCAGCGCGCCGAAGGCATGACGCTGCTGCGCATGCCGGTGCTGTCCTGGACCGCGCTGGCCGGCAGCACCGTCCTGCTCCTCTCGGCCGGCGCCTTCTTCAGTGGCCTCTTCCTGACCTACCTCGATCGGCGCTACGGCGGAGAGCTCTTCGGGCAGCGGGGAGGCTTCCGCGTCTGGCAGCACCAGATGTGGCAGCTCGGGCGCCCGGAGGCGTTCCTCTACGCCGCCCTCGGCATCGGGGCGTTCTGCGACGTGGTGGCCACCCACTCCCGGCGTCCGCTCGTCGCCTTCCCGGTGGCCCGGGGGCTGGCCATCGCCACCGTCTTCGCCACGCTCCTCGCGTGGGCCGCGAACACAAGTGCCCTGTCGAGCCCGGTGGCTCCTCTCGGTACCCCGGCGCAGGGGCTCATCGCCATCCCGGCCGGGCTCACCGTCCTGGTGTGGCTGGCGAGCCTGCGTCGTGGCGTGAAGCTCCACCCGAGCCTCCTCTTCGCCGCCGGGTTCATCCTGTTGCTCGCCCTGCCCGGCCTCGTCGCCGGGGCGGCCGCCCTGGTCGGCGTCGAGGGTGAGGGTGCCGAGTCGATGCGCAACGGTCAGATCACCGTGCTGATGCTCGGGGCGCCGCTCCTGGCGGCCGCCGGGGCGCTCGCACACTGGACGCCGAAGGTGTGGGGCGGGCGCACCAGCCCGGTCAGCCTTCTCCAGCTCCTGCTCCTTCTCGGAGGCATCGTGCTGCTCGCCGCCCCGGCCTATGCCATCGGGTTCGGGATGGACGACGACATCGCCATTGCCGGATCGCTCGGAGCACTGCTCGTGGCCGCCGGCGTGGCCGCCTCCCTGCTGCCGGCTCTCGGCGCTCGCAAGGCCGGTGCCGGGCGCTCCGATGACGACGACCAAGGCGAGTACCGCGGGTTGACGCTCGAATGGGCCACGCCCACCCCTCCGCCCGCGCACAACTTCGACGTGATCCCCCCGATCCGGTCGGCCCATCCTCTGCACGACGAGCGGAACACCCAAGGAGTGCCTGCCTGATGGCCGTACCCCTCGCCCTCCCGTCCGCAGGCGGCACTGCGCCGGCCGACCGCAGAAGCGCCTTTCCGCTGGCCGTGGTCGCCATCGGGCTGGCCCTGACGACGTTGACCGCCGGGCTGGTGGCTGCCTACCTGACGCTCCGGTCAGGCGCCGCCGAGTGGCCGCCCGAAGACGCCAGCCGTGACACGTACACCGCCGTCACCCTGGCCGTCACGATGATCCTCGGCATGGTGACGATCGAGTGGGCGGCCTTCTCGATCCGGCGTCGCGAGCGCGGTCAGAGCCTGGCCGCCATGGCCATCACCCTCGGCTTCGCCATCGCCTTCATCAACGGGCTGTACTACCTCATCACCCAGATCGAGGCCGGGGTCGGTGACTCCGCCTACTTCACCGTCGTTCACGCCCTCCTGGTCGTCCCGTTCCTCGCCGGCCTCCTGGCGCTGATCTTCGTGTTGGTCACCCTCGTGCGCAACGCCGGACATCAGCTGTCGGAGGCCAACTACTGGTTGATGCGGGGCACGGCCAACTTCTGGCACATCGCGGCCGTCATGTACATCGCGGCCTACTACACGATCTTCATCACGAAGTAGGAGCCGAACTTGTTCAGTGCCGCCTCCAAGCTCTGGTTCACGGTCGGCTTCCTGGCCGTCGTCGCTGCTGCTGCTGTCGTCGCCTTCACCGGCGACCGCAGCGCCTTCATGCTCCTCCTGGCGTCCGGCTTGGCCGTCGCCGCCCTCGGCGGGCTCGCCTTCGCCTACATGCGCCCCGATCCCCACGAGGCGCTCGACCTCGACGCTCCTCTCGGGGAGTCCCGGCCGGCCGACACGACAGACCTCCCGCACCCCTCGCCCTGGCCGATGCTCCTCGCCCTTGCGCTCGGTGTCGTGGCCATCGGAGCCGCCCTGGACAAGAGCCTGCTGCTCCTCGGGGGCGTGCTGGCCCTGGCCGCCGGCTTCGTCTGGCTGTCCCAGGCGTGGCGCGAGCACCCGTCCTGGACGCCGGCGATGACCGATCGCATCAACAACCGCTTCGTCGTGCCGATCGGACTGCCGGGCACGATCCTCGTGCTCGGCGGCATCGGCGTGTACAGCTTCTCGCGGATCTTGTTGGCGCTGGCCGGTGACGGCGCCGTCCTCGTGGCGGGCGTCACGGCCCTCGTGCTCCTGGTCGCCTTCGCCGTGATCGCCAGCAAGCCCAACGCCGGGCGCCGGGCACTCGGCGCCCTGGCCGCCGGCGCGGCCATCCTCCTGGTCGGCTCGGGCATCGCATCGGCCATGAACACGCCGGAGCATCACGACGAAGCACCGCACTCCGAGACCGACGCCGGCGACCACGGGTAGCTGATCGCGCTGCAGCAGGTGGCCGACCGTCCGCTCGTCGCTCGCCGGAAGCCGGCGGGGGCGCGACTCGCAGGCGTTGCCTTCCTCGCGACGGTGCTGTTGCTCGGCGTGGCGGGCTACCTCATGGCTGACAGTGGTGACCGAACTCGGACGGCCGAGCCGCCCGGTCCCCGGGTCGCTCCCGCGTTCGGGCTCGAGGACGTCCGTGGCAACGGGATGGCCACCTTCACCCCCGGAGCGCCGACGGTGATCAACTTCTTCGCCAGCTGGTGCGGACCCTGCAAAGAGGAGATGCCCGCCCTGCAGGCGGCCGCCCAGCGATCGGCCGGGCAGGTGGCGTTCGTCGGCGTGGGCCATCAGGACTCCCGCACCCGGGGCGTGGACATGCTCGAGGAGACGGGCGTCACCTACCCGGCGGCCTACGATCCGCAAGGCTCCGTGGCGGCCGCCTACGGCCTCCGCCGAGGCCTCCCGGCGACGGTGTTCGTGGCGGCCGACGGCACCATCCGGGAGACGGTGCTCGGTCCCCTCGACCTCGACGAGCTGAACGCCAAGATCCAGCACCTGCTCACTTTGCGGTCCGACCAATGATGCGAAAGAGTTCCTTCCATGCCTAGCCGCACTCGGCGGATGTTCGTTCCGGCCGTCGCCACACTGGGGCTCCTCGGCTCCGCGTGTGGCACCCAGGAGCTGCCCCAGAACGCACTCGACCCGCAAGGGCCGGTGGCCCGACAGCTCGACAACCTGTGGGACCCCGTCTTCCTGGTGGCCGTGGTGGTCTTCTTCCTCGTGCAGGGCCTGGTGCTCTACTGCTTGTTCAAGTTCCGGGCCAAGTCCGACGAGGATGCGCCGGTGCAGGTGCACGGCAACGCCAAGCTCGAGCTCGGCTGGACCGTCGCCCCGGCCATGATCCTGGCCTTCATCGGGTTCTTCACCGTGGCCACCGTCTTCGACATCAACCGTCGCGCCGAGGGTGAAGAGGTCGTGCAGGTCAACGTGATCGGCCACCAGTGGTGGTGGGAGTACGACTACACCGACGAAGGCATCAAGACGGCGAACGAGCTGCACATCCCGGCCGGCGAGCCGGTGCAGATCGCGCTCAACGCCGAGGACGTCATGCACAACTTCTGGCCGCCCAAGCTGGCCGGCAAGGTCTACGCCATCCCCGGGCGCACCAACTACATGCAGATCGAGGCGGACGTGCCGGGCGAGTACGCCGGGCAGTGCGCCGAGTACTGCGGTCTGTCCCATGCGAACATGCGCCTGAAGGTCATCGCCCACGAGCGGGCCGACTACGACCGCTGGGTCGCCGACCAGAAGCGGCCCGCAGCCACGCCTGCGGCGTCGGATGCGAACGCCGTCGCCGGCGCCGGGCTCTTCGGCGGCCAGTGCACTCGGTGCCACGTCATCGAGGGCGTCCAGGGGGGCGAGATCGAGCAGCCCGCTCCGAACCTCACCCACCTGGCTTCCCGCACGTGCTTCGCCGGTTGCATGTTCGAGATGAACGACTCCAACCTGCGACGCTGGCTCCGCAACCCACCGGCCGAGAAGCCCATGAACCCGGACAACAACCAGGGCATGCCCAACCTGGGCCTCACCGAAGAACAGATCACCCAGCTGATCGCCTACCTGAACACGCTCAAGTGAACCCGTCCACGGTGCACCTCTTCCACGCCATGCCTTCCGAGGAGAGCTGATGGCCATCGTCGCCACGCCACCCCCCACGAGCCCGGGTCCGTCGCCCACGCTCCAGCACCCCGAGTCGGTGCCCCTGCTGCGGCGTCCCCGCGGCGAGAAGGGCTTCTGGAGCTGGATCAGCACCGTCGACCACAAGCGGATCGGCATCCTGTACGGGGTCACGGCCTTCCTGTTCTTCCTGGTCGGCGGAATCGAGGCCCTGCTCATCCGGGCCCAGCTGGCCCAGCCCAACGGCACGCTGCTCTCGGCCGAGACGTACAACCAGATCTTCACGATGCACGGCACGACGATGGTG
>CADCTF010000087.1 GCA_902805655.1 uncultured Acidimicrobiales bacterium
CGGCGGCCAGCTCGGGTGACGGGTCGATGCCGGGCTTGACCTGCACGACGGCCCGCACCTCCTCGCCCCAGTCCGAGTTCGGGACGCCGACGGTCGCCACGTCCGCCACGGCCGGGTGCTGCAGCAGCACGCCGTCGACCTCCACCGGGTAGATGTTCACGCCTCCGGAGATGATCAGGTCGGCGCTGCGCCCGGTGAGGAAGAGGTAGTCGTCCTCGTCGAAGTAGCCCATGTCGCCGAGGGTGAAGAAGTCACCCTTGTAGGCGCTGGCCGTCTTGGCCTGGTCGTTGTGATACACGAAGCCTCCGGCGTCGGGCTTCTTCATGTAGACGGTGCCCACGACTCCCGGCGGGCACTTCTTGCCCTCCTCGTCCCACACCTCGACCGTCTGGCCCACGCCGGCCCGGCCGACGGTGCCGGGCTTCTTCAGCCACTCCTCGGGGCCGACGGTGGTACCCCCGCCCTCGGTGGCGGCGTAGTACTCGTAGATCACCGGCCCCCACCAGTCCATCATCGCCTGCTTCACCTCGACCGGGCAGGGGGCGGCCCCGTGCATGACCTGGCGGAGGGACGACACGTCGTACTTGTTGCGGACCTCCTCGGGCAGGGCGAGGAGGCGGTGGAACATGGTGGCCACCATGTGGGTGTGGGTGACCTTGTGCTCGTCGATGAGGCGCAGGGTCTCCTCGGGGTCCCAGCCGTCCATCATCACGATGGTGACGCCGGCGGCGATTGGGGCCACGACCGACTGGGCGTAGGGGGCGGCGTGGTAGGCCGGCCCGGTCAGGAGGTGGACGTCGCCCTCGCGATAGGCCCGCTTGGGGTCCCGTGCCGTCTCGATCGTGGTCTGGCTGGCCGCCCCGCCGGGAGGGCGCTTGACGCCCTTCGGACGGCCGGTCGTGCCGGACGTGTAGAGCATGGCCGAGCCGGAGACGGGATCGTCGATGTCCTCGGGTGACTCCTCGGCCAGCACCTCCTCGTACCGCTCGAAGCCCTCGATGTCGCCGCCGATGGCCAGCTTGGCCACCAGCCGAGGCGCAGACTTGGCGGCTTCCGCCGCGGCCTGGCCGAAGCGGGCGTCGGCGATGAACACCGTGGCCTCGCAGTCGTTGAGGATGTAGGCCATCTCCTCGCCGGTGAGGTGCCAGTTCAGGAGGGTGCTGCGCAGGCCGGTGCGGCTGGCCGCGTTCAGGGTCTCGGAGAACTCGGCCCGGTTGGAGCAGGCTAGGGCCAGGCCGTCGCCGGCCTCGGCACCCCGGCGGCGCACCGCTCGAGCCAGCTGGTTCGCCGCCGCGTTCAGCTCGGCGTAGGTGCGGTTGCCGTGGGGCGAGATGATGGCCAGTCGGTCGGGCACCGTACGTGCCCACCAGGCCAGTCCCATGCCCACACTGGCCAGCTGCCGACGTTCCGTGATCGTCTCGCTCATGTCCCCCCCGGGAGTCGTGGCCGCCTCGCGGCTGCCCCATTCAACACCAGATGCACCGCTCAGTCCTTGGTGGCCACCTGGTTCGGCACGACGTTCATCTTGGGCTCGTAGGCCGCCACCTCGATGTCGTGCGCCACCCCTCCCACGTCGGCGCGCAGCTGCTGTCGACACCTCGTGCACGGGCCGTAGAAGCGCTCGGCCGCGCCGGTGCCACAGCGCGGGCACGTGAAGTCCAGGGGGTTCAGATCGGCCATGACCGCCATGGTGGCCCGCTCAGGCCGGCATCGGGGCGATGACGAAGAAGATGCGGGCGTCGCAGCAGCGCTCGCCGTCGACGGTCGCCCGTCCCTGCCCCCAGCCGGCCCGTGCCGACAGGCGCTCGAGGGTGACGTCGAGGCGCAGCTCGTCGCCCGGCTTCACCTGACGCCGGAACCGCACACCCTCCACCCCCCCGAAGAGCGGCAGCTTCCCGGCGTAGCGCTCGTCCGACAGCAGGGCGATGGCACCGGCCTGGGCGAGCGCCTCCAGCTGGATCACACCAGGAAGCACCGGGTTGCCCGGGAAGTGGCCGGCCAGGAAGTCCTCCTCACCCGTCACGGAGTAGCGAGCGGAGATGGACACGCCCGGCTCGCACTCGGAGACTGCGGTCACGAAGCGGAACGGCGGGCGGTGGGGCAGCAGGGCGATGCGCGGGTCGAGCCCGGTGGTGTGGGGAGCCTCGGCGGGGTCGGTCATGGAAGCAGCATGCCGCGGCCCTGCCTGAGTCCCCGATCGCCCCGAACTCCGTGTGTAACCATGGGCCGCAGCGGGCAGTCAAACGACTACCTCGACCGGGCGGAGGACTTCGTTTTGGGCATTGCCGTTATCTTTCCGGGCCAGGGAGCCCAGGCGCCGGCGTTGGGTGCCCCCTGGGTCGACTCCCCGGCCTGGGACCTGGTCGGCCGGGCCGAGAAGGCCTGCGACGAGCCGCTCGAGCAGCTGCTCCTGTCGGCACCGGCGGAGGACCTGGCCCGCACCCGCGAGGCGCAGCTTGTGGTCTTCCTCGCCTCGCTCCTGGCCTGGGAGACGGCTCGCGACGGGCTGGAGGCGGAAGGCATCGTCGCCTTCGCCGGCCACTCGCTCGGCCAGATCACCGCACTCGTGGCGGCCGGCGCTCTGCCCTTCGAGGATGGCGTTCGCCTGGCTGCCCGGCGGGCACGCGCCACCCAGGATGCGGCCGACGCCCGCCCCGGCCGCCTCGCCGCCCTGCTCGGCGCCACCCTCGAGCAGGCGGAGGATGCCTGCACCGCCGCTCCCGACGGGTGCTGGGTTGCAAACGAGAACGCTCCCGGCCAGGTCGTCATCGGTGGCACGCCCGAGGGCCTCGAGGCCGGCACCGCCCGCGCCCGGGAGATCGGCATCCGCAAGGTGATCGCCCTCAACGTCGGCGGCGCCTTCCACACGCCCCTCATGGCCGCGGCGGTCGACGCCCTGTACCCCGACCTCACGTCCGCCCCGTTCGTGGACACCACCCGCCCCGTGCTGTCGAACCCCGACGCCGGGGCGTACACCGACGCGGCCGGTTGGCCGGCGAGGCTGACCGACCAGCTGGTGCGCCCGGTGCGGTGGGCGGCGACCATGACGACGCTCACCGGCCTGGGCGCCACCACGTTCGTGGAGGTCGGCCCCGGCACCACGCTCACCGGGTTGGCCAAGCGCGGCGCGCCCGACGTGGCCCTGCGCAACCTGGCCACCCCGTCCGACATCACGCCGCCGAACAGCAACCGGTCCGACAGCTCCAGGGAGGTCTCCTGATGGAACCTGCGACCCCAGCCGACCCAGGTGAGGACCTCATGGTGCTCGAACGGGTCATCGTCTCCCCCGGTGTCGGCGTCTTCCACCCGCTCGAGGTGGCCGAGGTGATCGAGCCCGGCCACGTCGTCGAGGCCGGCCAGCCCATCGGCACCATCGAGCGGTCGGGCATCACCACCCGTGTGATGAGCCCGTTCCGGGGCATCCTCATGGGCATGCTGGCCCACACCGGCGAACGCGTGCGCGAAGGCCAGCCCGTCGCCTGGTTGCGGGCGGCAGCAGCATGAGCGCCACCAGCTCCATCGCGGTGGCCGGCTGGGGCTCCTACGTCCCCGAGCGCGTGGTCACCAACGCCGAGCTCGAGCTGACGCTCGACACCAGTGACCAGTGGATCACCGAGCGCACGGGCATCCGTGAACGCCATTGGGTCGGCCCGGGTGAGTCCACCGCCACCATCGCCATCGAGGCCGGGGCCGGCGCCGTCAAGGACGCCGGGCTCACGCCGTCCGACATCGACCTGGTCATCGTGGCCACCACCACGCCCGACCAGCTCATCCCGTCGACGGCGTCCTTCGTGGCCGACGGCCTGGGCATGACCTGTGGCTCGTTCGACCTCAACGCCGCCTGCGCCGGGTTCGCCTACTCCGTCGTGGTCGGCGGGTCGATGATCGCGGCCGGCGGCTCGAAGAACGTGCTGGTGATCGGGGCGGAGACGCTCAGCCGCTTCATCAACCCCGAAGACCGGGGAACCGCCATCATCTTCGCCGACGGGGCCGGCGCCGCCGTGCTGCGAGCCAGTGAGGACAAGGGTTCCGAGGCTCCGGGCCTGCTGTCGTGGGACCTCGGGTGCGACGGCTCGCTGGCGTCGCTCATCGAGGTGCGGGGCGGCGGCAGCCGCAGCCCCTTCACCGCCGACAGCCTCATGGCCGGTGACCAGTTCATCCGCATGCAGGGCAACGAGGTCTTCCGCCGAGCGGTCCGAGCAGTCGTGGACTCGGCCACCAACGTGCTCAACGGAGCCGGCCTCACCGCGGCCGACGTCGACCTGTTCGTGCCCCACCAGGCCAACGTGCGCATCGTCGACGCGGTCAACTCGCGCCTCGGCATCCCCATGGAGAAGACGGTCGTCAACATCGACCGCTTCGGCAACACGTCGGCCGCGTCGATCCCCCTCGCCATCGTCGACGCCATCGAGGCCGGCCGGCTGCACGACGGCGACCTGGTGCTGCTGTCGGGGTTCGGCGCCGGCATGACGTGGGCCAGCGTGCTCATGCGCTGGGGCAGCCGGTGACCCGCACCGCCTTCGTCACCGGCGCCTCCGGTGGCATCGGCCGGGCCGTGGCCGTGGCCCTGGCCGAGGCCGGTCATGCCGTAGGCGTGGGCTGGTCGGGCAACGAGGAGGCGGGCCGCTCGACGTGCAAGGAGGTCGAGGCCGCCGGCGCCGCCACCTTCGGCGTGGCCGTCGACGTGGCCGAACCTGCCTCCGTCGACTCGGCGTTCGGGGAGATCGAGGCGGCCCTCGGCCCGGTCGAGATCCTCGTCAACAACGCCGGCATCACGCGGGACGGGCTGCTGATGCGCATGAGCGACGAGGACTGGCAGCGCGTGCTGCGCACCAACCTCGACGGCGCCTTCCACACGATGCGGCGGGCCACCCCGAAGATGCTGCGGGCCCGCTACGGCCGCATCGTCAACGTCGGCTCGGTCGTGGGCTCGATCGGCGGGCCCGGTCAGGCCAACTACTCCGCGGCCAAGGCCGGCCTCATCGGCCTGAGCCGGGCCACCGCCCGCGAGCTCGCCAGCCGGGGCATCACCTGCAACGTGGTTGCTCCGGGGCCGATCACCACGGCCATGACCGACGCCCTTCCCGAGGCCCGACGCACCGAGATGACCACCCAGGTTCCCCTCGGCCGCTTCGGTGCTGCGGAGGAGGTGGCTGCCGCCGTAGCCTTCCTCTGCTCTGATTCCGCCGGCTACATCACCGGGGCCGTTCTCCCGGTCGATGGTGGCCTCGGCATGGGTCACTAAGACCCCAACCCGTTCCCTACAGGAGGACATCTCTCATGGACCGCGACGCCATCTTCGCCACCCTCAAAGAAGCAGCCGCCGAGGTGCTCGGCGTGGAGGAGAGCGCCGTCACCGAGGAGGCCCGCTTCAAGGACGATCTCGACGCGGACAGCCTCGATCTCGTGGAGTTCGTGATGGCCCTCGAGGAGCGGCTCGACATCTCCGTTCCGGAGGAAGAGCTGGAAGGGGTGGAGACGGTGAAGCACGCCCTCGACCTGGTGGCCGGAAAGGTGGCAGCGAAGGCATGACGAACGAAGCTCAGGACCACCTCGGACGACCTCGTGTCGTCGTCACCGGCATGGGAGTCAAGTCCCCCGCCGGCAACGATCTCGACACGTTCTGGTCGACCCTGCTGGCGGCCGAGTCGCAGGCCGCACCATGGACGCAGGTCGACCCCGACCGCGTGCCCGTCAAGTTCGGTTGCGAGGTGAAGGACCTCGACGCCGGCGCCTACCTGAACTCGAAGGAGGTGCGGCGCCAGGACCGTGTCGCCCTGATGGCCTTCATGTCCGCCGTCGACGCGGCCAAGCAGGCCGGTGACCTCGGTGCGGACCCGGCCCGCTGTGGCGTGGTCGTCGGCACCGGCGTGGGCGGACTGCAGACCCTCGAGGCCCAGATCAACCTGTATCAGGAGAAGGGCGCCGACCGAGTCAGCCCGTTCCTGGTGCCCATGATGATGACCAACGCCAGCGCCGGGTTGATCTCCATCCAGTTCGGCTGGACGGGCCCGAGCCTGTGCGTCACCACCGCCTGCGCCGCGGGTAGCAACGCCCTCGGCGAGGGCGCCCGCCTCATCCGCGACGGCTCGGCCGACGTGGTGCTGGCCGGTGGCGCCGAGTGCGCGATCACACCGACGGCCATCTCCGCCTTCGCCCGCATGACGGCGCTGTCCACCCGCAACGACGACCCGAAGCGGGCGTCGCGTCCCTTCGACGCCGGCCGCGACGGCTTCGTCATGGGCGAGGGCGCCGGCTTCGTCGTGCTCGAGACCTACGAGCGGGCTGTCGCCCGGGGCGCCACCATCCTCGGCGAGATCGCCGGGTACGGCCGCAACTGCGACGCCTTCCACATCACCTCGCCGTCGCCGGGCGGCGCCGGGGCCGTGGCCTGCATGACCCAGGCGCTGGAGGACGCAGGCCTCGAGCCTTCGGCCATCAGCCACGTCAACGCCCACGGCACCTCCACCCCGCCCAATGACGCAGCCGAGTCCGAGGCCTGCCAGAAGGTGTTCGGTGGAACGACGCCGCCGGTCACGTCCAGCAAGGGCGTCACCGGGCACACCATCGGGGCCGCCGGTGCCATCGAGGCCATCGCCACCCTGCTCGCCCTGCGCGAGCGCACGGTGCCTCCGGTGGCCAACTACGAGACCCCCGACCCGGAGATCTCGGCCGACATCGTGCACGGCTCGCCGCGCCAGGTGGAAGGCGACGCCGCCCTCTCGAACTCGTTTGGCTTCGGCGGGCACAACGCCTCGCTGGTGCTGCGCCTGCCGGCAACGGCCTGACCACCGAACGGTGACATCGCCGGTCCTGCCCATCGCCACTGAGCGGGGCTCGGCGGTTCACGCCGAGATCAGCCGCCTCCACGGCGACGGTGCCCTCGTGGGGCACTTCCGCCTCCAGGGCGGCAAGCACCGCGGGGCCATCGGACCAGCGGAGGGCGCCACCATCCAGCGTCTGGTGGATGCCGCGGTCGGGGCCGGCGTGCCGATCGTGGGCGTTCTGGCCACGTCCGGAGCCGACGTCAGTGAAGGGGTGGCGTCGCTTCACGCGTGGGGTTGCGTGGCTCGCAGCCTGGCGTACGCCTCGGGTGTCGTGCCCATCGTCCTCGCCGTCGTCGGCCCGTGCGTGAGCGGGCCGGCCCTGCTGCTCGGCCTGGCCGATGCCGTCGTTATGACTCCCGAGACGCTGGCCTACGTCAGCGGCGCAGAGGCGGTGGCGCGCTTCACAGGTGTGACCGTCTCACGGGAGGCGCTGGGTGGCTCGGCGGCCCATGCCCTGCGCAGCGGCGTGGCCAGCCTGCTGGCCGAGGACGAGGAGGACGCGGTGCACGCCGTGGCCGAGATCCTCTCGTACCTGCCGGCCAACAACTTGATGCACCCGCCGTACGAGGCCACCTACGACGAGGGTGACCGGCTGTCCCGGCGGGCCGCCTCGGTGGTGCCGGCGTCCGCCATGGCGTCCTACGACGTGCGCGACGTGGTGGGTGACATCGTCGACTCCCACTCCATGCTCGAGCTGCGCGAGCGCCACGCACCGAATCTCGTCACCGCCCTCGCCCGCATCGACGGCCACCCCGTCGGCGTCGTCGCCAACCAGCCCAACCAGCTGGCCGGCACCCTCGACATCGAGGCCGCCCAGAAGGGCGCGGCCTTCGTGCAGTGGTGCGACTCGTTCGGGCTGCCCCTGGTGACCTTCGTCGACACGCCCGGCTTCCAGCCCGGGAAGGACATCGAGTGGCGCGGCATGATCCGCAAGGGCGCCCAGCTCGTGCATGCGTACGCCGAGGCCACCAGCCCGCGGCTGTGCGTCGTGCTGCGCAAGGCCTATGGCGGGGCGTACATCGTGATGGACTGCAAGACCATGGGCAGCGACCTGTGCATCGCCTGGCCCCAGGCCGAGCTCGCCGTGATGGGCGCCACCGGGGCGGTGCAGATCCTGCACGGCCGGCGCCTGCTGCAGCTCAACCCGCAGGCGGCCGACGACGAGCGAGCTGCGCTCATCGCCGAGTACCAGGCGCAGTACCTCACCCCGGCGGTGGCGGCCGAGCGGGGCTACATCGACGCGGTCATCGACCCGGCCGACACCCGACGGGTGCTCTCCGGCGCGCTGGCCGCGCTGATCGACAAGCGGGACAACAGCCCCAAACGGCGCCACGCCAACGGCCCGCTCTGAACGAACGAGACCAAGGACAACGCATGCTGCTCGAAGGCAAGAAGCTCCTCATCACGGGTGTGCTCACCGACGACTCGATCGCCTTCGGCGTGGCCAAGCTGGCCCAGGAGCAGGGCGCCGAGATCGTGCTCACGTCCTTCGGCCGGGTGCAGCGTCTCACCGAGCGGGTGGCCCGCAAGCTGCCCTCACCGCCCGACGTCCTCGAGCTGGACGTCACCGACCCCGCCCATGTCGCGGCGCTCACCGAGGAGCTGCGCAGCCGGTGGGGGCGCCTCGACGGGGCGCTCCACGCCATCGCCAACGCCAACCCCGAGACCTGCCTGGGCGGCGACATCCGCAAGGCGCCATGGGAGGACGTGAGCGCCGCCCTCCACATCTCCACCTACTCGTTCAAGGCCCTGGCCGATGTGGCCGTGCCGCTCATGGCCGACGGCGGCTCCATCGTGGGCCTCGACTTCGACGCCCGCTTGGCCTGGCCCGTCTACGACTGGATGGGAGTCGCCAAGGCGGCGCTCGAGTCGACATCGCGCTACCTCGCCCGCGACCTCGGTCCGCTGGGCATCCGGGTCAACCTCGTGGCGGCCGGCCCGTTGCGCACCATGTCGGCCAAGTCGATCCCCGGGTTCTCGGCCTTCGAGGACGTGTGGACCGAGCGGGCGCCGCTGGGGTGGGACCTGCGGGACACCGAGCCGGTGGCCAAGGCCTGCGTGGCCCTGCTGTCGGACTGGTTCCCGGCGACCTCGGGCGAGATCGTCCACGTGGACGGCGGGTTCCACGCAGTAGGAGCCTGACACCCAGAATGGCGAGGTGACCCTCTACGACGAGCTGGGGGTGCCGGCTACGGCGACCACAGGGGAGATGCACGCCGCCTATCGCGCCAAGGTGCGGTCCCTGCATCCCGACGCACGAAGCCGCTCGTCGGACCCCGAAGCCGACCGCGAGGCCGATGCCGCACTCCGCCGGTTGAACACCGCCTGGGAGGTGCTGCGTGACCCGCCCCGTCGGCGGTCGTACGACAACCAGGTCTTCGCCGGCCCCGGCTCACCCGCTTCGCCCCACGGCCGCTTCGGTTCGGCCGCGCCGTCGTCGGAGGAGGACTGGGTCGGTTCGGACGCGGGGACCCGCCCCCACTTCCGCTGGTGGATCGTGGCCGTGGCCGTGCTGCTCGCCGTCTTCGTGTTCTCGGCGTACGCCGGCAGCCCCACGAACACCGATGCGCCGCGCTCGTCGACCGTCGGACGCTGCCTCGCCCGTCAGCCCGGCGTCGATGCCGTCGTCGACTGCGCAGCGGCCAACGAGGGGCGCATCGTGGCCGAGATCTCCCGCACGGCGACGTGCCCGTCCGGGTCGCGAGCGGTCCCGGCGTTCGGCGGTTCCCGGGTCCTCTGCCTGGTCCCTTCGGACTAGGGCGCGGCAAGTTGGGTAGTTTGCGTGCGCCCATGGTCAGCTTGCGGCGGTCCCGTTCCGGTCGCGGCCCAGTCGGACCGCTCGTGCTGGCCCTTGCCCTGGCCGTCATCGCCGCCGGCGTGTACCTGGGGGTCTCCGGGTCCGCCCTCGCCGGGCGCCTCGGTCTTCCCGTGCCCAGAAGCTCTCGCATGGCACTCGTCGCCGGCACCCCACCGCCTGTCGCCCCCACCGCGCCGGCTGTGCCCACCGCGCCTCCTGTGGTCGAGCCCGAGCCCAGGCCGGTCGCGGTGATGGCTCCGTCGCCGGCTCCTCTGCCAACAGCAGCCCCACCGGTCGTCGTGCCGGCGGTAGCCCCACCGGTCGCCGTGCCGGCGGTCTCGACCGTCGCAGCTCCGACCGTCGCGGTTCCGACGGCTCCAGTACCGAGCTCGGGCTCGGCTGCTCCGCTCGTTCAGTCGGTGATCGTCGAAGTGCCTGTGAGCGGCAGGCCGCTGGTCGAGCCGGTCGTGACACCGGTAGTCGTGGTACCAGTGCTGGAGATCGTGGCCGAGCCGGTCGCGATCGTCCAGACACCGGTAATCGAGGTCGTGGAGCCAGTGGCCGCACCGGTCGTCACCACCGTCGTCGAGGTCGTGGAGATTGCGGCGCCGGTGGTCGAGCCGGTCGGCCCGACGCCGGTTGTGGCGCCGGTCGGGACTCCCGTCATCACCCCCGCAGTGGAGATCATCGAGCCGGTGGCGACGCCGGTGGTGGAGATCGTCGAGCCGGTGGTGACGCCGGTGGTGGAGATCGGCGAGCCGGTCGTCACGCCGGTGGTCGAGATCGTGGAGCCGGTGGTTACGCCGGTGGTCGCGATCATCGAGCCGGTCGTGACGCCGGTGCTGGAGATCGTCGAGCCGGTCGTTACGCCGGTGATCGCAGTTGTGACGCCGGTGGTCGAGCCGGTCCTGGCGCCGCTGATCGCAGTTGCGACGCCGGTGGTCGAGCCGATTGTGACGACGGTGGTCGAGCCGGTCGTCGTGGCACCGGTCGTCGAGACCATCACGCCGGTGCTCAGCCCGGTGGGCGGGCTGCTCCGCTGAGCCTTACGGCTGGGCGGGCACCCGCTCGATCACGTGATCGACGTGACCGTAGATACGGGCCTGCTCGGCGGTGAACCAGCGGTCGCGGTCGGAGTCGGCCTCGATGCGCTCGACCGGCTGACCCGTGTGCTGGGCGATGAGCTGGGCCAGGAGGCGCTTGGTGAAGACGATCTGCTCGGCATGGATGGCGATGTCGGCGGCCACGCCCTGCAGCACGCCGCCGATGAGCGGCTGGTGCATGAGGATGCGGCTGTGAGGCAGGGCGAAGCGCTTGCCGGGTGCGCCGGAGCAGAGCAGGAACTGGCCCATCGAGGCGGCCAGCCCCATGCAGAAGGTGGCCACGTCGGGCCGGATGTACTGCATGGTGTCGTAGATGGCCATCCCGCTGTCCACCGAACCGCCGGGCGAGTTGATGTACACGTGGATGTCACGGTCTTCGTCCTCGGCCGACAGCAGCAGCAGCTGAGCGCAGACGACGTTGGCCAGCTTGTCGTCGATGGGCGCACCGATGAACACGATGCGCTGCTTGAGGAGCTGCTGGAAGAGGTCGAACCCCTCGCCGCTACCGGGCCCGGCCATCTGTGGGGAGAACATGGCCCGAGGCTACCGTGACGTCGCGGGCAAAGTTCCCCGAGGAGGGTTTCGGTGGCCGCAAGGCCGGGGAGTACAGACCCACAAGCTTGACAGCCCCTCTGACAACCCGCCGGTCAGAGGGGCTGTCGCTTGCTTGACCGGAGGCCGCGAGGCCTCAGGCCACCCCGGCACAGTCGTGCACGGCGGCCTCGACGGTCGGGTGGATCGGAAGGGCCTTGTCGACTCGCGTGATCTCGAAGACTCGGCGCACGGGCTGATCGTCCTCCACGACGAGGCACATGGTCTTCTCACCGGCCCGCAACCGCTTCTTGATGCCCACCAGCGCGCCGAGGCCGGTCGAGTCGAGGAACGTGACGCGCCGCAGATCGAACACGAGACGCTCGACGCCATCACCCACCAAGCGCTGGGTGCACTCCCGCAGCTGAGGAACGGTGTACGCGTCGAGCTCGCCGGACACGGCCACCACTGCGTAGGTGGGGAACCGGGTGGCAGTGGTCTCGAACGACTCGTTCACGTGCTCCCCCTCGACACCTGCACAAAGAGTGCCATTGTGCACCAGGTGGGAGTCGAACCCACACGAGCCTTGCCCACCGGATCCTAAGTCCGGCGCGTCTGCCGTTCCGCCACTGGTGCGTCCTCACGGCACGCTATCGCCCGGCTCCCCGCCACTAGCCTGAGACCTCGCCATGAGAACCAGCGTCACCAGGGCGTTCAGCTTCGAGGCGGCGCACCAGCTCCCGTGGCACCAGGGCAAGTGCCAGCGGCTGCACGGTCACAGCTACCGCCTCGAGGTCACGGTGGCCGGGCCGATCGGGCCCAACGGGATCGTCGTCGACTTCTCCGACGTGCGCCGGGTGGTGCAGCGTGAGGTCATCGACCGCTTCGACCACCGGTACCTGAACGACCTGCTCGACAACCCCACCGCCGAGCTGGTGGCGGCGGAGATCTGGAAGTCGCTCGAGGCTGCAGAGCTGGCTGTCAGCCACATCCGGCTGTGGGAGACGGCCGACAGCTGGGTCGAGCTGCAGGCGGACTGATCGGCGTGGGCGGATCGCTCGTCGTCCTCTCCGGCGGCCTCGACTCGACGGTGTGCCTGGCTCTCGCGGCACGCGACGGTGAGAGTGACGGGCCGGCGCCGCTCGCCCTGTCCTTCGACTACGGCCAGCGTCACCGGGTCGAGCTGAGCTCCGCGGCGGCCGTCGCCCGGCACTACGGCAGCGAGCACCTGGTGGTTCCGCTCGACGCCCGGCCCTGGGGTGGGTCCGCCCTCACCGACGACAGCATCGACGTGCCCGAGCCGGAAACCTCCGGCGGCGGGGCGGACCAAGAGATCCCCGTCACCTACGTGCCGGCCCGCAACCTCATCTTCCTGGCCGTCGCCATGGGCGTGGCCGAGGCGCGCGACCTCGACGCGGTGTACCTGGGGGTGAATTCCCTCGACTACAGCGGCTATCCCGACTGCCGACCGGAGTTCCTCACCTCGTTCGCCGAGACGGCTCGCCTCGCCCTCAAGCGGGGGGTCGAGGGCCGGCCCGTCGAGGTGCGGGCCCCGCTCCTCGACCTGGGGAAGGCTGACATCGTGCGCCTGGGTGTGGAGGTCCGCGCCCCGCTCGACCTGACGTGGTCCTGCTACCGGGGCGGGCGCCGCCCCTGCGGCTCGTGTGACTCGTGCGCCCTCCGGGAGCGGGGCTTCGCCGACGCCGGCGTCCCCGACCCCGCCCTGGTCTGAGGCGGTCGGTCCCGGCTACGCCAGCTGGGCGACGAGGTCGTCGAGCGGCACGGAGCCGGGCTGGCCACCTTCCCGGGCCAGTCGCGCCGCAGTGGACTGCAGCAGGGCGTTGACGGGCGTGGGCACGTCGTGCAGCCGGCCCAGCAGCACGACCTCCCCGTTCAGGTAGTCGGACTCGATCGAGCCGGTGCCGCGCGCCAGGCTCTGCCACGACGAGCTGCCGCCCCGGGGCCGGCCCTCGATCGGACGGATGCTCATGAGGTTGCCGCGACGGGCCCGGTCCTCCTCGGCCGTGGCGGCGTCGATGCCGGCGGCGGCGTAGCACTCGAGCGCCTCCTTCCGCGCCCGGGCGTGGAGGTCGCCGCCCCTTGCGCCCGGGCCGCAGGCGGCATCGAGGGCGTTGCCCAGGTTGCTCAACAGCTTGGAGTACTTCAGGCGCATGATCCGGGGATCCGGTCGAGAGCTGAACGAGGACCGCTCGAGGTCGGCGGCGATCGCGGCGGCCACGTCGTCGGCGCCCGACGGGTACCGGCCGAGGTCGAGGATCCCCGACACGGGCGAGGAGCTCACGTCCACCGAACCGGGCTCGAGGTGCGTGGCCGGCAACATCACGCACATGGCGTAGACGTTGGCGAAGCGTCGGGCGGCCAGGCGCTCGTTCTCCACCCCGTTCTGCGCGCACACCACCGCGAGCTCCGGCGGTGCAACCGCCCGAAGCGCGTCGAGCGCCGGAGCGGTGTCCTGCGTCTTCATGCTCAGCACGACCACGTCGTCCGGCCGCAGGTCGATCTCGCCGGGGTGCTCCACGCACGGGATCGGCAGCACCACGCTGTCGTCGGGCGAGTGCAGGCGCAGGCCCCCCGACCGGATGGCCCTCCCGTGGTCGCCTCGCGCCACGAGCACCACGTCGGCGCCGTGCTGCGCGAGCCGCCCGCCGATCGTGCCCCCGACCGCCCCGGCTCCGTAGATGACGTACCTCACTCGGCTCTCTCCTCGTTTCGCGCGCCGCGGCGACGCTAGCGACACCGCCGGGTGAAGCGGGACGGTCGGCCTAGCCTCCACCGGGTGACAGACCTGGGCCCGACGCTGGTGGTCTCGGAGGTGTTCGGGCCGACGTGGCAGGGCGAGGGCGCGTCGCTGGGTCGCCGAGCCGGGTTCGTGCGCCTCGGACGATGCAACCTGGCCTGCACCTGGTGCGACACGCCGTACACGTGGCGATGGGCCGACCACGACCCGGCCGTCGAGCTCTCGACGCAGTCGGTGGCCGACGTCATCCAACAGCTGGAAGCCATGGCGGTCGGCCTCGTCGTCGTGACCGGTGGCGAGCCGATGGTGCAGCAACGCAGCCTCGTGCCTCTGCTCGAGGGCATCGGTTCGCGGGGCTGGCAGGTGGAGATCGAGACGGCGGGCACCTTCGCCCCCCTCGACGAGGTCACCCGCCTGGTCGACCGGTGGAACGTGTCACCGAAGCTGGCCGGCTCCGGCAACGCGCTCGAGGCGCGATACCGGCCGGACGCGCTAAGGGCCCTGGAGGCGACCGGCGCGGCGGCGTTCAAGTTCGTCGTCACCGACCCGGGCGAGCTCGACGAGGTGGACCGGATCGTGCGCGAGTGCGGGCTCATCGACGTGTGGGTCATGCCGGAGGGGACGGATGCGGCGACCGTGGTGCGGCGGGGACGGGAGCTGGCCGACGCCGTGCTCGGCCGGGGCTGGAACCTCACCACCCGCCTCCACGTGCTGCTGTGGGGGGACGAGCGGGGCCGCTGAGGTTCGACCAGCCCGCCCGCTCAGCGGTCCGAGAGGGCCCGGGCCAGAGCGCGGAACGCCCGGCCCCGGTGGCTGACGGCGTGCTTCTCGTTCGGAGACATTTCGGCGAACGTGCGGCCGTCGCCCTCGTCGGGCACGAAGACCGGGTCGTAGCCGAAGCCGGCGGCGCCTCGTGGCGCCAGGGCGATCGAGCCGTCGACCGCTCCGGATGCGAGCACCTCGGTGCCGTCGGGGAAGCAGGCGATGGCCACCGTGCGGAAGCGGGCTCGGCGGTCACCAGCACCTTCGAGGGCTTGGACGAGCTTGTTCACGTTGTCGAGGTAGGTGGCGTCCTCACCTGCGTAGCGAGCCGAGTAGACACCGGGTGCGCCGCCCAGGGCCTCGACCTCGAGGCCGGTGTCATCGGCGACGGCCGCCTCCCCGGTGGCTTCGACCAGCGCCCGGGCCTTGAGGCGCGCGTTGTCCTCCAACGTCTCGCCCGTCTCCTCGACGTCGGGTACCTCGGCCGGGCGAGGAACGAGCTCGACCGCCTCGCCCAGGATGGCGGCGATCTCCGCGGCCTTGTCCGGGTTGGCCGTGGCCAGCACGTACCGGGCAGGTGTGGCCGTGGTCAACGGTGTCCGCTCAACGGGGCGCGGGCGGGGTGGCCAGCAGCGCCGCCTGCAGCCCGAGGATCTCGTGGATCCCCTGTTCCGCGAGGCCGAGCAGATCGTCGAGGTTCGAGCGCGAGAACGGTTGTCCCTCGGCCGTCCCCTGCACCTCGATGAAGCGCCCGCTCGACGTCATGACGACGTTCATGTCGACCTCGGCCCGCACGTCCTCCGAGTACTCGAGGTCGAGCATCGGCACACCGTCGATCACGCCCACCGAGATCGCCGCGCACGCCTCCGTGAGCGGGTTCCTCGGAACCACCTTGGTGGCCACCAACCGCGAACAGGCGTCGTGGAGGGCGACGTAGGCGCCGCAGATCGAGGCGGTGCGGGTGCCTCCGTCGGCCTGCAGGACGTCGCAGTCGAGCACGATCTGCACCTCACCGAGCGCCTCGAGGTCGGTGACCGCCCGCAGCGATCGCCCGATCAGGCGCTGGATCTCCTGCGTGCGACCCGACTGCTTGCCCTTGGCCGCCTCCCGGTCGACCCGCTCGGGCGAGGACCCCGGGAGCATGGAGTACTCAGCGGTGACCCAGCCGCGACCCTTGCCCCGCATCCATCCCGGCACGCTGGTCTCCACCGATGCAGTGCACAGCACGCGCGTGCGGCCCATCTCGACGAGCACCGATCCAGCCGCGAACTCGGTGTAGTCACGATGGAACAGCGCAGGCCGGAGGTCGCCGGCCTCCCGGCCGTCGCGCCTCATGCCACGTACTCGTCGTGGTCGGCGGCGACCGTGACGTCGGCGCCGAAGGCAGCCGCACCCTCGTGCCGGATCGCCTCGCGGTCGACGCCTGGGCTCACGTGGGTGAGCACCAGCCGGCCCACCCCTGCCTCACGCCCGGAGATCCCGGCCTGCCGTGCACTCATGTGCTGCGCTTCTCCCTCGTGGTCCTGCAGGTACGTCGCCTCGCAGAGCGCAAGGTCGAGTCCAGGGCCGAGGGCCGTCAGTGACCACGCCGGGCTGGAGTCGGCAGAGTAGCCAACCGACCGGCCGCCTCCGTCGACGCGCACGGCCAGCGTCTCGGCGGAGTGGTCGGTGGCCGAGAAGGTGAGGTCGAGCCCGCCGACCCGCCGGCGGTCCCCGTCGCTCACCACGTGCCACTCGAGCGGCGGGCCGTCGAAGTACATGGCGTCGCGAGCACCGGCCGGCCCGTACACGGGCAGGTGGGCGCGGTCGATGTAGTACCTGCAGGCCACGAAGAACCCGTTGAGGTCACCCATGTGGTCGGGGTGCTCGTGGCTGATGACCACGGCGTCCACCTCTTGCAGCGACACGTGCCGCTGCAGGTTGGCCATCGTGCCGGACCCGGCGTCGAGCCAGATGGTGGTGCCCTCGCCCCGCACGAGGTACCCACTGCAAGCCTGCTCCGGGCCGGGATAGCTGCCGCACGCACCCAGGACGGTGACGGTCAGTCCCATGCGTGCGCCTCCACCACGTCGAGCTCCGGGCCGAGCAGGCGCCGACCGAGGTCACGGAACCAGGACGCGTCACCCGACGACAGGAAGCGGTGGCGGCACGGAATGCCCGGCGTGCGACCCATGCCGGTGCGCTCGAGGGTGGCCCGTATCTCGAAGGCGGTCTCGTCCGCCGAAGAGACGAGGGTGACCTGGCGGCCCATCACGTCGCTGATCGTGCGGGCCAGGAACGGATAGTGGGTGCAGCCCAGGAGCAGAGTGTCGACGCCGGCGTCGATCACCGGCGCCAGCAGTCGTTGGGCGAGCACGTGGACCTGCTCGGTGTCGAGCTCCCCGCGCTCGACGAACTCCACGAAGCCGGGGCACGCCGCGCAGGTGAGCACCACCGGCGCGCCGTGGGCCTCGACCGACCGCTGGTACGCCCCCGACCCGATGGTGCCGACCGTGCCGATCACACCCACCCGGCCGTTCTCGGTGACGGCCATGGCGGCGCGCACCCCCGGTTCGATGACGCTGACCACCGGCACCTGGAACTCGAGCTGCAGTGAGTCGAGCGCGGCGGCCGCGGCCGTGTTGCAGGCCACGACGACGAGCTTCACGTCGTGGCGCTTCACGAGCATCGTCGTGATCTGCCGGGCGAAGTCGCGCACCTCGTCGAGCGACCGGGGACCGTACGGGTAGCGGCCGGTGTCGCCGAAGTAGACGACGTCCTCGTTCGGCAGCAGGTCGATCACGGCGCGGGCGACGGTGAGGCCTCCGAAGCCGCTGTCGAACATGCCGATCGGGCGATCGTCCACTGGGGGCAGAGCGTACCGGCGCCTCCTCCGCCGGCCGGGGACGCCTCAGACAGGATCGGTGGTCTCCGCCAG
Organism: uncultured Acidimicrobiales bacterium; assembly: GCA_902805655.1. Classification (GTDB taxonomy): domain Bacteria; phylum Actinomycetota; class Acidimicrobiia; order Acidimicrobiales; family CADCTF01; genus CADCTF01. The sequence goes on from CADCTF010000087.1 coordinate 17,696, forward strand.
CACCCAGGCGACGTAGTCGGGGTTGCCGCCGACGACCGGGAGCGCGATGACGCAGGGCACCTCGTAGGGGTGTCGCTCCCGAACGCGCTCGACCACACGATCCACGAGGCTCATGCGGGTGTGCAGGCTGACGCGCGCCTCTGGCTCGTCGTGGATGGCACCGTCCCACCGGTACACCGAGCGGATGGCCTCGACGTGATGGCCGCAGGCCACGAGCCGCTCGGACACCAGCGATCGGGTGAGCTCGACCAGCCACGAGCCGTCCTCAGCCGTCACCACCACCTCGCAGATGACCGGCTCGGTCATGCCCGGCGGCGGGTCACGAGGTCCGGCGTCAGATCGGCCACCGAGGAGCACCCGCACAGCGCCATGGCCAGGACGAGCTCGTCTCGCAGCGCATCGAGCACTGCGGCCACGCCGTCGGCGCCACCGGTGGCGAGGCCCCACAGCACCGGCCGGCCGACGAAGACCGATCGAGCGCCGAGGGCCAATGCCTTCACCACGTCGGTACCCCGCCGCACGCCGCCGTCCACGTGGACCTCACCCCGGTCGCCGACGGCTTCGACCACCTCGGGCAGCGCCCAGGCTGTCGGCACGGCCCCGTCGAGCTGACGTCCGCCGTGGTTCGACACGAGCACCCCGGCCGCACCGGCTTCGAGGCAGCGGGACGCCTCGTCACCGCGCAGGATGCCCTTGACGAGCACCGGCAGCCCCCCGCTCACCTCTCGCAGCCAAGCGATGTCCGCCACGGTGGCCGCGGGGCTCTGCTCTCCCCCGTCGCCCGGCCGGTCGAGCGACTCGACCCCGCCGGCATCGCTGCGGGTCGCGAACGCATTGCGGACGTCGCGATTCCGCACACCCAGCCGGGGGGTGTCCCCGGTGAGGACCAAGGCGCGCGCGCCGCACGCCGCCGCGCGTTGCACGAGCGACTCCGTCAGCCCCCGGTCACGTAGGACGTAGACCTGGTACCACCAGGGCGCTCCGCCCGAGGCCGACGCCACGTCCTCGATCGGGGTGCTCGAGCGGGTGGACAGGACGAACAGCGCTCCGGCCGCCGCCGAACCCGAAGCCGTGGCGGGCTCCGCATCGGGATGGGCCAGGCGATGGAACGCGGTGGGCGCAACCCCTATCGGGGAGGCGATGTTCGAGCCCAGCGCCGTGGTGGACGTGTCGACAGAGCTCACGTCGCGCAGCACCCGTGGCCGGAGCCACAGCTCGTCCCAGGAGCTCAGGTTGCCGGCCAGCGTCCGCTCCTCGGCGGCGCCTCCGGCGAAGAAGTCGTACGTGGCCGGGTCGAGCACCGCCCGGGCCGCGGCCTCCAGCTCGTCGGCGGTCATGGGGCTAGAAGTAGATGATCTTCTTGGCCCGCTCGGTGACCTGGTCGATGTCGTCGGTCCACGCCCCGGTGGACAGGTACTTCCAGCCTCCGTCGCACACCACGAAGACGATGACCCCTTCGTCGATCTCCGCTGCGCACTTCAGGGCGCCCGTGAGGATGGCGCCCGAGGAGATGCCGGCGAAGACCCCTGCGTCCATGAGCCGGCGGGTGCCCTCGATCGACTCCTTCGTCCCGACGATGCGCTTGCGGTCGAGCAGCTCGTAGCCGTCGTTCTCGGTGAACACCGGCGGCACGAAGCCCTCGTCGAAGTTCTTGAGGCCGTCGACCATCTCACCGAGCGGCGGCTCGATGGCCCACACCTGGACGCGTGGGTTGCGCTCCTTCAGGAACTTCCCCACACCGATCAGGGTGCCGGCCGTGCCGAGACCGGCGACGAAGTGGGTCACCTCGGGGCAGTCACGCCAGATCTCCGGACCGGTCGCCTCGTAGTGCGCCCTGGGGTTCGAGGGATTGGAGTACTGGTACGGGTACCAGTACTCCGGGTGCTCGGCGGCCAGCTTCTGGGCGTTGCGCATGGCCCCGTTGGAGCCCTCGCTGCCCGGCGACGGGATGATCTCCGCACCCCACGCCTCGAGCAGCTGGCGGCGCTCGACCGAGACGTTCTCCGGCAGCACGATCTTGAGTGGGTAGCCCCTGAGCTTCGACACCATGGCGAGCCCGATGCCGGTGTTGCCCGACGACGACTCGAGGATGACCTGCCCGGGGCTGAGCGTCCCGTCCTTCTCGGCGTCGAGCACCATCTGCAGGGCGATGCGGTCCTTCACCGAGCCGCCGGGGTTCTGGCCCTCCAGCTTGGCGAGGATCTTCACCCGGGGGTTGGGCGACAGCACGCTCACGTCGACGAGCGGGGTGTCGCCGACCAGGTCGAGGATGGACTCGTAGCGGGCCAAGGGGCTCAGCCGCCGGCGACGGCCGGGAGGATGGAGATGGTCTCCGAACCGGTGACCTTGGTGTCCAGCTTGTCGAGGTAGCGGACGTCGTCGTCATTGACGTAGACGTTCACGAACTTGTGCAGGGCACCGTCCTCGGTGACGACCTGACCGTGCAGCTGCGGGAACTGCAGCACCAGGTCCTCGAAGACCTCCCGGAGGGTCGCTCCGTTGGCCTTCACGGTGGCCTGCCCCCCGGCGTACTGACGGAGGACGGTTGGCAGGCGGACATCGACAGGCACGGGACCTCCAGGTGCGGACCGGCCAAAAGATGACCGGACAGGTAGGGAATCTTACCGACCGACGAGAACAACCGGCTCTTCGCTGATCTTCCCGTCGACGATGCGGTACGAGCGGGTCATCGGCGCCTCGTCACGCAGCGACACCAGCACGTAGTGCCAGTCGGGGTCCGGGGCCTGCGCCACGTCGGTAGGCGACGGATAGGGGTCGGTGTGGGTGTGGGAGTGGAACACGCCGAGGATGACCAGACCACGCCGCTCGGCGTCCCGGTCGGCCCGCAGGTAGTCGCGCGGGTCCACCGTGTAGACCCGGCTCGACGCCGCCGCGTTCGCGGTCGGATACGCCACGGTCACGTTCGAGGAGCCGAGCGGCCCGGCGAGCAGGCCGCACGCTTCGAGCGGAAGGCCGTCGTAGCAGTGACCGATCATGACGGCGTAGGCCGAATCCCTGAGCCGCAGCATGGAGGCGGACGTTACCGTGGTGCCCCTCATGGCTACGAAGGACAAGGGACCGAAGGGCTCCGACGGTCGGCCGGTCGCCCAGAACCGCAAGGCTCGGCACGACTACGAGATCCTCGAGACCTTCGAGGCCGGCATGGTGCTGGTCGGCAGCGAGGTCAAGTCCCTGCGGGAGGGACGGTCCCAGCTGCGGGAGGCCTTCGCCCGGGTGGAGGGCAACGAGGTGTGGCTGTACGGCGCCCACATCCCGCCCTACTCCTTCGCCAACGGCCGGGACGGCCACGCCCCGGACCGGCGCCGCAAGCTGCTCCTCCACCACCGTGAGATCAACCAGCTGCTGGTGCGCTCGCAGGTCGAGCACCTCACGATCGTGCCGCTGGCCGTCTACTTCAAGGATGGGCGGGCCAAGATCGAGATCGCCCTGGCCCGGGGTCGGAAGAGCTACGACAAGCGCCAGGTCATCGCCGAGCGCGACGCCGCCCGGGAGGACGAGCGTGGTGCGCACCGCCGGGGTCGGTCGGGCGATCGCGCGCGATAGATGGATCGCTGCGTGTAGCGGTGCTCACAGGGCCGTCGCGAACGACGCGATGGGTGCAGGCAACGAGCCCCCACCGAGGCTGCCGGCGAACTCGGCGTCGCCGAAGCTGAAGATGCCGCCGTCGCCGGCCACCAGCCAGTACCCGTTGCCCGACGGGGCGACGCCATGCCGACGATCGGCTGGTTCAGGCGGATGCCTCCGGTCGACCTGACGCGGCTCGGACATGGATCCTCCGGTCGTGGCACGTTCGTGGCTCTTCGGCCGTACACTGGTGCTGCACACGGCCGACGACTCATTGTCGACCCAGGTGCGTTGCAACTTGACATGGGGGTGCCTGGCTTCGACTTCGGACGTCGACGCGGGAGAAGCGAGCCGTGGTTTCCGGAGTCCACGTTAAAGAGCCGGAACCAACACAAATGCCGAGCCCAAGCTCGCACTCGCTGCTTAAAACACAGTGACGTTCCCCCGGCCCCAGCCCTGCGGGCCGGTTCGGGACGACATCTAGCAGGGCTTACCTGAACAGCTTCGTCAATGGGTGGTTCAGGGACATCTTTCGTTGACTAGGGCTCGTCACCTACGCCGGTGGCGGTGGCGGGCCCGAGATCAAACACCGGCTGCGCTCGGAGAAGTACCGCAGAGATCCCAAAGGACGTGGGTTCGATTCCCACCACCTCCACTCCTCACATGACCCGGCGCGGACCTTTCGGTCCCTCGTCGCGCCGGCGCGTGCTCCACAATGGCCACACGATGTCGAACCTTCCCCCGCCGCCCGGAGCCCCCGCCGGACCACCGTCCGAGCCGCCGTACGGCCCTGGGCAACCCGAGCCCGGCTACGTGCCACCGCCGCCCGCTCCGGGCTACGCGCAACCTGCGCCGGGCTACGGGGCGCCGGCTGCCTACGGGGCGCCGTACGGCCAAGGCTACGAACCGATCCCGAACCACCTGGCCTAGGCGATCCTTTCGACCCTCTTCTGCTGCCAGCCGCTCGGTGTGGCGTCGATCGTCTTCGCCGCCCAGGTCGACGGCAAGGTGGCGGCCGGGGACTGGGCCGGTGCGCTCGAATCGTCCCGCAAGGCCAAGGCGTTCGCCACGTGGGCCGCTGCGGTGGCCGTGTTCCTGGTGGCGGCCTACCTCCTGTTCTTCTTCGTCATGATGCTCATGTCGGTCTTCGCCACCACGACCACCAGCACGTTGTCGTGACCACGGGCGTGCGGCTGGGCACGCCCCGCCCATGGGTGGCCCCGGCCCTGGTGGCGGGCGGCGCGCTCGGGGTCTGCGTCGCCGCCGCCCTGATCGACCCGATGGCGCCACCCCTGCCCTTGCCCGGGTGTCCCTTCCTCGGACTCACCGGCTGGTTCTGCCCCGGGTGCGGGTCGAGCCGAGCCATCCGCGCGCTCGTCAGCGGCGACGTGGCCAGGGCTGCGGGCTACAACCCTGCCCTGCTTCTCGCCCTGCCCTGGCTGGCGTGGGCGTTCGTCACGTGGACCATCAGCCGGGTCCACCTCCCTGGGCCTCGCCGAAGGCAGGCCTCACCGCTGCTCGCGCCGCTCCTCGGTGTGGCCATCGCCGTGTACTGGGTGGCCCGGAACCTCCCCTGGGAGCCGTTCTCCGCCCTGGCTCCCTGAGGCGAGGCTCGTAGGAACGGCCGGTAGCCTGGCGGCGTGCCCGACTTCGCCGACGACGTCTCCACGGAGCTCGAGCGAAAGGCGAAGGCGCTGCGCTTCACCTGCCTGCTCGAGCTGACGACCTACCTCGTGCTCTTCGCGTTCATCGTCGCCGGCAACAAGGCGGGCGTGCGGGTGTGGGGCACCGTGCACGGCGTCGTGGTCATGGCGTTCATCGCCATGATCGTGATGATCCGTAGCGAGATGCGGTGGACGTGGGCCTACGCCCTCGGTGTCATCGTCACCGGGCCCGTCGGAGCTCTGCTCGTGCACCGTCGGATCGGTTCGGAGGGCGTGCCGTTGCCGTCCTGGCGACAGGAACAGCTCGCTTCGCAGAGGTGAGGTGGGCGGGTGTCCAGGCGCGAACCGGACGAAGCCGCGCGGGCCCGCACGAACCGCGCACCATCGCCGTGAACGACGCATGAATTAGTCAGTTCTGCTGGGTGTGTGGCCTCACAGGGTGGTATCACTGACACTGTGAGTGAAAGCCTGTGGCGCCGGAACGACCTCCCGGCAGCCGAGATCTCGGCTGAGCTCTTCGAGCGGATGCATGACGGCGTGGCCCTCTACGACTCCCGTTCCCGCCTCGTCGGCTGGAACCAGGCGGCGGCGACGATCTCGGGTTGGCAGCACGACGAGGCCTCGACGCGCCTCGACCCCCAGCAGCGGGACGGCCTGGCCGAGCTGTCTCCCGGCCGCTGGGTGGACCTCCGCCGCATCACGTTCCAGCACGGTGAGGAGCACTACGTCGGTCTGCTCTTCAGCGACGCTCGCACCCACGTCGCGTTGCAGGCCGCCTACGCCAAGCTGAACCAGCTGGCCACCACGGACCCGCTGACGGGGCTGCCGAATCGGCTCCTGGCCCAGGATCGCCTCCGTCTGTCGCTGGCCATGGCTCGCCGAGACGATCGCTGCGTGGCCGTGCTCTTCATCGACCTCGACCGGTTCAAGGCGGCCAACGACACGATGGGGCACCACGTTGGTGATCGGGTGCTCAAGGAGGTCGCCGACCGGCTCTCCCGGGTCGTGCGCGAGAGCGACACCGCTGCGCGGGTCGGTGGCGACGAGTTCATGGTGATCCTGCACACGTTGGCCGACGAAAGCGGCGCGGTCCGGGTGGCCGAGAGCATCCTCGAGGCGCTGAGCGTCCCGATCGTGATCGACGGCCGCACGGTGCCGATCGGCTCCTCGATCGGCATCGCCCTGGCGCCTCGACACGGTGACGACCCGGAGACCCTGATCCGCCATGCCGACCTGGCCATGTACCGGGCCAAGGCCAGCGGCGGCCACACCGTGCGCGTCTACTGGCCGGGCATGAGCGACCTGAGCCAGGATCGGCTCGAGCTCACCATGGACCTGGCGGGAGCCCTCGAGCGCGACGAGCTCGAGGTGCACTACCAGCCGCAGACCGACGCCGACACCGGAATGGTGGTCGGCGCCGAGGCCCTGGTGCGGTGGCGCCACCCGCGGGCCGGGCTCATCCCCCCGGACGCGTTCCTGCCGCTCGCGGAGGAGAACGGGACCATCGAGGACATCGACCGTTGGGTGCTGCGCACCGCATGTCGTCAGGCGGCGCAGTGGAGAGAGGAGGGCCTCCAGCTGCCCCTCCTCTCCGTCAACCTCTCGACCCGGTCCGTCGTCCACGCCAACGCGGCGGCGATGGTCGCCGACGCCCTCGAGTCCTCCGGCCTTCCCGCTGCCTGCCTGGAGGTCGAGGTGAGCGAGACCACGCTCGTGGCCCATCGGGTGGAGGCCAGCCGATCGGTTGCCCGGATCAAGGACCTGGGCGTGCGCATCGCCGTGGACCACTTCGGCGCCACCTCCTCGTCGCTCGGGTCGTTGACGCGCCTCCCGCTCGACACCTTGAAGCTCGATCGGTCCTTCGTCGTCGACGCGATCGACAACCCGGAGCCGGCCGACATGGCGGTGCTGCGGGCGATCGTGCAGATGACCGAGGATCTCCAGGTGCGATGCGTGGCTGAAGGCGTCGAGCTGCCGGCGCAGCTGAAGTTCCTCCGGTTCCTGCGCTGTCATGTGATGCAGGGCTTTCTCTACAGCCGCCCGTTGCCTGCAAACGACATGGAGGCGCTGCTCACCCCGCTCGTCGGGGCCAGCGCGTAATCGTTTCCCAAGACTTCGCGTAGGGAACAATCCCGCCCACCTAACTCCCCCTTTAGGAGGGCGCTATGCGCAAAGAGCAGTCAGTTGAGACAGGGCGGGACCGCATGGTCCTCGCCAAGGACGCCGGCATGGGAAAGGTTTCCCTCATCAGCGTTCTCGCTGGCGTTCTGGTGGCCTATGGCGCGTTCGCCGTGATCGCCGCCATCACGGCTGCGGTGCTCAACGCCGTGGGCGTGGACACCGCATCGCTGAGCGACAACGACTGGCGTGATGCGGGCATCGCCGGTGCCGCCATCACCGCGTTCGTGCTGCTGCTCTCCTATCTGTTCGGCGGCTACGTCGCTGGGCGCATGGCCCGGCGGGCCGGTGCCCTGAACGGGCTGCTCGTCTTCGTCCTGAGCGTGGTGATCATGGGCGCCATCGCTGCTCTTCTGAGCGCTCAGACCGACACCGAGCAGGTCACCTCGAACCTCCGCAGCCTTGGCCTACCCACCACCGGCGAGGAGTGGAAGTCGATCGGCACGGCGGCCGGCCTCGGCTCGCTCCTGGCCATGCTGCTCGGCTCGGTGCTCGGCGGCATCCTCGGTGAGCGGTGGCACGGGAAGCTGATGAAGCGGGCGCTCGACCCGTCCATCGGCTCCGAGGCCAACGCCATCCGTCAGTCCGAGAACGCCGAGGCGCAGCGGCTCGAGGCCGAGCAGCGTCGCATGAGCGCCGGCCAGCGTCGTGAGATCGACCTTCGCGACGGTGCGGTGCCCAACGACAACGACAACACGGTCGTCGTGCGGAACTCTGGCGACGCCACCCTGGGCACCGACGATGTCGGGTCCCGCACGGTGCTCGACGCCGACGGCACGGTGCGCTCGGATGACGAGGCCCAGCAGAGCCGGATCCTGTCCGACCGCGACGGTCGCTGAGCACTTCCGGAACCCTCCGGCGCCCGCGTCACCTTCCGGAGCCCACCTGCCCCCCGGGGCCGGTGGGCTCCTTCGCGTCCAGGCGGCGTCGACCCGCCGAGCTGACCGGTACAGCTAGGCGTCGAGGAAGCGGCTGACGGCAATGGCGGACCCGATGGCGCCAACGCCGGCACCGACGAGCAGGATGAAGAGGCCGGTGCCGTACACGTCACTCGTGGTGATGACGAAGTCCCGGAACAGCGAGCTGGTGTCGCGCTGCATGGCGTTCGTGGCCACGTTGCTGCCCACCGCCACCACTGCAAAGGCGACCGCGGCACCGATGAGGCCCTGGATCAGCCCCTCGAGCATGAACGGCACCCGGATGAACCAGTTGGTGGCCCCCACGAGCTTCATGACCGCCACCTCCCGGCGACGGGAGAAGATCGCCATGCGGATGGTGTTCAGGATCAACAGTGCGGAGGAGAGCAGCAGGACGCCGGCGATGCCGTAGAGCAACCGCTGAAGGAAGCTGGTGACGTCCACCAGCCGTTCGATGGTGTCCTTGGCGTAGACCACGTCGTGCAGACCCGACGGGTCGTTGGGGTCATCCATCCGCTCCTCGAACCGCCGACCGATCACCTCGACCTGCTCAGGGCTCTGGGGCACGACCCGGTAGCTGGGCGGCAGGTCCTCCGGCACGACCGTGTCCGCCATCTCGGGGGAGTTGGCGAACATCCGCTTGAACTCCTCGTGACTGGCCTTCTGATCGACGAAGGTCTTGCTGCGCACCTGCGGCATGGCGGCCAGCTCGGCGTCCACCGCGTCGAGCTGCGTCTTGGCCGCGTCGGGCCTCATGAAGATGCTCAGCTCCACCCCGCCCTCCCACCGCAGCGTCGCCTTGGAGACGCTCTGCTTCACCAGCAGCGCGGTGCCGACCAGCGACAGCGAGACAGCGACGGTGAGCACCGCCGCGGCCGTCATGAGGAGGTTGCGGCGGAGGTTGGACCCCGTCTCGCGAACGAGATAGCTGAGTGAGATGGCCAAGGTCGCTCAGGTGCCGTAGCCGTAGACGCCGCGAACCTGGTCGCGCACGACCGTGCCGCGGTCGAGCTCGATCACCCGCCGGCGCATGCTGTCGACGATGCCCTGGTCATGGGTGGCCATCACGACGGTGGTGCCGGTGCGGTTGATGCGGTCGAGCAGGCGCATGATGCCCACGGAGGTGTTCGGGTCGAGGTTGCCGGTGGGCTCGTCGGCCAGCAGGATCAGCGGGCGGTTGACGAACGCCCGGGCGATGCTGACGCGCTGCTGCTCGCCGCCGGAGAGCTCACCCGGAAGGTTGTCGACCTTCTTCGTCAGGCCGACCAGGTCGAGGATCTGGGGCACCTGGGAGTTGATGACGTGCTTGGGGCGGCCGATCACCTCGAGGGCGAACGCGACGTTCTCGTAGACGCTCTTGGTCGGCAGCAGGCGGAAGTCCTGGAACACGCAGCCGATGTTCTGCCGGAGGTAGGGCACCTTCCAGCTGGACATGGCGCCGATGTCCTTGCCGGCCACCCAGATCTTCCCGCTCTCGGGCTCCTGCTCCTTGGTGAGCAGGCGGAGGAAGGTCGACTTGCCCGAGCCCGAGGGCCCGACCATGAAGATGAACTCCCCCTTCTGGATGTCGATGGAGCACTCCCGCAAGGCGACGGTGCTCCCCTTGAAGGACTTGGTGACGTTCTCGAGTCGAATCATGGGAGGAGGGGGTCAGCCCGGGGTACGAGCCCCGGAGCGACGAAGAAAGGCTACCAGCGGGTTTCGACGCGCCGGTGGCGCCGGACGCTTTCGCGGCTTTGGTGTCACGCCTCGGTTCGACGCCAGCGGAGGAACGCCTCCATGAGATCGTCGAGGTCGCCGTCGAGCACGGCCGCCACGTTCCCGGTCTCGTGCTCGGTGCGCAGGTCCTTCACCAGCTGGTAGGGGGCGAGGACGTAGGAGCGGATCTGCGACCCCCACCCGACCTGCACCTGCTTGCCGGCGATGGCGTCCATCTGGGCCTGGCGCTCCTCACGCTCGCGCTCGAGGAGCTTGGCTGCGAGCACCTGCATGGCCCGGGCCTTGTTCTGCATCTGGCTCCGCTCGTTCTGGCAGCTCACCACCACGCCGGTCGGCAGGTGGGTGATCCGCACCGCCGAGTCGGTGACGTTGACGTGCTGACCGCCGGCGCCGGACGAGCGGTAGGTGTCGATGCGAAGGTCCTTCTCGTCGATCTCCACCTCCTTGGCCGCCTCTTCGAAGAAGGGGGTGACGGCGAGTGACGCGAAGGAGGTCTGACGCCGGGCCTGGGAGTCGAACGGCGAGATGCGCACGAGGCGGTGGACGCCGCGCTCGCCGAAGAGCAGGCCGTAGGCGTAGCGCCCCTTGACGATGAAGGTGGCCGACATGATGCCGGCCTCCTGTCCGGCCGAGACCTCGTCGATCTCGGTGGCGAACCCGCGCTTCTCGGCCCAGCGGAGGTACATCCGGAGCAGCATCTCGGCCCAGTCCTGCGCGTCGGTGCCGCCGTCCTTGGCGTGGATCTCGCACACTGCGTCGCGCTCGTCGTACTCGCCGGTGAAGAGCGACCGCAGCTCGAGCAGGCCGAGCTGCCGGTCGATCTCAGCCACCTCCCGGGCCAGCTCGGCCTCCTGGCTCGCGTCGTCCTCCTCCTGGGCCATCTCGTAGAGGGTCTCGGCGTCCTCCAGCCGACCAGCGAGGGCGTCGAGCGCCTTGACGTCGTCGTTGACCCGGCCGTACTCGGTCGTCACCTCGCGGGCCTTGTCCTGGTCGTCCCAGAGGTCGGGGCGGCCCACCTCGTGCTCGAGGTCGGCCAGCTGTGTGCGCAGACCGGCCAGGTCGAGGTAGCCCTCGGCCTCGGTCAGCCGCTTTCGGAGCGCGACCAGATCATCGCTGAAGCTCTTCACCCGACGACCGGCTCAGGCCCCGTGGCAGTGCTTGAACTTCTTGCCGCTGCCGCAGTGACACGGGTCGTTGCGGCCGAGCTTCTCGTGATCGGGCCGCACCACGGGCGCCTGGGGCGCGTCCTGGGCAACCGGACGCGCCGCTCGGGGGCTCCGGCCGTCCGGGTCGCCGGCGCCGGCGGCCGGCGCGCCCACGGCCACCGGGGTGGCCGCCGGCTCCTGCACCGGGTCGTCCGCCGCCTGGAACACCGAGTCGGTCAGATCCGGCTCAGCGGGCTCCTCCACCACCACCTGCACGTGCATCACGTACTTGACGTAGTCATCGTCGATGCTCGACATCATCGTGCCGAACATCTCGAAGCCCTCCCGCTGCCACTCGACCAGCGGGTCCTTCTGGCCCATGGCCCGCAGGTTGATGCCGTCGAGCAGGTAGTCCATCTCCGAGAGGTGCTCGACCCAGTGCTGGTCGATGATCTGCAGCATGATGCGGCGCTCGAGCTCGCGCATCAGCTCCGCGCCGATCTGCTCCTCACGCGCCTCGTAGAAGGCGACGGCCTCGCCGACGAGGCGCTCCTCCATCTCGCCCGGGCCGCTGACCGCTTCGAGCTCGGCCGCCGTGACCGCCGTCGGGAAGTAGGTGCGGACGTCGACCAGCAGGCCCTCGACGTCCCAGTCGTCGGTGTACTCCGAGCCGCAGTGCACGTCGACCACGTGGCCGATGGCCGCCTCGACCTGGGCCAGCGTGACGTCGCGGAGGTCGGTGCCGTCGAGCACCTGCATGCGCCGGGCGTAGATCACCTTGCGCTGCTCGTTCATGACCTCGTCGTACTTCAGAACGTTCTTGCGGGCTTCGGCGTTCTTGGCCTCGACGGTGTTCTGGGCCCGCTCGATGGCCTTGGTGACCATCTTCGCCTCGATGGGGACGTCGTCGGGGAGGGCCCGACCCATCACCCAGTTCATGGCGCCGGTGGCGAAGAGGCGCATGAGATCGTCTTCCAGGGACAGGTAGAACCGGCTTTCACCCGGGTCACCCTGGCGACCGGCCCGGCCCCGGAGCTGGTTGTCGATGCGGCGGCTCTCGTGGCGCTCGCTGCCGAGGACGAACAGGCCCCCGAGCTCGCGGACCTTGTCGCCCTCGGCCGCGCACTCGGCCGTCAGCCTCGGGAGGATGCGCTCGTAGGCCGCCCGGCCCTCCTCGCTCGCCGGGTCGAGCCCGGAGGACCACACCTCTTCGGCGGCCAGGCCCTCGGGGTTGCCGCCGAGCTTGATGTCGACGCCGCGCCCGGCCATGTTGGTGGCCACCGTGACGGCGTGCAGCCGACCGGCCTGAGCGACGATGGCGGCCTCACGCGCGTGCTGCTTGGCGTTGAGCACCGAGTGGCGGATCCCGGCCTTGTCGAGCATGCGCGACAGCACCTCGGACTTCTCGACCGAAGCGGTGCCGATCAGCACCGGCTGGCCGAGCCGGGAGCGCTCGCTGACGTCGGCCACGACGGCGTTGAACTTGCCCAGCTCGGTCTTGTAGATGAGGTCGGGCGTGTCCTTCCGGAGCATCGGGCGATGCGTCGGGATGGGCACCACGGCCAGGCTGTAGGTGTTGGCGAACTCGGAGGCCTCGGTCTCAGCCGTGCCCGTCATCCCGGCGAGCTTGTCGTAGAGCCGGAAGTAGTTCTGCAGGGTGACTGTGGCCTGGGTGATGTTCTCGTCCTTGATCGGCACCCGCTCCTTGGCCTCCACGGCCTGGTGGAGGCCGTCGGACCAACGACGCCCCTCGAGGATGCGGCCGGTGAACTCGTCGACGATCTTCACCTGCTCGTCCTGGACGATGTACTCCTTGTCCCGCTTGTAGAGCTCCTTGGCCCGCAGCGCCTGCTGCAGCTGGTGCACGTAGTTGGCCGAGACCATGTCGTACATGTTCTCGACGCCGAGGATGCGCTCGACCTTCTCGACGCCCGCCTCGGTGGGCGCCACCGTGCGCTTCTCCTCGTCGACCTCGTAGTCGTCGTCGCGTCGCAGCGAGCCGGCGATGCCGGCGAACTGCTTGTAGAGACGAGCCGCCTCCGAACCGGAGCCGCTGATGATGAGCGGGGTGCGGGCCTCGTCGATGAGGATCGAGTCCACCTCGTCGACGATGGCGTAGGTGTGCCCGCGCTGGGCCATCAGGTCGCGGGACCGGGCCAGGTTGTCGAGCAGGTAGTCGAAGCCGAACTCGTTGTTGGTGCCGTAGGTGACGTCGCAGGAGTACTGCGCCCGCTTGTACGCCGCGTCGTGGCGTGACCCCGGGATCACGAGGCCGACGGTGATGCCGAGCCAGCGGTAGATGCGACCCATCCACTCGGCGTGGAAGGAGGCGAGGTAGTCGTTCACGGTGACGACGTGGAGACCCCTCGACGTGAGCCCGTTGAGGTAGACGGGCAGGGTCGACACGAGGGTCTTGCCCTCCCCGGTCTTCATCTCGGCGATCCACCCGAAGTGCAGGGCGGCACCACCCATGAGCTGCACGTCGAAGTGGCGCTGGCCGATCACCCGGCGGGCCGCTTCGCGCACGACTGCGAACGACTCGAGCATCAGGTCGTTCAGCGCATCGTCGATGTCGTCGGCTCTCGCCAGGCGCTCCCGGAACTCGACCGTCTTGTGCTGCAAGGCCTCGTCGCTGAGCGCCTCCATCTCCGGCTCGAAGGCGTTGATGTCCGGCACGAGCGACTGCAGGGCCCGGACCTTCTTGCCTTCGCCCGCGCGAAGGATCTTCGTAAAGACGCTCATAGCGTTTGACACTCTACCGGCGGGCCTACGCTCGGCCGATGGTCGGCCCCGATCCCGCGGGCGGGCGGGCCGACCGATGGAGCCTGCCGGCAGGCTTGGTCCTCGCCGTGACGCTGGCGCTGGCGCTCACCGCGCCGGCCTGGGGCGGCCGCCCCCCGGCCGGTGACGACGTCATGGCCCATGTGGTGCGGGCCGACTTCGCCTTCTCGACCGTGTTCGGGGAAGGGCGGACCGACTGGTGGTTTCCCAGGTTCATGGTCGGCCACCAGGAGTTCGCCTTCTTCGGGCCGGGCTTCACCGTCCTCCTCGGCCTCATCAAGGTGGTGAGCTTCGGTTCGCTGTCGACGGTCGGCGCCCACAAGGTGGCCGGCATCGTCACCTTCGCAGCCGTGCCGCTCGCGGTGGCCGTGCTGGTGCTGGCCCTGGGGCTCGGCCGGCGGACGGCCGGCGTCGCCGCCGTGCTGGCGCTGACCGTCGACAGCGTGTTCGGCCTGGGCCTGTCGGCCATCTACGGCTCCAGCCTGGTGCCGAACCAGCTGGCCGCCAGCTTCTTCCTCGTCGCCCTGGGCTGCGTGGTTCGCAGCCTCACCGGCGAGCCCGGCGCCGCACTGCGGTGGACGACGGCGGGCGTGGTCGCGCTGACGGCGCTGGCCGTCACCCACCCGATCACCGGGCTCGTGCTGCTCGTCTTCCTGCTGATCGGGATCGCGTGCCTGGCCATCACTCGGGAGCTCACGGCAGGCGGTGTGCACCGAGTCGCCATGATCGGCGCGGCCGTGGCCGGGTTGGCGGCGGTCTGGCTCGTGCCGTTTCTGGCCCATCTCGATCTCCGCGGTCCGGTCACGGCTTGGGAGACACCCCCACTCGGCGAGCGGCTCCAAGCCTTGCTGCGCGGCGAGGTGCTCTTCGGTCGTGGTCTCCTGGTGCTGGTCCTTGCCGGCCTGGTGGTGTGGGCGACCGACGTGGTCGCGGGCCGTCGTCACGCGCTCTTCCTTCTCGTCGGCGCGCCGGTGTACCTGCTCGTCGCCCATGCGGCCGCCTCGGCCTGGCCCGCCAACGAAGTAGCCGTGCAGCTGGCCAACCGCGGCCTCGGCTACGCCGGGATGCTGGCCCTGGTGCCGCTGGCCGCCCTCCTCGCCCGGGCGCCGCTGCCGGTGGGGCTCGGGGCGGCGGTCGTGGCGGTGGTGGTGTTCGGAGGCGTCGGGCGGGCTGCGGTCGGCCAGTCCGCGGAGCCGTCTCCGTCTCTCGTCGCCGTGGCCGCCGACCTCGAGCGCCTCGTGCACCCGTCAGCCCGGTTCGCGACGGAGCGGAACTTCCCCGGCGAGATCACCACAACCGGGGTGGTGCACCCCGACCTCTGGCTGGCGGAGCGGTCGGATCGCAACACGCTGAACCTGTTCAACGCCGAGTCCTCGGCGTCGGATGCACCCTTCGTCACCGAGCGGATCCGGTCGGAACCACCGACGACGCTGCGCAACGAGCTGAGTCGCCTCGGCGTGTCGCACGTGGTGACGGTGCAGACCGCCACCGCGGAGCGAATGGTGGCGTCAGGCCTCTACCGCGACGTCGCGACCCACGACGAGCTGCAGGTGCTGGAGATCGTGCGACCGACCGGCCTTCCGGACGCCGCCACGCTGCTCAGCGTGGCGCCCGGTGGCCCTTCCCTGACCGGCGAGCTGGTGCGCGGCGCCGCGGGCGTCATCGTCGCCGACGTGGCGGCCTCTGCTCACCTGCAGGCGACGGTCGCCGTCGGCTGGACGCCCAAGTGGCGGGCCACGGTGGACGGCCGAGCCGTTGCCCCCCACCGCACCGACGACGGTCTGGTCGGCATCGACCTCCCGGCCGGCTCGAGCCGGGTGCTGCTCGAGTGGCGTCCCGACGGGTGGGACCGTGCCGGGCAGATCCTCTCCGGCGTGGCTGTGGCCGGGCTCGGCTACCGGTTGTCCTCGTTGATGTCGAGGAGGCGTTCGCGGACCGCGTAGATGACGGCTTCCATCCTGGAGTGCAGGTGCAGCTTCTCGAGGATGTTGCGCACGTGGTTCTTCACCGTGTTCTCGGAGATGTACAGCTCGTCCGCGATCTCGCGGTTGCTCATGCCCTTGGCCACCAGCTTCAGGACTTCGAGCTCGCGGGTGGTGAGGGTCGGGCTCGGATACTGGTGCTTCTCGTTGACCCGCTTCTCGAGGGCCACGAACTCGGTGAGGAGCTTCGACGCCATGGACGGCGAGATGAGCGTCTGGCCCTGCACCACCGCCCGGACGGAGTCGGCGACCTCCTCGACCGACACCTCCTTGAGCAGGTAGCCGCTGGCTCCGGCCTTGATGGCCTCGAACAGGTCCTGGTCCTCGTCGCTCACCGTGAGCATGAGGATCTTCGTGGAGGGAACCTTGTCGTGGATGGCGCGAGCCGCCTCGATGCCGTTCACCCGAGGCATGCGGACGTCCATCAGCACCACGTCGGGCAGGAGCTCCTCAGCCCGGAGGATGGCCGCCTCGCCGTCCTCGGCCTCGCCCACCACCTCGATGCCCTCCTCGGTCTGCAGGACGACCTGGAGGCCCCGGCGGAACAGAGGTTGGTCGTCGGCGATGAGCACGCGAACGGTGCCGTCGCCTCCCCCGCTCGTCTTCGATTCGGACACCGGACCCCTCTCGCCGCACGACTTCGCGGTCGCCGCGGAGTCTACCGACGGGTATCGGTACCAATAAGGGCAAACTGAACAGGCCGCGTGCGGCTGACCTGGTCTTTGCCCCCACACTCGCCTGCTGAGTGGCTGCCGTGCCCAGCGCCGGCGGCCGGATGACCCAGCAGCGCTGCAACGGGCACGCTTCCCCCCTTCTCTGCCGGACGACCGCCATTCGGTCGGGGAGGCAGGCAGGACTTACTCCTAAGCCGCACCATGCTCAGCAACCAAGGGTTGCCTTACGTGGGTCGTTTCGCCTGCGACTGGCTTCGACTTGCAACCACAGACCCGCACGCGGCCCGCAGGTGAAGTGTACGCCTCAGGCGTAGGTGGGGACTCCGAAGAGGAGCATCTCCTCGGCGACCGCCTCGAGGACGTCCCGCTGCTCGCACCGGCCGCTCGCCAGCATGGCGCGCAGGCGCGCCACCTCGTCGGCTCCCAGCTCGCAGGCGTCGTCGTGCACGAGCCACTCGAGGAGCCCGTCCGGGATGAGAAAGCGCTGATCGGTGTACATCACAGTGTCCTCCCGGTCGGAGCGCTACCGCGCGACCTTGAGCGGCGTACGGGCTGCAGTGAGAGCGTTGATGCCCGTTGTGCCACAAGCGCGGAGAGCGAGGGCGGCCGCGGTCAGCGTGGTGCCGGTGGTGACGACGTCGTCGACCAGGATCACCGGGCCGCGAGCTCGGCGCTTCGCGGCGTAACGGGGAGCATCCGCCCGCCGCTCCAGCGCGCTCCTACCGGTGCTGGTGCCGCCGCCAGAACGCACCAGCAGTGGCCGCACCGGCCGGCCGAGGTTGCGAGCTACGGCCCGGGCCAGCACCTCGGCCTGATCGAACGAGCGCCGACGGCGACGCTCGCCGGTGGTGGGCGCCCACGTGACCACGGCGCTCCCGACGATGGCCGGGTCGACGAGCGCAGCCATCCCTTCGGCGAGCCACGCCACCGCGCTTCTCGCGTTGCGGTACTTCAACCGGGCGAGCAGCTCCCGACCGGTGCCGGCGTACGCGAGCAACGACCAGCAGCAGTCGAGCCCTGGCGGCACGGCCAGTCGCGGAGCGGGTCGGAGCTCGGCCCAGCACCGCTGGCAAGGAGCCGGCCCGGGGCGGCAGCAGACGGGGCAGGCCGACGGGAGGAGCATCGGCGGGAAGGTAACCGGGTGGTGTGACGCTCCCGGGCCTCGACGTCAGGTGACGAGGGGGATGACGGCGAGGGCGTTGAAGAGGGCGTGGCCGAGGACGAGCGGACCCAGCCGACCGAACTTGATGCCGGCGAAGCCGAGCACGACGCCGAAGGCCCCCACGCCGAGCACGACGCTCACGTTCTTCGCGCCGAGGCCGGGATCGGAGTGGATCAGGCCGAAGATGGCCGCCTGCACCAGGGCGGCGGCGACCACGGCCATCACCGCGTTGAGGGCTCGCTGCACCAGGCCCCGGAAGAAGAGCTCCTCCACCACCGGCGCACCGATCACCGAGGCTGCGGCCACCGCCCACAGGCCGAGGGTGTTGCCCTTCTGGGCCTCGATGAAGCCGGTGTTGGTGCCGACCAGGTCGGGGAACGGCGAGAGCACCAGGCCGACGAGGAACGACGCCGCCACCCCGGCCAGAGCGACGAGCACCCCCCAGCCCAGGTCGGACGATCGGAAGCTCCAGCCCAGGTCGGCCGCCATCGACCCGGACCCGAGTCGCTTCGACGCGTACCGAGCTGCGACGACGAGCGGCGTCCAGAACCCGATGAACCCGAACAGCAGCACCAGGGACGAGGTCTCGCGCTGCGTGATGCCGTACGCGATGCCGCCGAGGACGGCGGAGAGGAAGAAGCCGCCCAGGAACCCGAGGAGGGCGATGCGCAGAGCGGACGACGGCAGCCTCGGGATGGGCTCTTCGACTTGTGCTGCTTCGGGTTCGACCAAGGTGATGACGCCGTTCGAGACGTAGTGGGTCCACTCTTCCCCGTCCCACCACCGGAACGCATGGCGACGGGAGGGGTCGGCCCGCCAGGCGGGGCCAGGGGTGGACCGGGGGGCGACTACGTCAGCCTCAGGACTGGGCGAGCGCCTGCTTGAGCCCGACCAACGCCGGGACGGGACCGGGGTCGATGCCCTCCTGGGCGGCCAGGTGGAGCGACATGAAGTCGCCCACGAGGATGAGGTCGAGCAGCTGGGCCAAGTCTCCCTCGCCCTCGGCGTGGACCTGCTCCACCGAACCGACGACCTCGCGCAGCAGGTCGAAGACCAGCTCGAAGCGGCGCATCACCTGCGGGTGCTCGCTGTCGTGGCGCAGGGCGACAAGGGTGAACACCTGGCGGGTCACGTCGCCGTGCTGACCCCACCCCACGATCTCGTTGTGGCACAGCTCGGGCTGGGCCGACCAGAACGCCGGCGCCTTCGCGTTCTCGTTGACCTGGGTCTTCCACCGCTGGGCCGCGGTGGACCCGACCGCTCCACCACCGTGGATGACCGGCATGGTGCGGCCGATCTTGCGGGCCAGCAGCTGGGCCTCGTTGCCAGGACGGACGAGGCGGTCGCGGCGACGTTGCAGCTGGCTCACGGCCAGGTCGATCCACTGGCTGGCCCCCGGGAAGAGACCGATCTGCTCGAGCACGACCAGGGGCGGGATGGCCATTGCGCCGAGGGCTGCCCGCGGCTGGACCACCTCGGGCACGGCGATGGTGGGCGCTCCCCAGCCGGCGGCGAGCTTGCCGAGCTCCCCGCCCTGGGTGACGGCGACGATGCGGGCACCCTGCAGCGCCGCCTCCGTGGCCGCTTCGATGGTCTCCTCGGTGTTGCCCGACGAGGAGATGGCGAACACGAGCGAGCCCTCGCCGACGAAGGCGGGGAGCTCGTAGCTCTTGACCACGACCACGGGCACCGGCATGAACGGGCCGGCCGCAGCGACGAGGACGTCACCGGCGACGCCGCTTCCGCCCATGCCCAGCACGACGACGTGCTCGATGGTGGCGCGGTCGGGCAGGCCGTCGAGGTCACGGGCGGCACGGCTGGCGTCGGCCACCTGCTCGGGCAGGGCGGCGGCGAGGTCGAACATGCCCTGGGTGTCGAGCACCGGCGCCGGCGAGCTCACGACGTGGCCGGCTCGAACGTCGGGCGGATCCCCTCGGCTTCGGCCTTCGCCGTCAGCCGGTCGTGCTCGGCGGAATCCACGGTCTGGGCCTCGTCGATCAGCATGATCGGGATGTCACCCGAGATGGCGTAGCGGCGCTTGAGACGCGGGTTGTACAGCGCGTCCTCGTCCTGGAAGTACAGCAGTGGGCCCTTGTCCTCGGGGCAGGCCAGCACCTCGAGCAGCTTGGGGTTCAGCGCCATCAAAGCTCCTTCATGACGGCGAGCACCTCGGCGACGTGGGCTTCCACGGCGGCGTCGTCACGGGCCTCGAGGTTGAGGCGCAGGAGGGGCTCGGTGTTGGACGGACGGAGGTTGAACCACCAGTCGCCGAGGTCGACGAGCAGGCCGTCGCTCCAGTCCTGCTCGGCGTCGGCGTAGTGGGCGGCGACCCGGGCGATCACGACCTGGGGGTCGGGCACCTCGGTGTTGATCTCACCCGATGCGGCGTAGCGCTCGTAGGGCCGACGAACCTCGGAGAGCGGCGCCCCCTCGTGCGACATGAGCTCGAGGATGGTGAGCGCGGCGATGATGCCGGAGTCGGCCCGGAAGTTGTCGAGGAAGTAGTAGTGCCCGGAGTGCTCGCCTCCGAAGACGGCACCCGTCTCGGCCATGACCGACTTGATGAAGGAGTGCCCGACTCGGGTGCGGATCGGCGTGCCGCCGTTCTCCCGCACCACCTCGGGCACCGCCTTGGAGCAGATCAGGTTGTAGAGCACGGTGGCGCCCGGCTTCTTGCCCAGCATGGCCTTGGCCACCATGGCGGTGGTCAGCGAGCCGGAGACGAGGTTGGCCTGCTCGTCCACCAGGAACACCCGGTCGGCATCCCCGTCGAAGGCCAGGCCGACGTCGGCGCCGGTCTCGAGCACCCGGGCCTGGAGGTCGCGCAGGTTCTCCGGCTGGATGGGGTCGGCGGGGTGGTTGGGGAAGGTGCCGTCGAGGTCCCCGTACATGATCTCGAGCTCGACCGGGAGGCCCTTGAAGACCTCCGGGACGATGAGCCCGCCCATGCCGTTGGCCGTGTCGGCCACGACCTTGAGGGGCCGGAGGGCAGAGACGTCGACGAAGGACCGCACGTGGTCGGCGAAGCGACCGAGGAGGTCCTCCGTGGTGGTGGTGCCCTTCGGCCCGTCGCCGGCCGGCACGCCCACCTCCGCCATCTCACGGATCTCGGCCAGGCCCGTGTCCTGCCCGATCGGCTTGGCGCCGGCCAGGCACATCTTGATGCCGTTGTACTGGGCGGGGTTGTGGGAGGCGGTGAAGATGGCTCCGGGCGCATCGAGGTGGCCCGAGGCGAAGTACAACATGTCGGTCGAGGCCATGCCCAGCTGCACGACGTCGACGCCCTGCTCGGTGACGCCCTCGGCGAAGGCCGCGCTCAGCTCGACGCCCGAAGGCCGCATGTCCCGGCCGATGATCACCCGAGAGCTGCCTGCGAACCGGGCGAAGGCGGCGCCGATGGCCCGGGCGCCGGCGACGTCGAGCTCGCCGGGCGCGAGGCCGCGCACGTCATAGGCCTTGAAGATGCGGTCGAACGCCGTCATGAGCGGCGAAGCCTAGTGGCCGAGGCCTGGGCCGCTACCTCGCCAGGACGCGTGCTTCGGAGGACGCGAGGTCGTAGATCCCCCGACCCGCCCAGCGCCGGACCCGGATGAGGTCGCGGAGCATGCGGCCCGCCTCTACGACCACGTGCACGGTCGATGTCGACGACGACGAGAGGGTGACCGGGACCTCGGCCAACGAGAGGCGGTACCGCTCGACCAGGTGGAAGATCTCGACGTCGAAGGCGAAGCCCTCGAGCCGACCGTGGGAGAAGACGATGTGGGCCACGTCGGAGCGAAAGGCCTTGAGGCCGCACTGCGTGTCGCGGTACTGGCCGAGCAGGACGAGCGACGTCAAGGCGTTGAACACCCGTCCTGTGACCTCCCGGAGCCGGCGGGCCCGCACGAGCGTCGTGGCCTCGACGTGGCGACGGCTGCCGACCACGACGTCCCATCCGGCCTCGACCTCGGTCAGCAGCCCGAGGATCTGGTCGGGCGAATAGCTGAGGTCGGCGTCGGTATAGGCGATGGTGCGGCCACGGGCGGCCAGCACGCCGGCTCGCACCGCGCCGCCCTTGCCCTTGTTCTCCGGAAGGACGACCACCCGGTCGGCGCCGGCCGCCCGGGCGTGCTCGGCGGTGTCGTCGCCGGACCCGTCGTCCACGACGACCACCTCGAGACCGCCGGCCTCGTGCACGTCGGCCAGCGCCGACCGGATGCCGTGCACCGCCGCCGCGGCCTGCGCGCCCTCGCGGAAGGCGGGGACGACGACGCTGAGCCGCAGGTCGCCCGGCGGGCCCTCGCGCGGCACCCGATCCACCTGGTCGGCGCGCACCTTGGGAAGGAGGATGACCCGGTACCCGGCGACCCTCAGCGCGCCGGCGAACAGCAGCGCCACGCCCTTGGCGCAGAGAAGGCCGACCAAGGTCTCGGTGTCCACCACCTCGGCCAGGCCGCGGAGGACCGCCACGTCGATCGCACCGGCGAGCACGGTCAGCAGGGCGAACGCCGCCGGCTCGCGCACCCAACGGAAGTACGGGTCACCGGCCGGCGTGAGAAGCCGGCTGATCGTCCAGGAGGCGACGGCGGCCACGGCGATGGCCAGGGGGTCGGCCACCACGATCGGCAGGCCGGCGCCGATGCGCAGCAGCGTCAGCAGGCTCACGTCGATCGCGGTGACCAGCAGGCCGACCGCGGTGAAGTGCCGAAGCCGGGCGCTCACGGGTGGCGGTCCTGCGGCGTGGAACCGACGGGCAGTGGCTCGCCCTGCGTCGATGAGCCGACGGCCAGCGGCTCCAGCGGCTCGTCCAGCGGCTTCAGCGGCTCGTCCACGGGGCTGGTCGGCTCTGGCTCCTGCCAGCTCTGCCTGGGCCACAGCCACCCGAGCGCCAAAGCCCCCGCCAAGCCGAGCAGGGTGAGGACGAGGGCGGCGATGTCGATCGGTGTGCGGCCGTAGTGGAGCTCCACAGACGTGGCGGTGGGCACCACGACCATCAGGTTCGGCGTGATCCTCCACGGGCCCTGCGCTCCCGAGGTCTTCCAGTTCGGGAAGTACGAGGCGTTCACCACGACGGGGACGCCCGGGCGGTCCACGTCGAAGCTGATCCGGTCGCCGGTGCTGCGGATGTTGCGCACCTCGACGGGCTGGAGCCGCTGCGGTGCGACGGTCGTGGCCACCTCCGGGTCGGGGACCCGAAGCCAATCAGGAGGGCCGCCGGTCGCCAGCGGCACGTCCCACCTCTGCTCGTCCTGGAACCAGGCCACGGCTGCCTCGAGCCAGCCCTCCTTCCCGGAGAGCCCGTCCGTGGCCACGACCGGCTGATGCTCGAGTGGTTCGACGAGGGCTGCGCCCACGACCTCGTACACCTCCCAGGACCGGTCCTCGAGGCCGGTGTCGTACTGCACAGGTCTCGGCTGGGTGGTGGCGAGCAGCCGCAGACCCGCCTGCGCCCGCGCCTGGGCCTGGGCCCCGGGCGATGTCGCCAGGTAGTACTTCACGCCCAGCAGGCGCATGTGGGCGACGCCCCGGGCCAGGTCGAGGGGGCGGTAGGGCAGGTCCCGCATGGCGCTCGACGGGGCGGTGGAGACCTCGGACTGCAAGAGGAAGTGGTACGGCACGGTGGCCGACGACTCGAAGAACAGCCCCTCCATCGAGCCGATGCACCCGTCGGTCCAGTACGGCAGGAGCATGAGACCCATGGGCGTGCCGAACCGGTTGAGCTCGGACTCGTACTCCCACATGGCCCGCCCGCAACCCTGGGTCTGGCCGAGGGACCCCATCGTGGTGATGACGTCGTGGTACTCGCCGTAGGCGGGCTTGCGCTCGTACCCCGAGTAGTTCCACTCGGCCCAGTACTGAACGAAGCTCGGTTCGCTCACGGTGACCATCGACGACGGGAGCCGGCCCAGGGGGGCGGCCACGACCATCAGCACGGCCACGGCGGCCACCCCAGCGCCGGCGCTGCGCAGCCCGGTGGAGAGCGACCCGTCCGGAAGGGGGCGCCGGTCGCCGTTCGACGGGAAGGGCGCCCGACCCGGTGCCGCCGATATCCAGCCCGTCACCAGATGGATGACCTCGGCCACGCCCACGGCGGCGAGCAGGTAGAGGCCGAGGTACCAGAACGGCAGCAGTCGGGCGTTCCAGATGGCGCCCGCAGGCAGCGCGACGAAGCCCAGCCCCATCATCAGGGTCGTTCCGGCGAGGGCCAGCCCCGCGCCGCGCCGCCGGATGGCGGCCAGGACGGCCCCCAGGAGCGCCAGCGGAGCCACAACGGTGAAGTGCTGCGTGAGCCCCCGGCTGACGTCGGTGCGGAGGTACGGCAGCAGGTGCTCGAGGTAGGTGTTCGTCCGCTCCCACCCCATGTCGTTGCTGTAGGGCAGGCGGGCCAGGAAGGGCAGCAGCCAGAAACCGGCGATGGCCGTACCCGCTCCGCCGATGGCCACGGCGAACAGCCAGGTGCGGCGGTGGCGGGCATGGCAGGCCAGCACGACCAGCGCGCCGACGGCCGCGAACGCCGCCGGTAGCAGGTGGGTCAGGGCCGTCGCTCCGAGCAGCACCGCCGCGAGGGCCCCGTGACGGCCCGTGCGCAGTGCGCGAGTGAGCACCCCTAGGAAGAGCAGCGCCAGCGACAGGGCGATGGAGAACGCGAACTCCCCGGCCAGGGTGGCCGCGAGGTTGCCGCCCCAGATGGTGTGGAAGCGGTCGAACAGGAACGGCACCGTCGCGACCGCCAGGAGCGGCGGGGCGGGGAACGGCAGGCGCGTCAGCCGGCCGAAGGCCCAGGCCGACACCGGCAAGGAGCCCACGCCGACGATGGTGACGAGCTTGAAGGCGACGTTGTAGGGCAGCCCGGCGAGGTCGAGCCCGACCACGAGGAGGCTCGGGAGCGGGAAGTAGAAGTGGTACGCGGGGAAGCCGAGGTACCAGTCGGGCGTCCAGCCGGTGACCCGCCCCTGCGGCAGCAGGTGGTCACGCAGGTACGCCGGCCCCCACACGTGGGCGCCCATGTCGCCACCGGTGGCCGTGGTGTCGGCGAAGACCAGCTCGAGGTGCAGGTGGGCGAGGACGAACGCCACCGAAC
This sequence comes from uncultured Acidimicrobiales bacterium, assembly GCA_902805655.1. Taxonomy (GTDB): domain Bacteria; phylum Actinomycetota; class Acidimicrobiia; order Acidimicrobiales; family CADCTF01; genus CADCTF01. The sequence goes on from CADCTF010000087.1 coordinate 42,563, forward strand.
CCACCACGAGCAGTGCGGTCAGGAGGGAAGAAGGGGACGGGCGACGCACGACGGCCCATGTTGCCTCGAATGTCCGCGGTCCCGGGGCCAGCGCGGCGGAGCGACTCAGCTCAGCGGCGAACGGTCGCGAGGTCGAGGACGTCGGGCAGGTCGATGACCGCGCCTTCGTCGTCCCACCAGCGGGTGTCACACTTCGAGCAGCTGTGCAGCGTCACGGTTCGGCCGGCGATCTTCACGGCGATCTCTACGAGCCGCTGGGCACGGCACTTGGGGCAGGACATGGGTGCTTCCTCCAGTTCGCAGGCCCTCCACGACCCTGCTCCCTGTTCATCGGCGCGCGCGCGCAGCTCCTTGAGCCGCTGCCTCCGGAACGCCTCGGGAGCCTAGGAGGCCACCGAGGCGCGGAGGGGGATGATCGGCGTCCGCCGGTCGTCGAGCACCCAGCCGAGCGGCACGCCTTGGTGCTCGGAGTGGCGGACGCAGAGGTCGTAGCCCGTGGGATCGGGCTCCTCGTCCAGGTTGTCCATCCACACCTGGCGGTCGAGGTAGTGAAAGGTGAGGGTGGCCACGGCTGCCGCCCCGCAGCCGGGACGGGCGCACAGGCGGGAGCGGTCCATGGCCGGAACGGTACCGAGCGAGGTCGCCGCGGCGGTGGATAGCCTGTGCAGGGCCGCGTCCGGCCGACCGTCGTTCGCAGGGGTGGCGCCTACGATGGGCACATGAGCCGCTCGCCGAACGACCCTCGTAACGGCCGTCCCGACCTCCCCGGTCAGGAAGGTGCCGGCAAGCCGAAGGGCGGCCCCTCCCGACCCGGCGGCATCATCCCCGGGGCCCCGGAGCAGAAGTGGCGCTGGGTGGTGCTCGTGCTGGTCGGGCTCGTCGTGCTCGTCACCATGCTCTCGGCCCTCTTCCAGCCGCCGGCTCGACGCAGCCTCAGCTACACCGAGCTCATCAACTCGGTCAACGCCGGCCAGGTGCGCACCGCCGACATCAACAACAACAACGGTCGCATCACCGGCGAGCTGGCCGACGGCACCAGGTACTCCGCGGAGGGTCCCAACCCCCTCCTGCCCAACGACGCGCAGCTCTTCCGTGACAAGGGCGTCGCCGCGGACTTCAGCACGCCGGAGCCCAACCTCCTCACCGCCCTGCTCCCCTACCTGTTGCTGTTCGGCCTGATCGCCGGGTTCTACGTCTGGATGGCGAAGCGGGCGCAGGGCCAGATGAGCGGCATCATGTCCATCGGCAAGTCCAAGGCCAAGGTGTTCAGCACCGAGAAGCCGAGCACGACCTTCGCCGACGTCGCCGGATACAACGGCGTGAAGCAGGAGATCAACGAGGTCGTCGACTTCCTGAAGCAGCCGGCCAAGTTCAAGGAGGTCGGCGCCCGGATCCCGAAGGGCGTGCTGCTCGTCGGCCCCCCGGGCACCGGCAAGACGCTGATCGCGCGGGCCGTGGCGGGCGAGGCCGGCGTGCCGTTCATGTCGGTGACCGGGTCCGACTTCATGGAGATGTTCGTGGGCGTCGGCGCCAGCCGGGTGCGCGACCTCTTCCAGACGGCTCGCAAGCAGGCCCCGGCCATCATCTTCGTGGACGAGATCGACTCGATCGGCCGCAAGCGCGGTGCCGGCCTCGGCGGCGGGCACGACGAGCGCGAGCAGACGCTGAACCAGATGCTCTCCGAGATGGACGGCTTCGAGACCACCGAGGGCATCGTGATGATGGCGGCCACCAACCGGCCCGACATCCTCGACCCGGCCCTGCTGCGTCCCGGTCGCTTCGACCGCCAGGTGGTCGTGCCGCTCCCCGACCTCGAGGAGCGCCTTCCGATCCTGGCCGTGCACTGCAAGGACAAGAAGGTGGGTCCCGACGTCGATCTGGAGCTGGTCGCCCGGGGCACACCGGGGATGAGCGGTGCCGACCTGGCCAACCTGGTCAACGAGGCGGCGCTGCATGCCGTGCGCCGGGGCGCCGACGCCATCGCCATGCGGGACTTCGAGGCGGCTCGCGACCGGGTGATCATGGGCCAGCGCCGGGAGTCGATGGCGCTGTCCGATGACGAGAAGGAGCGGGTCGCCTACCACGAGGGCGGGCACGCGGTGCTGGCATACGTGCTGCCCAACGCCGACCCCGTCCACAAGGTCACGATCCTGCCGACCGGCATGGCCCTCGGCGTCACCCAGCAGCTCCCGATGGAGGAGCGGCACCTCTATCCCCGCAACTACATCGAGGACTCGCTGGCCGTGCGCATGGGCGGGCGGGTGGCGGAGATGCTCGTCTACGGCGACCTGTCCACCGGGGCCAACAACGACCTGGTGGGCAACACCGAGCTGGCTCGCAAGATGGTGCGGGAGTGGGGCATGAGCGACCGCATCGGCCCCATGGCGTGGGGCTCACAGGGCGCCGTGTTCCTGGGCGACGACCTGATGCACAGTCGTGACTACTCGGACGAGACGAGCCGCGTGATCGACGAAGAGGTCGAGCACATCCTGCGAGCCCAGGAGGATCGCGCCACGCAGGTGCTCGGCGAGCACCGCGGCGGGCTCGAGGGAGTGGCGCGCGCGCTGCTCGAGAAGGAGACGCTCGACGGCGCCGAGGTCAAGCAGCTGGTGGACGCCGCCGCCGGTCGATCGGTGCAGGAGCACCGCATCAAGCCGCTGGTGCCGATCGGCGCGGTGTCGGCCACCGCAACCCCGGACGACGCCACCGTGGAGATGCCCCGGGTGGTCAGCGACGACACGGTGGAGATGCCCACGCCCTTCGACGGGGGCAACGGCCGCCCCTAGGCGCCGAGGTCGGGCTCGGGGCTCGAGCCGGGGTCCCGAGCGTCGGCCACCGCAGCCCACAGATCGGTGGCCGACGGGGTACCCACGAAGGACTTGCGGACGACGCCGGCGGCGTCGGCGATGACGATCGTCGGCACGGTGTCCACGGCGTACCTGTCGTGCACGTCCTTCTGCGACTGGTACGGCACCTCCGTGACCGCAACAGAGTCACTGGCCAGCGCCTCGGCCTTGGGCACCGCTCGGGCACACGAGTCGCAGGTGCTGGAGGTGAAGACGGCCACCAGCCACGGCGCTTCGGGACGGGCGAAGTCGGCGCGGTCGAGCTGGGTCGGCACGGTGGCCCGCCGGGGCTGGGTCGGGGCCTCCGGCCTCTGGCGCCGGATCACCAGGGCGATGCCGGCGGCCAGAGCCACCAGCACCAGGGCGATCACCACGCGCTGGACGTCCATCAGGCCGCCGGCCACAGCGGGATGCCGACAGTGGCGCTGAGGCTGGTGACGGACGGCACGTGGAGCACCCGCTCCACGGCGACCGGCGTCGACGAGCGCACGACGAGCGAGAGGCTGGGGGCGAGGACGTGGTCCGCCATGGGGAAGACCGCCCGACCACCGGCCGGCACCGGCCGGCCCGTCAGGCCCGGTAGGCGGACCTCCCGGCCGCCCTGCAGCGCCACCACGTCGACGACGGCGTCCGCCTCCCCCGCGTTCAAGACGACCACCGACTCGGACAGCGTGGGGCCGGTGCCGCCGACCGCCAGCGCCCACGCACGAGCGAGCACCCTCGACCCGAGCGTGTCGGTGACACCGTTGTAGCCGCCCGGCGCCGCGGCGGCGATGGTGCGCTCGGCCACGACCGGTACGTCGTTCATCGACCGCACGGTGACCGAGAAGCCAGGGCCCTTCGGCACCCGATCCTCGGAACCGAGGGCGAGCGTGGTGTGCTGGCCGGCGGGCACCTTGAGGGTGAACGGCTCGGCTTCGTCGTCCCACAGGGTCAGCTCCACGTCGACGTCAGCCTCGCGGTCGTTGGGGTTGAAGATGTGGATGTGCTCCTCCGTGCCCGGCGCGGCGGTGCCCTCGGGGAAGTACCACACCGCACCGGTGCTCGGCGCGCCGAGTGCGAGCGAGATGCCCCGGCGGGCTCCGCCCCGCAGCTGCAGCCGGTCGACCACCAAGCGGCCCCGGCGGGCGGCAACGGCTGTGGCCACGGAGCTGTAGCGGAAGTGATCGCCCGGCTTCACCACCACCAGGCCGCCACTGCGGACGACGAGGCCCTGCAGGTTCTGCGGCGCCCGCCGACCTTCCTCGGTGTCGAAGGTGACGCTCGCGATGGCGTCCTCCGGGAACGGGTTGAAGAGGAAGACCACGAGCTCGTCGTCGCGGCCGGTGGAGCCGTTGGCCAGGTACCACTGCTCGCTCGGGGCCGAAGCGCACGGAGCCGCGCTGAACCCGTTGGGGCCGACGACGACGTGCTCCACGACTGCGCCGCCCCCGTCCAGCTCGATGGTGGCTGCGGCGTACGGAGCGGCGACCACATCACCGATGCGCAGGTCGGCGCGATCGTGGGGCCCCACGGCGATCGGGGCCGTCCGTGGCTGCCCGTCGCTCGGGTGGACGCGGAGGGTGCCTCGCATCGCCCGGTCGGAGGGGTTGGCGATGGTGACGTGCGCGTCGGCCGCTCCTCCCGGCGTAGCGGTGCCCCCGGCGCAGTACCAGGTCGAGGAGAGCGCCGCGACCGGGGTGGCCTGGGGCATGCCCGCCGGTACTAGCGCCGCCCGTGCGGGAGCGGCCTCGGCGGGGCGCAGGAAGCGGTCGGCGACAGCACCGCCCAGGAGAGCCACGGCCAAGGCGGCCACCACCGTCACGCGGCGGGTGAGCGACACCTCCCCTGGCAGTGACACCGGCCGCGCAACTCGACGCTTCACTGGGCCGGGCCTACGTCGTGGGTGACCGCCGGGCGGCCGAGGCGCGGGCCCCGTCCGCGAGCCAGGACTCGCAGCGCGCCGAGCCACAGCACGGCCTGCCCCCCAAGCGCCGCCCATCGCCATGGCGGCGTGTCGTAGCGCAACGTGGCCGGCCCGGAGGTCGCCCCCTCGAACAGGTTGGCGAACCCGAAGGCGGCGCGGCGGGGACGGCGTTCGCCGTCCTGCTGCAACGACCACCGCGACGAGGCCGACTCGGCGAAGTACAGGTCGCCAGCCGCGGCCGAGCCCTCGAAGCGGGTGGGCGACCGCCCCTGGTCGAGCACCGGCGGTGCCCCGCGCATGTCGGCGGTGCGAGCAGCTCCCGGCCACGAGCCGCGACTGGCGTCACTGACCGGGCCGGGAACGGAGGCGCGGGCCGGCGCCCACGCCGTGTTCTCGTACACGGCGAGGGCGTCGTCCAGGCTCACCAGCTTCAGGTCGCTCTGGGCGCGGAAGCTCGCCGTCACGTCGGATGGAGGTGGGAGCGCCGGGAGCCCCTGTCCGCGGGGAGCCAGCGCCGCCGGCACGGCGATGTACCGCACCGCCATGGGAGCGAGCAGGTGACCGAGCTGACTGGTCTCGGAGCGGCGTGCACGTTCCACCGCGATGCCGAGGCGACGGGTGCCTCCCGCCTCCGGGCCCGGCCAGAGCGACGTGACCGTCGGCGGCCCGTTGCGCGAGGTGCCGTAGGCCAGTCCTTCGCCGAGAGGCCAGCCGGCCAGGGGGAGCGTGTCGGGCCGGCCCACCCAGAGCACCCGGAAGGCGCCCTGCTGCTCCTGGTCGGGCATCCACGACAGGAGGCCCGCGAAGTCGCGTTGCGGGAGGTGCCAACGGCCGTCCAGCGCGCCGGACACCATGGGCAGCACAGCCACCACTGCCGCGCATCCGGCGGTGACGGACGCGACCTGGCGCCAGCCCAGCTTGTACCCGGGCAGGTCGACCTGGAAGGCCGCCAGGCCGAGCGCAGCACAGAGGGGCAGCGCCACCGCGGCCGGGGCGAGCAGGGCGTGGAGGGCGGGCGGCGGCACGCCGAGCCACCCTTGCGCCGATGCCCAGCCGAACGCCCACGTGATCGTCGCGACGACCCAGAGGCGCGCCGCCCACTCGAAGCGCCACCGCCGCCCCACCAGCAGGACCAGGGCCGCAGCCACCAGCGGAGCCCATCCGACCAAGCCTCCGTCCGAGCGACCCGGGGTGAGGCGTACGAGGTCGGCGAAGCTCGGCCTCTCCCCTGGCGCCGGTCCGAGGCCCAGCAACCCGCTCCAGCCCTCGCCGGCAACGGCGAGGCTCCACGGCAGGTTGAGCGCAACAGCGACCACCGCAGCCACGCCGGCCAGGCGCAGCACCCTCCAACCGGCAGCCGGGTGTCCGGTGGCGAGGAAGCCCAGGGCCAGACCCACGGCACTGACGAGCGCAGCCACCAACGTGGCCGGAGAGAAGGCGCCGGCGAGGGCGAGGAGCACCGCCAGGGACACGAGCTGACGCACGCGGGACCCTGGTGGAGCCGACGGACCCGGCCGGACCCAGTCGCTCTGCGGTGGGGAGGCGGCGTGGTGGCGACCCTCCATGGCCACCTCGGCCACCCGCAGCTCCTCGAGGTCGAAGGGATCGAAGGGGTCGAGCGACCCGCCCTCGGCGCCCATCGCGACTCGCTCCTCGTCGTGGCGCACATCGACCGCTCGACCTCGGCGGAACCCGACGATCGGCACGCGCCGCATGGCGTCCTCCAGCGGTGCCCGCGCCCCGAAGGGAGGCAGGCCGCTGGCCCGGAGGAGCCGGGACACGACGAACGGCATGGCCGCGTAGGCCACCAGTCCCGACCACCGGCCTCGGGCCAGCGCGTCATAGGGCAGGGCGATGGCGGCGTAGAGCACGGCGGCGACGAGCCGAGACCGCCAGGACCCGATCGGCGTGGCCAGGCGGAACATCCCGAAGACGCCGACGGGCACCATGCCGAGGACGAGCACCTTGTGAAGCAGACCCATGTCGCCGAGGAGCAGCCCACCAGCCAGGCCCATCAGGGCGAAGGCCAGTGGCGCGGGGCTCTCCGACCCCATGCCGGTGGTGCGCCATCCCGACGCGAACTCCCGGAGTAGACCGAGGGGACTGTCCGGCAGGGCCGACAGCTCCCCGACCTCGGGGATGCTCCCGGCCAACAGGTGGCGGCTGCCGATCAGGAGCACCGCAGCGACGACGCTCAGCACGGCGACGGTGGCGGACGAGCCGCGGCGTCGCATCGTCCTCGACAGGGCCCGCCCGGCCGCTCCCAACGTCGGTTCGTCGACCGGCGAGCCGCTGCGCAGGAGGCCGGTGAGCCTCGTGCGGCTTCGGGTCTGCATCGAGCGCAGCACCCGGTCCGGCATGGCCCTCTGGCGCTGCACCGCCCGGCGCGCCGCGAAGATCCCGGGCCCGCGGAGGTTCCAGAGCCAGGCGCCCACGAGCCCGGAGGAACCCACCCGACGGCCGGTGGCCACACCGATGACCAGCTCGACCATGCGAACGACGACCAGCTGTGGCAGCAGCAGGACCAGCCGGAGGGGACGGTACGTCTTGAGGAGGGTGCGGAGTCGATGGCGCCAGGCCAGTGCGGTGATGCCGTGCCGCCGCTCGCCCCCCCCGGGCTCGGCGCGATCCGAGCCCAGCACGAGTGGTCGGGCACCCGAAGCCGCGGCCTCCAGGTGACGCACCTTGGCGGCCGGCGCGACCACGACGCGGGCGCCCGCCAGCTGTGCCCTCCAGCTCAGGTCGAGGTCCTCCCCGATCATGACCATGGAGGCGTCGAAGCCGCCGAGCGTGGTGAAGAGGTCGGCGCGCACCAGCGTGCAACCGCCCGGGGCCACGAAGACATCTCGCACCGCGTCGTGCTGCTCCTGGTCGAGCTCACCCCGCCCGACGGGGGTGGTGAGCCCCGCCTTGTCGGCTCGGCTGCCCACGGCCAGGAGCCGTGACGGCTCGTTCCAGTCCACCAGCTTGGGCGCCACGACCCCGGCGTTCGAGCGGTAGGCCTCCTCGACGAGCAGACGGATGGCGTCCGGCTCGGGTGCGGCATCGTCGTGGAGGAAGACGAAGTGGGTGGCCCCCTCCACCACGGCCATCACCTCGTTGGCACTGGCCGCGTAGCCACCGTTCTCCGCCGTTCGACGGACGAAGGCCGACGGCAGGACGGCGGCGACGCGGCTGGTCGGGTCCACCGCGCTGGCGGCGTCGATGAGCAGCACCGACAGGTCGGGGTAGTCCTGTGCGGCGAGCGCCTGGAGCGACTCCTCCAGCCAGGGCCCCGGGTCGTGGACCACCATCACCGCGACCACCGGTGGAGCACCGGCCGTGGGCGGGGTCTCGTCCGGGTATGGCGGCGAGTCCGGGGGTGCCTGCGTGCTCATGGACGGGTGCACGGTAGCCCGCTGCCCTGTCCCCGGCTCGGGGCCTGGCGCTAGCTGTTGTTTATCGTCTGCTGTAGATTGTGAACGTTCCGCTCTCCGGAGGAGACCCGATGACCGAAGCACGAGATCTGACCGCACTGCTGCGCGACGGCGCCTACACCGCCGTGGGCTTCGGTGTGGTGGCCCTCCAGAAGGCCATGGTGCAGAGGGCCGAGCTCAGGAAGCGGCTAGAAGCCGGAGCACGCGACGCTCGCGAGCAGGTGCGCCGCGTGGCCGAGGAGCTCGCCGCCCTCCGGTAGGCCGCCCACCCTCGTCGGCGGTGCTTCACTAGGAGCGCCCCGATGCCCGACGAGCCCGTTCCGCCCGACCAGCCAGATGAGCGCGATGAGCCCGATCAGCCGGCCCATGGCCTCCGCCGGGCGATGCGGGCGTTCAAGAACCGTGACTTCACGATCTTCTGGTTCGGCGCCCTGGCCTCCAACACCGGCTCGTGGGTGCAGAACCTGGCCGTGCCCTACGTGCTCTACGAGGTCACCCAGAGCGCCTTCTGGGTCGGGTTGGCGACGTTCTTCCAGTTCATCCCGGCCATGCTGCTCGGCCCGCTGGCCGGTTCCGTGGCCGACCGCTTCGACCGCCGCAAGGTGCTGCTCATCACCCAGAGCCTGCTGGCCCTGTCGGCCGTGGCTCTCTGGGCCGCCTGGGCTGGCGGCGTCCGCAGCCCCGGGGTCATCCTCGCCCTCGTCGCGCTCAGCGGCGTCTTCGCCGGCATCAACATCCCGAGCTGGCAGTCCTTCGTCAACGACCTCGTGCCCCGGGAGGACCTGCTCTCCGCCGTCGCGCTGAACTCGCTGCAGTTCAACGCGGCGAGAGCCCTCGGGCCGGGCATCGCCGGCATCATGCTGGCGACGTTGGGCCCGAGCTGGGCCTTCCTGCTCAACGCCGTCTCCTTCGGCTTCGTGCTGCTCGCGCTCGCGCTCGTCCGCACCCGCCAGGCGGCCCGCACCAGCGTCCTGACCGGGGGGTTCCTGCGCCAGTTCCGCCGGGCCATGGCCTACACCCGCACCCAGCCCGGCATCGTGGTCGGCATCGTCGTCGCCGTGCTCATCGGCGGGCTCGGCAACCCGATCTTCCAGTTCACCGTGGTGTTCGCGGCCGAGGTGTTCAAGGTCGGGCCTCGCTGGCTCAGCCTCATGAACGTCGCCCTCGGCGTGGGTGCCGTACTGGCCGCCCCCATCGTGAGCGGCTGGGACGACGTCCTGAGCCGGGGCACCCTCGTGCGGTGGGCGATGTTGCTCTACGGCGCCGCCATCATCGCGTTCGCTCTCGCCCCGAACTACGCCATCGGCCTCATCGCGCTCGTGGTGGTGGGCGGAGGCTTCCTGGCGGTCATCTCGGCCACCAACACAGCTGTGCAGGTGATCGTGGCCGACCACATGCGCGGGCGGGTGATGGCGTTCCGCATCATGGCGTTCACCGGGGCCTATCCCGTGGGCGCGCTGCTGCAGGGGGTGCTGTCCGACGTCATCGGGCCGCGGATCACCGTGGCCGGCGCCGGCGCGATCCTCACCGTCGCAGCCGTCTGGCTGGGCCTGCGACCGGACGTCCTGGCGCGCCTCGACGACGAGCACGACGAAGACATCGGCGCCGACGGGGCCTGACCAGGGCGGCTCAGCCGGACAGCGAGGCGCGCCAGTGGTCGAGACAGGCGGCGAGCGTCTGCTCCAGCTTCCACTCCTGGTGCCACCCGGTGTCGCGCACGAGCAGCGCGGGGTCGCCGCGCAGCACCGGCAGGTCGAGCGGCCGGATCAGCGCCGGATCGACCGAGATCTCGAGGTCCGACCCGGAGAGATCCAGCAGCATGTCGGCGACCTCGGAGATGGCCACGTCGACACCGCTGCAGACGTTGTAGGCGGCCCCGGGGGTGGCCCGCTCCATCAGCAACCGGTAGGCGCGCACCACGTCGCGCACGTCGGTGATGTCCCTTCGAGCGGCCAGGTTGCCGGCGACGATGGAGCGGGCGCCCGACCGCTCGGCCTCCACCACCCGTCGGGCCAGGCCGGACACGGCGAACGTCGGTGCCTGCCCCGGACCCACGTGGTTGAAGGCGCGCACCCGGATCACCGGCACGCCGAAGCCCAGCTGGGCCTGCATCCCCAGGTACTCCGCCGCCACCTTGCTGGCGGCGTAGGGGGTGGCCGGCCGCAGGGGTGACGCCTCCGTCAGCGGCAGGTCCTGCGGCGAGACCGCGCCGTACACCTCGGCCGAGCTGACCAGAAGGACGCGGGGCACCGTGTCACACGAGCGAGCCGCGTCGAGCACGTGCTGGGTGCCCAGGGTGTTGACGCGCACCGTCTCGGCCGGGTCGTTCCACGACTCCCCAACATGGGTGAGGGCAGCCAGGTGGTAGATCGCGTCCGGCTGCGCCTTGCGGATCGACGGCCCGATGATGGAGGGGTCGGTGATGTCCACCTCGGTGCCCGCGACCACCACCTCGTCGCCCTGCTCGGCGAGGTGCGCGCTGAGCCACGTCCCGACGAAGCCGTGACCCCCGGTGATGAAGGCTCGCATCGGGTCGACCCTATCGGGACGAGCCAGCGGCTCCGGAAGCGGAGTCCGCCACCGCCCGGTACACCGACTCGTGAGCCGCCGCGGTGCGCTCCCAGGTGTACCGCGCCGCCACTTCGAGCCCGTACGACCGCCGGCTGGCGAGCCCGTCGTCGCGGCAGACCAGTCGGTCGAGGGCGGCCGCCAGCGCCGCCATCTCGCCGAAGGGGACGGTCAGCGCCGCGCCGCCCGCCAGCTCGTCCATCACCGAGCCCGCGGTGGTGATGACGGGAGCACCGCAGGCGAGCGCCTCGAGCACGGGCAACCCGAAGCCCTCCTCGATGGCGGCGTACACCACGGCCTCGGACCGGCGGAAGAGGGCCGGCACGACGGCGTCGTCCACGTACCCGGTGCGCACCACACGGTCGCGGTGACGGGCCGACGCGAGGGCCTCGCCCAGGGTGTCCGGGCCCCATCCTTGTCCCCCGGCGACGACCAGCTGCAGCTGCGGGTGGTCGTCGGCGATCCGGTCGAACGCCCGCACCAGGGTGCCCACGTCCTTCCGGGGTTCGAGCGTGGCGGCGAAGGCCACGAAGGGCGGCCGCGCGCCGAGCGGCTCGAGCAGGCGGGCGTCATCCGCTTCCTGGGCGTCGACGGTGAAGAGCCGATGGTCGATCCCGTGGGGGATCACGTGCACGGGGCACTGGGGGTCGAGCAGCTGCCGCAACCGGCGAGCCGTGGGCTCGCTGACGCAGACGAGAGCGTCGGCCCGCTTCACCGCCTGGGTGATGGCCCGCTTGAAGATGGGCACCTTCAGGCGCTCGTGGTGCTCGGGGTGGTCGAAGAACGTCATGTCGTGGACGGTCACGACCTTGGGCACCTTGGTGCGCTCCGGGGTGGTGTAGTGCGGGCCGTGGTGGACGTCGATGCCCCAGCGGTCGACGAAGCTCGGGCCCCGGGTCTGCTCCCACACCATCCGGCGGCCCCGGTCGTCCGGCACCACCGCGTCGACCCGGGCACCGCCGGCGATGTCGACCCAGCGGCTGCGATCGCTCCGGCGGCTCTCGAGTCGCAGGTCGATCTGGTCACGCGCATGCAAGGCCCGTACGAGCTCGACGATGTACCGCCCGGCGCCGCGAGGCTGCGCCGGCACCGCGCTGACGTCGATGCCGACGATGGGCCGCGTCATCCCTGCGCCTCCCAGAGCTCCACGTGGCGCCGGGCGCATGCCTTCCAGGTCAGCTCGGCGGCACGGCCGAGGCCGGCGGTGACCAGCTGCGAGCGAACCGGCTCGTCGCTCGACGCGGTGACCAGAGCGGCGGCGATGGCGGCCACGTCGGACGGGTCGACCTCCAGCACGGCGTCGCCCGAGCTCGTGCTGGGCAGCGGGCTGGCCACGACCGGCGTGCACTCCTGCATCGCCTCCAGCGGTGGAAGGCCGAAGCCCTCCACCAGGGGGACGTATGCGAAGCAGCGGGCTCTGCGGTACAGGCCGGTCAGCGCGCCGCCCTGCACCGGTCCGGCCAGCACCGCGCCATGCGGCACGGAGCCCTGCAACGCATCGCCCCAGCCCTTGGCGCCGACGACCACGAGCGGCCACGGCTCGGGGAGCTTGGGCCGCGCGCGCGCGTAGGCCTCCAGCAGGCGAGGCAGGTTCTTGCGGGGCTCGAGGGTGCTCACCGTCAGCAGGAAGGGCCCGGTGACGCCGACACGGGCCAGCAGCCGGTCGGTGGCCGCGTCGTCGACCGGAGCGAGGTGGTCGCAGCCGTGGGGCACCACCTCGACCTTCGCAGCATCGACACCCGCCGCCACGAGGAGGCCGGCCGTCCGCCTCGACGGCACCACCATCAGATGCCCGGCAGCGACGGCTCGCCGGAGCGACGCCTCGTGCCACCGCCGACCCCGGGCGGGGAAGGTCTCCGGCACCTCCCGCCAGGCCACGTCGTGCACCATGAGCGAGCCCCTGCCGGATCGCACCGGAGGCATGGCCTGGGAGACGCTGTGCACGATGTCGTAGCCGGACGGCGCAGCCAGGAGGCCCCGATCCCAGGCCCGGGTGAGCAGCGGTGCCGGCAACGGCGACGATCGGATCGGAAGACCGAGCTCCTGCAGGGGATCCGGGGCTGACGGCGGTCGGCTGGCGAGCAGCTCCACGTCGGGCCGGTCCTCGTCCAGCCAGGACATGCCGAGCAGCAGCCCACGCGCGTAGGTAGAGATGCCATCCGCCAGCCCACGCCGCAGCTGCTCCACGGCGACCAGGACGCGCACCCGTTCAGCCCTTCCCCGCGATGGCCGCGGCGTAGAGGCGGACGAGCCCGTCCGCACAGGAGTCCCAGCTGAACCCGGCCACCCGGCGACGTCCCCGCTCCACCATCGTCGTCGCGAAGGCGGTGTCGTCGAGCACTCGGGCCAGCCCGCCGGCGAGGGCGTCGACGTCGCCCACGGGCACGACCACGGCCGCATCCCCCACCACCTCGACGAGGGCGGCCGCGGCGGTGGTGACGACGGGGACCCCTGCGGCCATGGCCTCGAGCGTGGGCAGCCCGAAGCCCTCATAGCGCGACGGGTAGGCGAACGCGGCGGCTCCGTGGAGAAGCGCGTCTCGGTCGGGGACGGAGACGTGGTCCAGCCGGAGGACCCGGTGTGACGCCGGGGACGCGTCGATCCGGTCCCGGAGCTCGTCCTCCGCCCAGCCGGCGGGCCCGGCCACCACGAGCCGGAGATCGGGCCGGTCCGCCGCCAGCCGGGTGAACGCGTCCACCAGGTCGGGCAGCGACTTCCGAGGTTCCACCGTGCCGAGAGCCAGCACGTACCGGCCGCTCACCGGTGACGGACCGCGGGGCTTCGGCGCGTCGACGCCATGGGGCACCACCGCCACCCGCTCGGCCGGTGCCCCCAACATCTCGACGACCTCCGCGGCCACCGCCGCGGAGGGTGTGTGGACCCACGCTCCTCGCCCGACCGCCCGGCGCACCAGGCCCGGATATCGGCGGCTGGTCGGCGTGCAGAGCTCGGGGAAGCGCACGGCGGTCAGGTCGTGCACGGTGACCACGGCCGCCGCCCGGCGGGTGGGCGGCACCACGAAGTTGGTGCCGTGCACCACGTCCACCGCACCGGTCCAGAGCTCGGCCGGGAACAGGCCGGTGCGGGACCAGATTCGCAGCAGCGGTGCCGCCACCATGGGGCGCGAGACCACCCGCACGGATGCCGGCACCACGGCCGGCAGCGCGCTCCGTCCCCGCCAGCTGAAGGCGTACGCGGCCGCCTCCACGTCGCTGCGATCGCACACCGCTCCCAGCGCGCCCCGGGTGAAGGTGGCGACACCGGTACCCGTGCCGAGCAGGGGCGTGGCGTCGAAGGCGAGTCGCACGGGGGGCGCAGTCTCGCACCGCGACGACGCTGGGGTGGCGCAGCGCCGCCTAACGTGACCAGCCGCCATGACCGACCTGGACCTCAAGCAGGTGCTCGCCGAGATCGAAGCGGAGGTCCGCCTGCGCCGGGCCAGTGGCCAGTTCACGCTGGCCATGGAGCGAGAGCTCGACGACACGTTCGAGGCGCTCACCCCCACCGCACGCCGCGCGCAGGACTTCCAGTCGGCGCTGGAAGAGGTCGAGGAGGCGGCGTTCATCGACGTCGACCTGCCGGTCGCCTCGAACGCGCCGGGGGGCACCCAGGCCAAGCTGGCGCTCGGCCGCCTGATGACGTGGGCGCTGCGGCACGTCGCGCAGCAGACGACCACGTTCGCGGGCACGACGGCCCGTGCCCTTCGGGTGCTCTCGTCCCGCATCGACGCGCTGGACGACGAGGTGCGTCGGGTGGAGGCGCTGCTCAGCGACAGGAGCGAGGAGGCCGACGCCGAACGGCAGCTGCACATCGCAGAGCTGGAGATCGGCGCGTGGCACGACCGGCTCGCGCTGGCCTTCGCCGGCTCCACCGGGCGCGTGCTCCATGCCGACTGCGGATCGGGAGGACTGGTGGCGCTGCTCGAGTCGAGCGGCATCGACGCGTACGGTGTCGAGCCCCTGCCGCGCCTGGCGGATGTGGCCGTGGCCAACCGGATCGAGGTGCGCCTCGACTCGGTGGCCGCCCACCTGGCACGCGTGCCCGACGAAGCCCTGGCCGGCATCGTGCTGTCGGGCTGCGTCGACCGCCTGGTGCCGCCCGACCTCATCCGCCTGGCCAACGCCGTGACCCGAGTGCTGCAGCCGGGCGGACGGCTGGCCATCGTCTCCTCCACGCCGGCCGGATGGATGGCCACCACCACCCCGGTCATCGCCGACCTGTCGGGTGGCCGGCCGGTGCACCCCGAGACGTGGCTGACCCTTCTGGCCCAGCGCGGCTTCGTGGACCCCGTCCACGAGCCCGGCCGGGCCCGGTCGCCACTGGAGCCGCTGCCCTCGTCGGTGGTCGGCGCCGACGAGCTCGAGCCGCGCCTCGCCGCCCTGTTCGCCGCCGCCTTCCCTCCCACCGACTACCTCGTGCTGGCCGACCGGGGCTCGTGACCTCGGTCCACCAGCTGGTGCCGAGCTTCGTCTCTCGCGATGCCGTCGGCGCCCACACCATCCGTGTGCAGGAGGTGCTGCGCGGCATGGGCCTCGACTCGGAGATCTACGCCGCCGACATCGGTGCGAAGGTCGGGGTGAAGGCCCGCCACTACCGGGCGCTGAACCGGCGGACGGGCGACCCGGACACCTGGCTGCTGTACCAGCTGTCGACCGGCAACCGCATGGCCGACTGGCTGCTCAAGCGGCCCGAGCGCAAGCTCGTGAACTACCACAACATGACGCCGGCCGACCTGTTGACCCCCTGGAACCCGAGCGTCGGTGCGGAGATCGAGCAGGGCCGCCGGCAGCTCCGGCGGCTCGCGCCGCACGTGGAGATGGCCATCGCCGTGTCCGAGTTCAACCGCGAGGAGCTGGTGGCCGCGGGGTACGAGCGCACCGAGGTCGTGCCGCTGTTCTCCGAGCTGGGCGGCGTCGAGCCGGCGTCGGCGTCACCGTCCCCGACTGCGGCCGGCGGAGCCGCCGTCGGTGCGGGGGCGCGATGGCTGTTCGTCGGACGGGTCGTGCCCAACAAGTGCCAGCACGACCTGGTCAAGGCGCTCGCCGCCTACCGCCGCATCTACGACCCGAACGCTGAGCTCGTGCTCGTGGGAAAGCCCACCTTCGGGAACTACCTGGCTGCCGTCGAGGCCCTGGCCGTCGAGCTCGGCGTGGGCGATGCGGTGCACCTCCGGGGCTCGCTGACGCCGGCGGAGCTGGCCGCCGAGTACGAAGCGGCCGACGTGGTGGTGTCCCTCTCGGAGCACGAGGGCTACTGGGCCGTCGGGCTGGAAGCGATGGCCCACGGGGTGCCGGTGGTGGCCTATGCCGCGGCCGCCGTGCCCGAGACCGTCGTGGGTGCCGGCCTGGTGCTGCCCCACAAGGGCGCCACCTACGTCGCCGCGGCCGTGCACCGGGTGCTGCACGACGAGGTGCTCCGTGGCCACCTGATCTCCGGCGGACGTGCCCGTGCCGAGGAACGCTCGTCGGAGCGAACCGCCGAGCAGTTCCGCTCCGTCATCGCCACGGTGCTGTCGGGCTGATGCGGGCGGTCCACCAGTTCGTGCCCTACCTCAACCCGGGGGCGGTCGGCAGCCACCTGCTGGAGATCCAGCGAATCGTTCGGAGCCTCGGTCGCGAGTCGGAGGTGTTCGCCGGTGAGCCTGCGCGGGCTCCCCTCTCCGGGCTGGCCCGCCTCTATACGGACTACGGCACCACGTACCCCGGGCGAAGCGACGACGTGCTGCTCTACCACCTGGCGCTGGGCTCCCCCATGGCCCGGTGGCTGATGCACCAACCGAGGTTCCTGGCCGTCGACTACCACAACATCACGCCGTTCGAGTTCTTCGAGCCCTGGCACGAGCGGCTCACGGAGGAGACGGCGCTCGGCCGGCTGGAGATGCACCAGCTGGCCGCCCACACCGGGTTCGCCATGGCCGACTCGACGTACAACGCCGAGGATCTCGTGCGGGCCGGCTACTCCGCTCCGACGGTGGTGCCCATCCTCCTCGACCTGTCCGACCTGGCGACCGAGCCCGACCCGGCCACCCTTCGTCGCCTGCGGCAGGTGAAGGCGGGCGGTGGCAGCGACTGGCTGTTCGTCGGTCGGATGGCGCCCAACAAGTGCCAGCACCACCTCGTCGCCGCGTTCGCCACCTACCGGCGGCTCTACGACCCGCTCGCCCGCCTGCACCTGGTGGGCGGACCGTCCCCCGACTCGTACTTCGACGCAGTGGTGTCCTACGCCCGCGGTCTGGGAGTGGCCGGCCACGTCGAGATCAGCGGCTCCGTGTCGGCCGCCGAGATGAGCGCGCAGTACCAGGCGGCGGATGTGCTGATCGGTCTCTCGGAGCACGAGGGCTTCTGGGTGCCGCCGCTGGAGGCCTGGCACCACGGCGTGCCGGTCATCGCGTTCGCGTCCACCGCCGTGCCCGAGACCGTCGGAGACGGAGGGCTGCTCCTGCGGGACAAGAGCCCGGACCGTGTGGCGGCAGCCGCATGGCGGATGGCCAGTGACGCCGAGCTGCGGGCCACCGTCACCGCCGCGGGCCGGCGCAGGCTCGAGACCTTTGCGCTCGAGCACACCCGGGCCCGGTTCGTCGAGGCTCTGGCCCTGCTCGACCAAGCGGCCGGTGAAGGCGTCGAGGACGGGCCGCTGCCGTGAGGGTGGACTTCATCGTGCCCCGGTACGGGCCGTTCCCCGGTGGAGCCGAGGGCGCGTGCCGTTTGCTGGCCGAGCACCTCGCCCTGCGCCCCGGCTGGTCCGTTCGAGCGCTCAGCACCACCGCCGTCGACTCGGTGACCTGGCGTCCGCAGCTCGAACCCGGCACCACCACGGAGTCCGGGGTGACCGTCGAGCGCTTCGACTGTGAAGGGCGTGACCCGGAGTTCGGCGCCCTCTCCGAGCGGCTGTTGAGCGACCCGGAGCGCGTGTCCCCGGAGGACGAGGAGCTGTGGCTGGCCCAGCAGGGCCCCGTCTCCGCCGGGCTGCTGCAGGCGGTGGCCGACTCCGACGCCGACGTGATGGTCTTCACGCCGTACCTGTACCACCCGACGGTCGCCGGCATGGCCCGCTCGAGTGTGCCCAAGGTGCTGCAGCCCGCCACCCACGACGAGCCGCCGGCGTGGCTTCCCATGTTCCAGCCGGTGTACCGATCGGCGCAGGGGCTCTGCTTCTACTCCGACGAGGAGCGCCGGGTCGCGCAGCGGCTGTACCCCATCGCCGCCAGCCGGCAGCTGGTGCTCGGCGTGGGGGTCGAGGCGGGGGACGGCGATGCGGAGGCGTTTCGGTCGGCGTACGAGCTCGGGAGCGACCCCTACCTCGTCGCCGTGGGCCGGGTGGAGGCCGGCAAGGGAAGCCCCCTGCTGGCCGAGCTCTTCGCCACCTACAAGCAGGAGCACCCCGGCCCGTTGAAGCTGGTGCTGGTCGGCCAGGTCGTGGAACCGCTCGCCGAGCATCCCGACATCGTCTGCACGGGCATGGTCGACGAGCGGGCGAAGTGGGGGGCGGTGCGCGGTGCGCTGGCGCTCGTCTCGACATCGGTCAACGAGTCGTTCTCACTCGTGGTGCTGGAGGCCATGGCCGCGGCCACGCCCGTCCTCGTGACCTCACGGGCGGCGGTGACCAAGGCGCACGTCGAGCGTTCCGGTGGCGGCTTCGCGTTCTCCGCCTACGGCGAGTTCGCACCCCAGGTCACCGCGCTGCTCCGGAGCGACAGCGCTCGGGCCGTGCTGGCTCGGCGGGCGCGCGAGTACGCGCAGACTCGCTACTCGTGGAGCGCGGTCACCGACCGGTACGCCCGCTTCCTCGAGCAGGTCGCACGGGGATGAGCGGGCCGCCCCGCGTGCGGCTGGTGGTGGTGAACTACGAGGGCGGCGACATGACGCTGCGCTGCCTCGACAGCCTGGCTGCGCTCGAGTGGCCGTCGGAGTGCCTCGAGGTGGTGCTCGTGGACAACGCCTCCGGTGACGGGATCGCCGATCGCGTCGAGCGCGACAGGCCGGCGGTGCGGGTGATCCGCAACGCGCGCAACCTCGGCTTCTCAGGTGGGTGCAACGCCGGGTTCCGTGACCTCGAAGGCGTGGACTACGTGGGCATCGTCAACAACGACGCCGTCGTCGAGCCGTCGTGGCTCCGCCCGCTCGTGACCGCGATGGAGGCCGACCACCGGCTGGGAGCGGTGAACGGCAAGGTGCTGTTCCTGCCTCGCTTCTGCGCCGTCGATGTCTCCTGCCCCGAGACCTTCGTGCCCGGCAAGGGCGACACGCGCACCCTCGGGGTGCGACTGAGCGGCGTCGAGGTAGATGGTGGCGACCGCTGGGCCGGAGCCATCTACGGCAAGGGCTTCTGGCCTCATGAGCAGGGCCCCGAACCCGAGCCTCGGTTCCGGTGGACGGCTGCCGAGGCGCGGCTCTGGGTGCCGGCCGACCCGGGCGGCGCTCGCCCGGAGTCGGCGCGCCTGCGCCTTGCCGGTCCCGCCCCCCGTCGGGTGCTCGTGGGTGGCGCCGAGCTCGCCGTCGGGGTCGAGCCGGGCTGGTTCGAGGTGGCGCTGCACGACCCGTGGACCGATCTGGTGAACAGCACGGGCGGGGCGCTGCTGCCGTCGATGCACGGTGCGGACCGATCCTTCGAGCAGCCCGACGACGGCCGCCACGACCAGCCGGGCGAGATCTTCGGGTGGACCGGTGCCGCCGTGCTCCTCCGACCGTCCTACCTGGCCGACGTCGGCGGCTTCGACGAGCACTTCTTCATGTACTACGAGGACTTCGACCTGTCGTTCCGCGGTCGGGTTCGGGGATGGCGGTACGGCTACGTCCCCGAGGCGGTGGCGCGCCACGTGCACTCGGCCAGCAGCGGTGCCACGTCACCCTTCGTGCTTCACCACCTCGAGCGCAACCGGCTGCTCGCCCTCACCCGGTCCGCGCCAGTGCCCGTCGTCGCTCGCGTGCTGGGCGAGTTCCTGGCCACCACCGTCACTGCGTCGGGGCGGGAGCTGGCCAGCTCGGTCGGCGCCGGGAACGGCATCTCGACCAACGTGGTGCGCCAACGGCTCGGGGTCCTTCGCCAGTACCTTCGGCTGGTTCCCCGGGTCGTACGCCACCGGTTGGCCACCCGCAGCGGACGGCAGGTGTCCGCCGCTTCGGTGATGCGCCAGTGGGCTGCCGATCACTGAGAGCCGAGAAGGCGGCCGTTATGCTCGTCGTCTTTCCCCCGAGGTGTCGCCATCCCCCTCCCGCTGCTCGTCGTGGTCCCTGCCCTGAACGAGGCCGAGTCGATCCGTGCGGTCGTCGAGGGTGCTCGCTCCGTGC
Organism: uncultured Acidimicrobiales bacterium; assembly: GCA_902805655.1. GTDB lineage: Bacteria > Actinomycetota > Acidimicrobiia > Acidimicrobiales > CADCTF01 > CADCTF01. The sequence goes on from CADCTF010000087.1 coordinate 62,586, forward strand.
TCGCCGCTCCCGTCGTCGTGGTCGATGACGGCTCCACCGATGCCACCTCCGACCTGGCGAGGGCCGCAGGCGCCACCGTCCTGCCGTTGCCCTTCAACCTGGGTGTCGGCGGCGCCATCCGCACCGGCATCCACTACGCCGTCGACCATGGCTACCGGTGCGTCGTACAGCTCGATGGCGACGGCCAGCACGAGCCCAGCGAGGCCAAGCGGTTGCTCGAGGCACTCGAGCACGAACAGGCGGACATGGTGGTCGGGTCCCGCTTCGCGGCCGGCTACGCGGTGTCCTGGCACCGCCGCGTCGCGATGCGGTGGCTCAGCTGGCTGGTGTCGCGCCGGCTCGGTACCCGGCTGACCGACACCACGAGCGGCTTTCGCGCCATGGGACCCCGCGCCCTCGATCTGTTCGCGCGCGACTACCCGCTCGACTACCTCAGCGACACCGTCGAGGCGCTGCTCATCGCAGCCGACGCCGGCCTCCGTGTGGTGGAGGTCGACGTGGTCATGCACAACCGCCAGGGCGGTAGGCCCTCGGCGAACCGGTTGTCGAGCGCGTTCCACCTGACCCGCTTGTTGCTGGTGATCTTCCTGCACAGCCTCCGTCGCCGTTCCGGGCCGGCGTGATGGAGGGGCGCCTCGAGATCGTCATCGTCATGCTCACCCTCGTGAGCCTCGCCTTCATCCTCGAGCTCGTGCGGCGTCGTCAGCTCCGGGAGAAGTACGCCCTCCTCTGGCTGGCCGTGGGGGCCGTCGCCGTCGTCCTGGTGCTGGCGCGGCCGGTGCTCGACCGGCTCTCCTTGTTCCTCGGCATCACCTACGGGCCGACGACGCTGTTCCTCTTCGCCATCCTGTTCTTGCTGGCCATCGTCGGACACCTCTCGTGGGAGGTGTCCCGCCTGGAGGGGGAGACCCGCCACTTGGCCGAGGAGATCGCGCTGTTGAAGGCACGCCCACCGACGAACGAGCCTTCGGAAGACGACGCACCGGGCCGGCCCCACGCCGCTCCCGAGCGCTAGCGGAGCTGTCGAAGGCAACCCGGCCGGGCATCACAGACGAAGGCCGACCAACCGCAAGAGCTTGCGCACCGCCCGCACGGCTGCGCTTCCGTTCAGCGCTGCGACTCGCCGGCTGAGCAGGTCGCGCTCTGTCTGGGCCTCGTGCAGCCCCCGCTCCAGCGCGTCTATGAGCCGAGCTCGCTCCTGCAGGAGGACCTCGGCGGCGTCGACTCGCTCACGCCAGCTCTGCTGGGAGGGTTCTGTGGGTTCCGGCGAGGCCATGGCGCGAGGCAGGGAGCCGCCGAGGTGAGCTGCCTTCCAGGACCACGGTGCCCGCACCACCCGGCCGACGAGCTGGCCTGAGCCGGCGCTACGGATGCCTGCGGCCAGCATGAGGCTGGCCGCCTGCGCCGCTGACAGGCGAGCAGGATCTGCGAGCAAGGCGCGCAGCGCGTCCACCACCCGGCCCGGGCGGGCCACCGACACGCCGCAACCATGGGCCTCCACGAGTGGGGCAGCCGGGTCCTCCGCAGTCACGACGAGCGCCGCCCCGGCCGCGACCGCATCCAGGGCCCACGTGGAGGAACCCAGCCGGGGGCCCGCGGCGATGCCCGTCGGCCGTACGACGATGGCCCCACTGACGAGCGGAGCGTCCGACGGGTCGGCCGTCGAGGTGCACACGACCTGCACGCCTGCCGCCCTCAGCTGCGGAACCTCGGCCAGCAGCTCCTGCGCCGCTCCGGAGTCGTCGCCGACACCCCTCAGGTCGAACACGACCACGGGCCGGGTCGAGGCCGGCTCGTCCCCGAGGTTGGGAGCCGGTGCCGTGTAGACCGTGTCGATCAGCCGCCGGAGCGAGCCGTCCGCTCGCTGCTCCTGCGGGAGCGGACGCCCGATGGCCGCGAGGTGGCCGAGCCAATGATCCCGCTGCGCCTCGCTGCCGACGAGGAAGGCGTCGCCGCGTCGCAGGACGAGGTGATCGGTCGAACCGGCAAGGGACGCCTCCCTCAGGTCCACCACGAGCGCGGCATCGGCAGTCGCGAGAGCGGGGCACTCCCCCAGGGTCCTTGCCGGGACCACCACCACGTCCGCGTCCTCGGCCAGCCGGCGAAGGTGGTCGGCCGTCTCCCAGAGCACCACCTTCACGCCGTCCGGTGCACGGTCGAGCGGCTCGCGAGCAGCAAGGACGACGCTGCCGTCGATTCCTGCCAGTCGAGCCAGCTCGACGCTGTGCCGAACGCGACCGCCGTCCACGACCACCAAGACGGAGGTCCCTCCGTCGGCTCGAGACGGGGAGCGCTCGAAGGCGGCACTGAGGCGCCGGGCGACCGGGTGGGCGCCGCGATCCCCCGTCGTCCCCGGCCGTCCGAAGCGCTCGAGGACCGTCTCGTCGCTGACCTGCCGGAGCCAGAGGAGCCCGTCCCGGCTGGAGAGCAAGCTGTCGAGGTCGGCGCCGAGGGCGGCGATGGCGTCGATGGCCTCTGGCGCCGCCCCGTCGCCAGTCCCCTCCTTGGCGAGGTGAGCCAGCGAGAGCACCTCCGCGCTCAACGCAGCAGCCAGGTTGGCCGGCTCGAGGTTCTTCACCAGCATGCGCAGCAGGTTGCGGGTCCAGTGGGGTGCCGTCAGGTCGTCACGGTGGTCGGCTTGCGCGCGGTGCACCACGGCGTCGCCGCGGGCGACTCGATACCCGAGGTTCGTGATCCGCCACCCGAAGTCCACGTCGTCGAGGACGCCTCCGAACGCGCCGTCGAAGCCACCGACGTCCAGGTACAGCCGGCGCTGCACCAACATGGCACCGGCCGGGGCGTAGAGCACCTCGTCGCCGTCCGCCCGGACGGAGCTCAGCACGGGGCACCCGAGCAGGGGCTCCAGGTCGGCCGCCACGCACGACGTGCGAGTCGCAGGATCGAACTTGGCCGCGAGGGCTTCGACCAGGTCGGGCCCCACGCGCAGGGTGGGATCGAGGAGGAGGACGGCCTCTGCGCCCGCTTCGGCCACCCCCCGGTTCAGGCGCAGCACTGGGTCGGTGGACGCCTCCACCACGACCCGCAGACCCGGGTGCTCGGCGGTGAGGTGATCGGCCGCCGACTCGGTGCTCACCACGACGACCACCTCGAGCGAGTCGGCCGGGTGCGTCTGGTCCCCCAGCTGTTCCAACACGGGGCTCACGGCCTGCCAGTCGTCGCCGTCGGCGACGAGCACGACCGCCACCCGGAGCGGCTCGGCCGGTGCGGCACCGAGCTGGCTCAGCGTCTGGTGAGCCCGGTCGAGCACGAGCTCGAGCGACTCCGCGAGCTCCTCGACGTCACCTCCGCGGTCGCGGGCGGCCCGGACCCAGCTGCGCAGCGCCGAACCGGGATCGCTGAGGTCCTGACCGGCGGGCAGCACCGCCACCAGCTCCCAGCCGAGCGCCGTCAGCTCGGCGACCTGATCGGGCACGTCGGCTTGCTCCTCGACCCACATCGGAGCGACCGGTGCCCCGAGCGGGCGGATGACGACGGCCCTGCGATAGCCCGGCAGGCGGGCGTCGCGGGCTCGCAGCAGCTGGTTGCAGGCCGTGTCGATCGCCCGGTCGAGGGCGGCCATGCCTCCCGCCACCATGTGCGCCTTCATGAGCATGAGGGTCAACCAGTGGAAGAGCCACCCGTCACCGTGGACCTGACGCTCCACCCCGAGCCGGTCCAGGAACGTCTCTAGCTCGGCGAGAGGCGGCAACCCGCCCTCGCGGTGCTCGTCGAGTGGGTCGAGGGTGTGGCCCGTGCGGCTGACGTAGTAGGCGTTCACCATGGCTTCGCAGGCCGCCGTGCGAGGGTCGGCGAACGGAGCCACGAGCACGACCGGACCTGCGGAAACTCGCACCAGCTCGGCGACGAACGCCTCTCGGCCGCCTACGGGAAGGTGCTCGTAGACGTCGTGGCTGGCGACGATGTCGAAGCTGGCATCCGGGAAGGGCAACGAGAAGCCGGAGCCGATGACATGCGGGTGCATCGCGGGATAGCCCCCGCGGCGGTCGGCGAACAGGTCGAGCGACACGGTGATGTCGTCCGGCAGGAACCCGGTCAGGGTGCCGTAGGGGTCGCCCACGTCGAGCACACGCACCGGTGCTTCACCGAACCACTGGTCACGCACCCTGCGGAGGTACGAGTACCGCGCGAAGCGGTCGAAGCTGGTGCTGATCGGGGCTTCCACGGTCGCAGAGTAACTGCCGCCAGCGCGCTGACTCCCCTGGTCAGAGGAGGCGGCGGGCCACTCGCCAGTACGCAGCCAGGAGGGCGTCGAAGGGCCGGACGACCGGGGGCAGCGGGTAGTTGCCGGGATCCAGGTTCGCCACGAGGCGCCCAGCCAGGCTCCGGTCCGGCACGGTGCGCTCTTGCTGGAGCTGCCGCCGGCGAGTCGCTACCAGCCTCCGGTTGCGCAGCAGCCATCCCCAGCCGGCCACCTTCTCGCGTCCCCAGCCGCCGGCGAGCGCCATCGCGAAGGTCGCTCCCTCGGCCAGGAGCAGCGGCAGGAGCAGCACGGCCAGCGTGCGGGCCTGGTACAGGGTCAGCACGAGGAGGAGCCGGTTCCTCTCCAGGAGGTAGTACTTGCGTGGGTTCCGGCTGAACTCGTACCGGTGACGGACGAGCGCCTCCGGTACGTAGACGACCCGCAGGCCCCGCTGCCAGCAGCGGATGCTGAGCTCGGTGTCCTCCAGGTACGCGAAGTAGTCGTCGAGGAAGCCGCCGAGTTCGTCCCAGAGGGCACGACGCATCACCATGGCCGCACCGCTTGCTCCCACCACCTCCGTCTCGACCAGGTGGTCGGCGACCGGCTCCCTGAAGCCGCCGGACCAACCGAAGCCCAGGAAGTGGACGTCGCTGCCGCGGGAGTTCAGCAGGGATGGCTCGTCCGCCAGGGTGACGCACGCCGAAGCCACGCCGATGTCCGGGCGCTGAGCGGCCCGGGCCAGCGCCGCCATCGCGGTCGGCTGGGCGACGGCATCTCCGTTGAGCAGGGCGATGAGGTCCCCGGTGGCCACTGCCGCCCCCGCGTTGCACCCGCCGGCGAAGCCGAGGTTGCGCCCGGGACGCAGGACTCGAACGCCCGGCGTGCCGTCCAGGCGGTCGACGGCGCCATCCGTCGATCCGTTGTCGACCAGCACCACCTCCACGTCGACGCCGATCGAGGCCAGGGCCGAGCGCACCGACGCTTCCAGATCCGGCTCGTCGAGGTACGCCAGGATGACGACGCTCAGCCTCGGCGCCGACGGCTCCACGGCGGCGCCGCCGGGACCCGTCATGGGTTCAGGACCGGCCGGCGAGGGAGTGCCTCACGCGCGAGGCGAGCTTCGCGGCCAGCTTGGGCACTCCACCCTCGCGGAGGTGCCGAGCGGCGATGGCGACATCCTCCCGAACCCCTCGGCCGCCCGAGCGCGCTGAGGTGCTCGGCCGAGCGAGCACCTCGGGCGAGAAGCCGTCATCCGTGCGGCTCCGGTGGTGCGGATCCACCAGGTCCGGGGCCCGTCGAGGGGTGCGGCAGAACTCCACGAGTGGTTGCAGCACGGTTTCCCACACGAAGCGCGGTCGCACCACCGCGAGGTTCTTCCGGCACATCGCCGCCAGCTCGGCGTCGTCGAGCATCCGGTAGAGCGCCTGCTCGAGGGCCTCGACGTCGGCGGCCGGCACCGTGAGCCCGAGGTGCTCCATGTCGATCAGCTCGGCGAAGGAGTCGCCGGTGGTGGCGACGATCGGTAGACCGGCCCACAGGTAGTCGAGGATGCGGGTTCGGAAGGAGAAGGCCGTCTCGATGTGGTCCTGGTGCGTGCTCACCCCGACGTCCGCCTCCAGCAGGTACCTCTGCCGCTCGGCGTACGGGACCCAGCCCTCGTTGAAGAACGCATGGGTGCCAGTCAGGCCCAGCTCGTCGGACAGCCGCCGGGCCTCGATCGACATCCGCATCTCGTGCACGAGAGGGTTCGGGTGCTTCAGGCCGAGGAAGACGAGGCGCACCTGCGGCCGGCGGAGGCGGAGGCGGTCCACCGCCCGGAGCAGGGTGAGCGGGTCGAACCAGTTGTAGATCCCGCCGCCCCACAGGATGATCTCGTCCCCCTGCTCGATGCCGGGGATGACACCCCGCATGGCGGGCTCGTCGTGCACGGGCGGCGCCTCCGGCAACCCGAACGGCACGATGCCGATGAGCGACTCGAGGTTCTCGTCGTCGTCGTAGGTCATGGGGTTGATCCGACCGACGCCCGAGAGCTGCCCGAGCCAGAAGTCCCGCTGCTTGGGGCTGGCGCAGATGAAGTAGTCGCCCCGTTCCAGCTGTTCGTTGAGCACGTCGGTCGCACCCTGCACGGTCATCCGCCGGGTCGCGGGGTCCTCCGCCCGGGCCAGCTCCAGCTGTTCCAGGTGCAAGGGGTCGTAGAGGTCGACCACGACCACCTTGCGGGTCCGTTGGAGGAACGGGTGGATGCGGAGGACGAAGCCCTGCACGACCACGACGTCACACCACGCCTCGAGGCGGCGCAGGGCGGCCTCGTCGACGGACGAGACCTCGAAGTCGGGCGAGGTGAGCTCGCACAGGTCCGCGGTCGTCGCCACGTGGACGTCGTGCTCGGCCGACAGGGCGGAGGCGATCTGCCACACGCGGATGGCCGGACCAGCCATCCGCTCCGCCAGCACGTCGACCGTGAGCACGAGCACCCGCCGTCGACGGCCGAACAGGGCGGTCGCACCGAGGGCGGCGGTGACGGCCTGCTCCGCATCCCCCAGCGGGCCGACGGGCTCGTCCAGCGGGTGGAAGAGTGCCGTCAGCTCGTGATCCCCCCGGAGCCGGGCCGCCTGGAGGGCGGCACGTGCAGGGCCCAGTCGGGGCAGGGCCGACACGAGGTCGGCGGAGGCCGCGGCCGCCGCCGACCTCGCGCCTGCACCTGCCTCGTCAGCCGATCGCGCCGCCATGGCCATGGCGCCCGCGAGGGCTACCGCCAGGCGGGCCTCCTCGTAGTGCCGGTAGACGTTCCGCAACGCGTTCCGCTCCTCTAGGAAGCGGCGGCGGTCGGGCTCGACGGCCGGCCCGCGCACCCTGCTGATCTCGACGTCGACGCCGAGCACACGGTGGCCGAGGAGGTTGCACCGCCAACCCAGGTCGACGTCCTCGCCGAAGCGGTCGAGCTCCTCGTCGAAGCCGCCCAGCGCACGGAACGCCTCCGATCGCACGACCATGGCCTCGCTGGGCGGGCAGAGGACGGCTCCCTCGGCCACGCCACGCGGCGCAGCGCGGTGCACCTGGTGGCCCGTGTAGTCAGGTGACGGAAACCGCCGCCCCCGGAAGCGTGGCGAGACGATGGTGACGGCCGGGTCGGCATCGAGCTCGGCCCCGGAGCGGACCAGCCAGTCGGCAGCCGGACGGGTCGCCACGTCCAGGAAGGCGACGTACTCGCTGGTGGCGCTCCAGGCGCCGCGGTTCCGGCCCGCGGCGAGGCCCATCCCGGCGAACCCGGCCACCACCTGGACGTCCGAGTGCCCGGCCCAGGCCCGAGGTCCGCGCTCGGACCCGGCATCGACGACGATCGTGCTCACGGCAGCCCCACCGCGGTCCTGGTGGGCCACAGTGGCAAGGGTCTCTCCGACCACCGGCTCGTCGTCGGTGTGGACGAGCACGACGGTGATCGCGCTCGAGGCCGACATCCGGGACATGGAGGACATAGGCCGACATGATGCCACCGGCCCCCGGCGGCGCCGACCACCCGCGCCGCTACCATCTCGACCCGCGATGCGTCTACTTCTGGTGTCGTGCCACTACCCGCCCGACTTCATCAGCGGGGGCACGTTGCTCCCCCAGCGGCTGGCGCGTGGCCTGCACGCCAGGGGCCACGAGGTGAGCGTCTACGCCGGGTGGCTCGGCGATCTCGCCGCCGACCCATGGAGCGGACCCGCCGGAGCCCGGCCGCTCGAAGGCTGGACCGAGGTCGACGAGACGGGGCTACCGGTGCGCTGGGTGGTGTCCACGCCGTGGATCGGTTGGGACCTCCGGGAGAACTTCGACAACCCGGCCGTAGCCGCAGACTTCGCCGCCCACCTGGCTCGGGTGCAGCCGGACGTGGTGCACTTCCACTCGCTGCAGTCCCTCGGTGCCGGCCTCGTCGCGGTGGCCGCCGAGTCGGGGGCCAAGGTCGTCGTGACCATGCACGACTTCTGGTGGTGGTGCGGCCGCCAGTTCCTCGTCGACCTGGAGCACCGTCCGTGCCCGATGGTCGTGGCCTGCGGATCCTGTGGGTGCCAGGTCGACCGGCCGTGGCTCGAGGTCCGCACGGCGTTCCTCCAGGCCCAGCTGGCCCAGGCTGATGCGGTGCTGGCCGTCTCCCAGTCGGCCGCGACTGTGTACCTCGCCAACGGCCTCGACCCCGCAGTGCTCGAGGTGGACGAGAACTCGCTGCCGCCGGTGGACGAGGCGCAAGGCCCTCGCCCTGGCGCGGCGGAGGCTGAGCGCCCGGAGGCCGACCCCTCCGGACCGGGTGCCACTGGGGCTCGTGACGATGCACCGCTCCGCTTCCGGTACGCGGGCGGTGCGGATCGCATGAAGGGCGTCCACGTGCTGCTCCACGCGGCCGGCGCTCTGGCCGACCTGCCCGGCTGGCGGCTCGTCGCCCACGGGGCCGGCTCCTACGTGCAGGCGGAGGGCGTCGACCTCGAGGGGGTGCCGGTGGAGCTGGCCGATCCGTTCCCACCCGACGAGCTCGACACCCTCCTCGCCCAGACCGACGTGCTGGTCGTTCCGTCGGTCATGCGGGAGACCTACTCCCTCGTCACCAGAGAGGCGCTCACCCGCGGGGTGCCGGTGCTCGTGACCGACACCCTGGGCCCGGAGGAGGTCGTCCACGACGGGGTCAACGGCCTGGTGGTGCCGGCCGGGGATGCGGACGCGCTGGCCGCAGCCATGCGGTCGCTCGTCCTGGACCGGGACAAGGTCGGCCGCATGGCCGAGGCCTGCGGCAAGGTGCCCGTCCGTTCCCTGGACGACCAGCTGGACGGTCTGGAGCGTCGCTACCGTGCGCTGCTCGAGCCGGTGCCGGCCGAGGCCAGGACGTCGGTGGTGCCGGCTGTCCGCGACGTGCGATGGGTGCTGTTCCTCGTGGGCATCACGGGTGCCCCCCTCCGCTACCGGGTGCACCTGGCGACGGAGGGCCTCGCTCTGCTCGGGGTGCACTCCGACGTGCGCCACTACCGGCACCCGGAGGTCATCGACCTGGTGGAACGGGTGGACGCGGTGGTGGCCTACCGGGTGCCTGCCACCGTGCAGGTGCTCGACCTCCTCGAGCGGGCCCGGAACCGGGGCGTGCCCACGTTCTTCGACGTGGACGACCTCATCTTCGACCCGGACATCCGCCACGAGATCCCGGCCATGAACCTGCTGCCGCCCGACGAGGCGGAGCTCTGGATGCAGGGGGTCCGCCGGTACCGCACGACGATGGAGGCCTGCGATGCCTACATCGGTTCCACCGAGGCCCTGTGTCGTGCGGCCACGGACGTGGTGGGGCTGCCCGCCGAGCGGTTCGCCAACGGTGTCGGCATGGTGCTGGCTCGCGCCTCCGATGCGGAGCGGGCCCGTCCACGCGCCGACGGACCGCTCCGCATCGGCTACCTGAGCGGCACGACGACCCACGACGCCGACTGGGCCTTCGTCGAGCCGGCCGTCGTGAGGGCACTCGATGCCCACCCTGACGTCGAGGTCTGGCTCGGGGGGCCGGTGGCGCCGACCACTGCCCTCGACCGCTTCGGGGCCCGAGTGCAGCGCATCCCCTTCACCGACTGGTTGCGGCTGCCGGCCATCCTCCGGGACCTCGACGTCAACCTGGCACCCCTCGAACCGGGGAGCCGGTTCAACGAGGCCAAGAGCGCCATCAAGTGGCTGGAGGCAGCGCTCACGGCCACACCCACCGTCGCTTCACCGACCCAACCCTTCTGCGAGGCGATCGACCACGGGGTCAACGGCTTCCTGGCCGAATCGGTCGACGACTGGTTCGAGCTCCTCGATCGGCTGCTCGCCGACCCCGTCCTGCGGGCCAGGACCGGCGCACGGGCCTCCCGTGATGCGCTCCTTCGCTGGTCACCCCACCTCCAGGGCCGCCGCTACCTCGACATCCTCCAGGGCGGGATCCCGGCCCGACGCGCCGGCCAGTTCCCCCCCGAGGCGCTGGACGAGCCGTACGAGGCCGTGCCGGTCGACCTCTACCCCCTCCCCGCGAGCCCGCTCCGATGAGCACATCCCGCGCCTGGGAGCCGCCTACCGTGGCTCCCCAGTGACCGGACCTCCGCCATGACGACACTGACTGAGTACCGCTCGACGAGCGAGCTCCTCGGCAACCTGACGCTGCGCGAGCTGCGGTCGAAGTACAAGCGCTCCGCGCTCGGCTGGGCATGGTCCCTGCTCAACCCGCTGGCCACGTTGCTGATCTTCAGCCTGGTGTTCCGGTTCTTCATGCGGGTCCAGCTGCCGCCGTCGGAGACCAGCGGGCTCCAGAACTACGCACTCTTCCTGAGCTGCGGGCTGCTGCCCTGGAACTACTTCACCAACTCCGTCAGCGGCTCGATCGGCACCTTGGTGGGGAACGCCAACCTCATCAAGAAGACGTACTTCCCGCGCGAGCTCCTGGTGTTCTCGAACGTCGCCTCGTGGAACGTCTCGCTGCTGATCGAGATGGGCATCCTGCTGCTCGTATTCCTCGCCTTCGGGAACATGGTGCTGCCCTGGATCCCCGCCTTGCTGGTGCTGATCGTGCTCCTCACCCTGTTCGTGGCCGGGCTGTCGCTCATCTTCAGCGTGCTGAACGTCTTCTTCCGAGACGTGCAGCACCTGGTGGGCATCGTCTTCCAGGCCTGGCTCTACCTGACCCCCGTCATCTACCCGATCACGCTGATCCCCGAGAGCCACGTCCTCTTCGGGGTCGACCTGCCGCTCCGCCGGATCTGGGAGCTGAACCCCATGGCCCGTTTCGTGGGTGCCTTCCGGGACGTGCTCTACGACCTCCGCTGGCCCGAGCTCAACGACATCGGGTACCTGGCGTTGGTGTCGGTGGCCACGTTCTTCATCGGTCTGACGGTGTTCAACCGCCTCAGCGGCCGTCTGGCGGAGGAGCTGTGAGCACCAGGCCGGCCGTCGTGGTGGACGACGTGTCCAAGCGCTTCCGTCTCTACCGGGAGCGCAACCAGTCGCTGAAGGCGGCGCTGATGCGCGGCCGCCGCGCCGTCGTCGAGGAGTTCTGGGCGCTCCAGGACGTCTCGTTCGAGGTGCCCGAGGGCTCGACCTTCGGGCTGGTCGGCGAGAACGGGTCGGGCAAGTCCACCCTGATGAAGTGCATGGCCCGAATCCTCCAGCCCGACCGCGGCAGCGTGCGGGTGAACGGCAAGGTCTCGGCCCTCCTCGAGCTCGGCGCCGGCTTCCATCCCGAGCTCTCGGGCCGGGAGAACGTCTTCCTCAACGGCTCGATCCTCGGGCTCGGCCAGAAGGAGCTCGCCGCCAAGTTCGACGAGATCGTGGAGTTCGCCGGGCTCGGCCAGTTCATCGACCAGCCGGTGAAGAACTACTCCAACGGGATGTACGTGCGGCTCGGCTTCTCGGTCGCCATCAACGTCGACCCCGACGTGCTGCTGGTCGACGAGGTGCTGGCCGTCGGTGACGAAGCCTTCCAGCGCAAGTGCAACGAGAAGTTCGCCGACCTCAAGGCGGCCGGCAAGACGATCGTGCTGGTGTCCCACAACCTCTCCGCGGTGCACAACCTCTGCGACCGGGCGGCGTGGCTCGAGCACGGCGTGCTCAAGATGATCGCACCGGCCCGCCAGATCGTCGACGAGTACATGAGCACCGTGCAGATCGACCGCGTGGAGGATGTGGAGACGGGCGGCAACCGCTGGGGTTCGGGTGAGGGCCGAATCGAGAAGGTGGAGCTGCTCGGCCCTTCGGGAGAGCCCGCCAGCAAGGTGCGCACGGGCGACCCCGTCACCATTCGCATCCACTACTGCATGGACGAGCCCATCCCACGCCCGGTCTTCGGGTTGGCCATCCACACGCTCGACGGCACCCACGTCACCGGGCCGAACACGCGGGACACCGAGAGCGTGCCGGACAAGCTCGAGGGCGAGGGCCACGTCGACCTCCGCATCGATCCCATCAGGCTCCTGCCGGGCACCTACGACATCACCGCGTCGCTGTACGACTACGCGTGCCTGCACCCGTACGACTTCCGGCACCACGTCCTGCGCTTCGACGTCGACCCCGGCGAGCCGCACGAGAGCTATGGCGTCGTCTCCCTCGGGGGTAGCTGGCGGGTGCCGGGAGTCGACCCGGCCGCGTGACGTCGACGCTGCCGCGCCGCCGCATCGTCGTGGCGACCTGCGATCCCGTCACCGACCGCATGGCGGGCCCGGCCATCCGGGCGTGGCACATGGCCGAGGCGCTGTCGGCCGAGCACGAGGTGCGCCTCGTCAGCATCGCCGAGGTCGATCGCCCGGCTCCCCTCGACGGCGCCTTCTCCGTCGACCACGTCGGCGCCGAGGACCTCGTTGCGCTCGAGCGCTGGATGGACGTGCTGGTCTTCCAGGGCGGCCTGCTGCGCATCCACCCGTACCTGGCGGAGAGCGACAAGGTGATCGTTGCCGACATCTACGACCCCTTCCACCTGGAGAACCTGGAGCAGACGAGGGGGAGGCCGGAGGCCGAGCGCCACGAGGTGATCGAGCACCTCACCGGTGTGCTCAACGACCAGCTGCGCCGGGGCGACTTCTTCCTGGCCGCGAGCCCGCGCCAGCGCGACTTCTGGATGGGCAGCCTGGCCGCGCTCGGCCGGGTGAACCCGAGCACCTACGAACAGGACCCCACCATGAGCGGGCTGGTCGACCTGGTGCCGTTCGGCCTCCCTGCGAGCCCACCGGTGAAGCGTCGCCCGGTGCTGCGGGGGGTCGTGCCCGGCATCGGGCCGGACGACGTCGTGCTCCTCTGGGCCGGTGGCGTCTACAACTGGTTCGATCCGCTCACCCTGGTGCGCGCCGTCGACCGGCTGCGGGTGGACGAGCCGACCCTTCGACTGTTCTTCCTGGGGCTCCAGCACCCCAACCCGGACATCCCGGCCATGAGCATGGCCACCGAGCTGCGGACCCTCAGCGACGAGCTCGGTCTCACCGGCGTGCACGTCTTCTTCAACGAAGGCTGGGTGCCGTACGACGAGCGGGCCGACTACCTGCTCGAAGCCGACGTCGGCGTGAGCACCCACCTCGACCACGTCGAGACGGCGTACAGCTTCCGCACGCGCATCCTCGACTACATCTGGGCGTCGCTGCCCATCGTGACGACGCAGGGTGACGCCTTCGCCGAGCTGGTGGAGGCGAGGTCGCTCGGCGCCACGGCCGCCGCGGGCGACGTCGACGGCCTCACCGTGGCGCTGCGCTCTCTGGTGGCCGGTCCGGCCCGGCGGGCAGCCTGCCGGGCTCAGGTCGCCGCCGTGGCCCCGGACCTGGCTTGGGACGTGGCGCTCGCGCCGCTGCTGCGCTTCTGCCGAGCCCCTCGTCGTGCCGACGACCTGGTGCGTGCGTGCGCCGATGTCGCCCCGAATGCGACGCATCCCGCCACAGCTGCCGCCGGGATGCCCCAGCCGGGGGGCTGGCGCGCCGCGCTGCGCCAGGTCCGCAGCAAGCTCCCTCGTTGAGGCGCCTTCGCTGCGGTGGCCATCGACCACCTGGATGGATGCCGCTGACTACGCTCACTTGGTGCGCCGGCGGGAGCACCTAGAGGGATATTTCTGAAGGTTCGGGCTCTGCTCGCTTCAGGAGGTCCTTTCGGAGCCGAGGAGAACACCATGAGACGTGCCGTACAGGTGCTCGTCGCCGCGCTGGTCGTGCTGGCGAGCAGCGCCCTTCCCATCGAGACCGCCTGGGCCGAGCCGGAGGTTCGCCTGCAGGAGCTCCCGATCTCCTCGGATTCGCCGGCGAGCCTCGCTCACCCCACGTCGCACCTCGGGCTGCGCTGGACCGGTGACGAGGACGCTGTCATCGAGCTTCGTGCACGTCCGGGTCGCGGCCCATGGACGACATGGGAGCGGTTGGAGGTGGCCCACGACCTGGGGGACGAGGAGAGGCGTGAGGTCCGCACCGGCCTGGTGCTCGCCTCTGATGCGGTGACGGTCGAGGTGCGCGTGACGGCCGGCGAGGTCGCCGACCTCCGCCTGATCGCCATCGACACGCAGCACGGGCCGCGGAAGCTGGTGGTCGAGAGTGCAGGGCCCAGGGCCGCCGCGGCGCTCATCCCCGGCGCGACGGTGCCTCAGCCCCACATCGTCAGCCGAGGCGAGTGGGGAGCCGACGAGTCGCTGGTGAGCGGTACGCCGTCCTACGCTGCCGTGCGCCGGGTGTCGGTCCACCACACCGTCTCGCCGAACAACGACCCCAACCCCGAAGCGACGCTGCGGGCCATCCTCAGCTATCACACGAGGTCCAACGGGTGGGACGACGTCGGCTACAACTTTCTCGTCGACGCCTCCGGCCGGATCTACGAGGGCCGCTCGGCCCGCCAGGGAGCCGCTCCGGGCGAGGACCGCAACGGCAACCTCGTCGTCGGAGCGCACACGGCCAACAACAACTCCGGCACCGTCGGCGTCGCCCTGCTCGGCACCTTCACCGACCAGGGGCCGACGCCGGCCGCCATGGCGGCGCTCGAGCGGTTGCTGACCTGGGAGGCCGACCGCCACGGCGTCGACACGCTCGCCACGACCACATGGACCAAGGGCGGCCAGACCATCCGGCAGCCGACGCTCATCGGCCACCGCGACACCGTGGCGACCGCGTGCCCCGGCGGTGTGCTCTACGACCAGCTCCCTGCCCTGCGCCAGCGGATTGCGGACGCTCGCAGCACCGGCCGCTCCACCGACCCGACCCCCGGCTACTGGGTGCTGGGCCAGGACTCGGGCATCTACAGCTTCGGGGCGGCCGAGCCGCTGCCGCCATCGCCCTGGAGCGCACCGGCCAACCCGCCGGCCAGCTCCATGGCGAGCACTCCGAGCGGACGCGGGTACTGGGTGCTGTCGGGCAACGGACGGGTGACGGCCTTCGGAGATGCGTCGGTCCACGGGTCGACCGAGGGCATGTCGCTGAACGCCCCGGCCGTCCGCCTCGAACCGACGCGCACGGGTGACGGCTACTGGATCCTCGCGGCCGATGGGGGTGTGTTCTCCTTTGGCGATGCGTCGTTCTGGGGGTCCACCGGCGACCTGCGACTGAACGCACCCGTCATCAGCATGTCCGCCACCACCTCGGGTGGTGGCTACTGGCTCCTTGCCGCCGACGGCGGCGTGTTCACCTTTGGCGACGGCGGCTTCCACGGCTCCACCGGCTCGATGCGGCTCAACGCACCTGTGGTCTCGATGGCTCCGCATCCCTCCGGGTCGGGCTACTGGCTGCAGGCGGCCGACGGCGGCATCTTCTCCTTCGGTGCCGTGGAGTTCTGGGGCAGCGTGCCAGAGCTCCGGCTCGCGGCTCCGCCGCGCAGCGTGCAGATCCGGGTCACCCGCACGGGGGTGGGCTACTACGTGCTCGGGGCCGACGGCAGTGTCCGGCGCTTCGGCGACGCCATCGCCCACGGCTCCCCGCCGCCGCTGCGAGGCGGAGGCTCGGCCATCGACCTCGTGCTGCGTCCGTAGTCCTCGTCAGAGGCGGGGTCAGAGCGGCCGAGCGGCGCCCACGGTGGGCTCCGGGTGGCCGTAGGTGCGGGGTCCGCCACCCGGCGACGCGTCACCGAACCCGTGGACCCGCCCCTCCCGCGTGACGATGAGATACCCCTCGCCGGACGGGCTGGCCACCAGAGCGACCGCTGTCTCCCCGATGCCCCGCTCCGGCAGGCTGCCGTGGTAGCCGGCGTCCCCGAAGGTGAAGATGCCGCCGTCGCTGGCCACCAGCCAGTAGCCGTTGCCACTCGGGGTCGCGGCCATGGCGAAGACCGGCTGGTTCAGCCGCAGGTCTCCCGTCGAGCCATGGAAGGCGACGTCGCCGAAGCTGAAGATGCCGCCGTCGCCGGCCACCAACCAGTAGCCGTTGCCACTGGGATGGGGTGACATGCCGACCACCGGCCGGTTGAGCCGGAGGGCACCGGTGGAGCCGTAGAAGCCGGCGTCCCCGAAGGTGAAGATGCCGCCGTCGCCGGCCACCTCCCAGTAGCCACGCCCGGTGGCCGTGGCGGCGAGGCCGACGACGGGCGACGTGAGGGGCTGGCCGCGCATCGACCCGTACCAGGGCGCACCGAAGCCGTAGACCTCTGCGTCCTCCCCCATCAACCAGTACCCCCCGTCGGCCCCCTCGGCCATGTCGCGGATCGGCGTCGGGATGCCGAGCTCCTTGGTGGAGCCGTGGTAGCTCGCGCCGCCGAAGCTGAAGACGGCGCCGTCGCGGGCGACCACGTGGTACGGGAAGGACGCGATGCCGGGAGGCTCCGGCGCATCGACCACGGCGAACCAGTCCGACCGGATGCCCGCACCCGTACCGCCGAGAGCCGACCGGATCTCCGAGTCGTTGTCGCGCAGCACCTGACCACCCGTGAAGACCAGGGTCATCGACCGGATGCGGCCACCGAAGTCACCGAGACCGTTTCGTGAGTTGATGCGGATGCCGAGGAGGGTGCCCAGGTTGAACCGGGTCTCGATGTCGGCCACCGCGATCCGTGTCGACCACCGGTGGTACGGGTTGCAGCCCTCGCCCGGGCATGGCCGGTCGCCGCCGTCGGGGACCGCCGGGAACGTGCCGCCGGCCGAGTGCCCGCCGGTGGACGACGAGAACTCGGTGCGGGCGAAGGCGTGGTTGCTCATGCGGCGCACCTGGCCGGCCGTGGTGGCGACGGCCACGTCCGTGTTGGCCTCCTCGCGGAGGGTCGTGCCCTGCATCTCGACGCCGCCGAAGACCTGACACGACTCGGTGTTGCAGGTGTCGGCCACGCCGGGGAAGCGGCCCCGGCCGCTGTTGGACGCCTTGTCCGCCCACGCGTAGCTGCGGGCCGCGACGGCCTGCGCCCGCAACGCCTCCATGCCTCGACCGCCTCCGAGCGATCCCCAGAACGCCGGCGACTCCCTGGGCACGACGCCCCGCAGGTACGACTCCATGGGCACCAGGTTGATGGCCCGGAACGTCGAGCCTTCCATCTGCGCCCGCACCACGCCCCGGTAGAAGCGGCTCCCGGACGGTGTGCAGACCAGCAGCATCCGGTCCCGGTCGTCACCCTGGTTCGGATCGCTGGGGGCGACGTCGGTGATCCCGGACGTCGACCCCACCGGGCTCCACGGCCCGGCGCAGGATGGCGCCACGTCGATGAAGAGCGGGTCGCCGCCCTGGCGGATGCGAGCCGCCTGGCCCCCCTGGAAGTGGACGAGGCCGACGGTGAAGGGCTGCGCGGACGTCACGATCATGTCGGGCAGGGCCGGGTCGAGCCGCACCCGGATCGTGTCGTCGGGAGTGGACCCGGCGTAGGTGTTCCCGTAGTAGTGCTGGAGGATGTCGTGGTGGTTCCAGCCCTGCAGGGCGTAGCCGAGCGATCCGTACTGGCCCATCCCCCGCCCGTGGCCGAACCCCTTGCCGACCACGTCGATGTGAGTGCTCGGATAGGCAGCTGCCGGCTCGGCCCGGCCGACGTCGACCCCGATGCCGGCCAGCGGCGCCAAGAGGGCCAGGGCCAGCACGGCTGGAAGCGAACGGCGGCGAGAGTTGGTCATCGGGAGGAAAGGGTAATGCCGGACGTTTCGCCCGCATGCTCAGCCCTTCTCCTTTGCTTGTGTGACGCAATCCCCGGCGGGGATGGATCCCGTCACAGAAGCTCGGGTCTCGAGGGGCTGTGACACCGAGACCGCTGCGCTTGCGGCTCTAGGTTCGACGGGTGCAGTGCTGCGATGTGGCGGTCCTCGGTGCCGGCCCGGCCGGGCTGATGGCCGCTCGGCGGCTGGCCGGCGCGGGCCGCTCCGTGGTGGTGCTGGAGGCGGCGACATCCGTCGGCGGCATGGCCGGAAGCTTCGAGATCGCCGGGGTGCGGGTGGACTTCGGGAGCCACCGCCTCCACCCCACGTCGAGCCCGCACCTGCTGGCCGACCTGCAGGCCCTGCTCGGCGACGACCTCCAGACGCGCCGCCGGCACGGTCGCATCGCCCTGCAGGGCCGCTGGCTTCGCTTTCCGCTCCAGCTAGGCGACCTGGCCCGGAACCTTCCCAGGAGGTTCGTCGCAGGTGTCGCGGTGGACACGGCCCTGTCGCCGCTCCGGTCCGCCGCCCTGCGGTCGAGACAGGCGCCGAACGCAGTGCAGGCCATCGAGGCCCGACTCGGCCCGACGGTGGCCCGCAGCTTCTACACCCCGTATCTCACCAAGCTCTGGGGCACCGACCCGGAGCAGCTGGGCCGGGAGCTGGCCGACCGGCGGGTGTCAGCCCGAAGCCCCCTGGCTCTGGCCGCCAAGGCTCTCCGCACTCGGCGGGAAACCGACGGCGCCGGCACGTTCCGCTACCCGCGCCGGGGGTTCGGCCAGATCAGCGAGGCCGTCGCAGCCGCGGCCACCAACGCGGGCGCCGACATCCGGCTCGGTGCCGCCGTCACCCAGGTGGCCCTGGACGAGGCCGGAGCCACGATCACGCTCCCAGGTGGCCGTGTCGTGCGGGCCGCGGCGCTCCTGTCCTCCATCCCGGTCGCGGCGCTGGCCCACCTGGCCGGCGCGCCGAGCCCCGTGCTGGCCGCGGCCGGCCGCCTGCGCCACCGGGCGATGGTGCTGGCCTACCTGGTGCTGGACACCGACCGCCTCACGCCCTTCGACGCCCACTACTTCCCCGAGATGTCGACACCGGTGAGCCGGATGAGCGAGCCCAAGAACTACCGCGACGACCCGAAAGACCCGAGCGGGGTCACGGTGGTGTGCGCCGAGCTGCCGTGCTGGGAGGGCGACGACGTCTGGACGGCATCGGTCGACGAGCTCCGTGCTCTCGTCGTGTCGACCCTCGAGCCGTTGGGGCTCCGGTTCCCGAGGGTGCTCGACGTGCAGGTGCGCCGCATCCCGCGCTGCTACCCCGTCTACACCGGCTCGTACGAGGCCGATCTGGCCGGGATCGAGGACTGGGCGGCGCAGCAGCCCCGCCTCGTCACCTTCGGGCGCCAGGGCCTCTACAACCCCGACAACACCCACCACACGCTGGAGATGGGCGAGGAGGCCGCGGCTGCCGTGCGAGCCGACGGGACCATCGACCGGGTGCGGTGGGATGCCGCCCGCGAGCGCTTCCGCGCCAACGTCGTCGAGGACTGACGACCTGCTGCCATACGCTCCCCCGGTGATCACCGCTATCGCCGGAGGCGTCGGGGCGGCGCGCATGTTGCGAGGCCTGGTGAGCGTCGTGCCCGCGGAGGACGTCACCGCCGTGGTGAACACGGGTGACGACATCGTCCTGCACGGCCTGCACATCAGCCCGGATCTCGACACCGTCACCTACACGCTCGCCTCGGCCATCGACCCTGTGCAGGGGTGGGGCCTCGAAGGTGAGACGTGGAACGCCATGGAGGCGCTGGACCGCTTCGGTGGCCAGACGTGGTTCCGCCTCGGCGACCGCGACCTGGCCACCCACCTCTATCGCACGCAACGCCTGTCGGAAGGCGCCGGTCTGGGCGACGTGACGGACGAGATCGTCCGTGCATGGGGCCTCCGGCTGCGGGTGCTGCCCATGACCAACGAGCGGGTGGAGACCCGTGTCACCCTCGCCGCCGACGGCACCGAAGTGGGCTTCCAGGAGTACTTCGTGGGCGAGCGGCACTCGGTGCCGGTTCGGTCGATCCGCTTCCACGGCATCGAGCAGGCCGCGCCGGCCCCCGGCGTGCTGGACGCGATAGCCGCGGCCGATCGCGTCGTGGTCTGCCCCTCCAACCCGATCGTGTCGATCGGCCCGGTGCTCGCCGTGCCCGGCATCCTCGATGCCATCGCCGCCCGCCGGGACGACGTGGTGGCGATCTCCCCGATCATCGCCGGAGCGGCCCTCAAGGGACCAGCCGATCGCATGTTGGTCGAGCTCGGCCACGAGCCGTCGGTGCTCGGCGTGGCCCGCCTCTACGCCCCGTTCGCGTCCACCCTGCTGATCGACGTGGCCGACGAGGCGCTGGCCGGGGCGGTTGCCGCCGAGGGCGTCCGTCCGGTGGTCGTGCCCACGATCATGCGGGACGCAGAGACATCGGCCGCCCTCGCTCGCGCCGTCCTGGCCGCGTACAGCTAGGTGCGGGAGCGCATCCAGTCGAGCACTTCCGCCGTTCCCCGGGCGACGTTGGTCCAGGGCTTCCAGCCCAGGTGCACGTTCGCCCGACCCGGGTCGAGGCACGAGCGCTGCAGCTCGCCCACACGGGCCGGCGCGTACAGGGGTGGCTGGGACACCCCTGCGGCCTTGGCCATGGTGGCGTACAGCGACGCGACCGACGTCTCCAGGCCGGTGCCGATGTTGAGCAGCAGGCCGTCGGCGCGGTCCGAGGCTCGGACGAAGGCGTCCACCACGTCGTCGACGTAGACGAAGTCCCGGGTCTGGTCGCCGTCGCCGAAGATCGTGCACGGCTCGCCCGACAGCAGCCGCCCGGCGAACATGGACACCACGCCGGCCTCGCCCTCGGGGTTCTGGCGTGGCCCGAAGACGTTGCCCAGGGCCAGGATGGTGAACTCGAGCCCGTGCAGCCGGCGGTAGACGGCGAGGTAGTCACCGGCCGCCTTCTTGGCCACGCCGTAGGGGGAGCTCGGCGACTGGGGGTGGGTCTCGGTGACGGGCAGGGCCGAGGGCTGGACGTCGCCGTAGATCGTGCCTCCGCTGCTGGCGAAGACGATCTTGCGAGCCCCGGCCAGTCGCGCCCCCTCCAGGACGTGCACGGTCCCGAGGACGTTGACGGCGGCATCGAAGGCAGGCTGGGCCACCGACACGCGCACGTCGGCCTGCGCCGCCAGGTGGAACACGACCTCCGGGCGCCGCCGCTCGATCAGGCCGACGAGGTCGGGTGACCGCACATCGAGGCGATGGACCTTCAGGCCCCGGCCGGGGTCGCTGCGGGCGACGGCCAGGTTGGCGAGCGAGCCGGTGGAGAAGTCGTCCACCACGTCGACCTCGTGCCCTTCGCGCACCAGCCGGTCGACCAGCGTGGAGCCGATGAAGCCGGCTCCTCCGCTGACGAAGCACCTCACCCTTCGTTGCCCACCCTCGCACCGTGCAGGTCTGCGCCCTCGGGCACCTCGACCTCACCCTGCACCACCGAGAGGCCCGACAGCTTCGCCCCGCGCCCGATGACCGCGCCATCACCGACGATCGAACCGTCGACGTGCGCCTCGGCGCGGATGACCGCCCCGGCCAGCACCACCGAGTCGTTCACGACGGCCCCTGCCTCGATCCGCGCACCTGCGCCGATCACCGAGGCGTGCACGGTGGCACCACTCGCGATGTAGGCCGCGTCCCCGATCAGGGCCGGCCCGTCGACGTGGCCGTCGATGATCGCCGCGCCGAGCGTCCAGATGGCGTGCGTGCGCTGGCGGGCGTGGGGCGCAGGCGGCCCGTCCCGACGCCCGGCGATCAGATCGAGGTTGGCCTGGAGGAACAGCTCCGGCGTGCCGGCGTCGGTCCAGTACGCGTCGGACTGCAGAGCGAACAGGGCGCCCTCGGCGGCCATGGCCGGGAACACCTGTGTCTCGATCTTGTACGGCTGCGCCACCGGGATGCGGTCGAGCACCGACGGCTCGAGCACGTAGAACCCGGCGTTGATGTAGTTGGTGGGGGCATCGGCGGCCGCCGGCTTCTCGATGAAGGCGAGCACGCGGTTCTCGTCGTCGGTGGGCACCACCCCGAAGGCGGACGGGTCCTCGACCGGGGTCAGGCCGATGGTGGCCTGTCCTCCCCGGGCCCGGTGCATGGCCACCAGCGCGCCGAGGTCGAGATCGGTCAGCACATCGCCGTTCACGGCGATGAAGGTGTCGTCGATGCCGGCCGCTCGAGCCGCGAAGGCGATGCCGCCGGCGGTGTCGAGGGGCTCCGACTCCACGGCGTAGCTCAGCGGGACGCCGGCGCACCGCTCGTCCGGGAATGCCAGCCGGAAGGCATCCGGCTGGTACCCCATCGAGAGCACGACCTCGGTCACGCCGTGGGACCGGAGGTGGCCGACCACCCGCTCGATGATGGTGACCTCGGCCACGGCCAGCAGCTGCTTCGGCGTGCGGTAGGTCAACGGCCGGAGGCGGGTGCCCTTCCCGCCGACGAGGACGACGGCCCTCATGGTGCGACGGTGGTGCTGGGCGTGGTGCTGCCGTCGGCGGGCGGCGGGGTGGTGGTGGTCTCGGACGGTTCGGGTGCGAGCAGCTCGGTCCGCGGGTCGAGCCGGGCCAGGTTGCCGGCGGTGGGCGGATCGGGGAGCACGGCTCCCTTGGGCGCGAAGGCGATGGTGATCAGCGCGTTGTCGGTCAGCGGGATGTCGCCCACGTTCTTGGTCACGATGTCGTCGTTGACCTTCACCATCACCTCACCGGGCTGCCCGTTGCACTGGGTGTCACCCTCCTTGAACGACTCCCCGCCCGGCATCCGGACCTCCGAGTCGGTGAGGGTCATGCCGACGGCGTCGGCGAACTCGGAGAGGACGGCGTTCTTGCCCGCCGCCCCGGTGACGAAGGGGTGGATGTGGATGAGGCCGTCGGCGTGGCTGTGGATGCCTCGCGGATCGGACTGGTCCTGGATCGGAGCCTGGAACGTGCCGCACAGCACGACCCCGTAAGCCGCGTGCCAGTGGTCCACGTTGGCCCTCGGCGGGCCGATCGTGGCCAGCACCGCGTCGCGGCGCTCGGTGCGACTGAACAGGATGCCCAGCGACCCGATCAGGACGACCACGGCCAGCAGCGCCCACCACCGGTAGGGCTTGGGCCCCCCACCCTTGGTGCGGCCACCGCCGGTGCTAGCCGCACGCGACACCTTCTTGCTGGACGACGCTCTTCCCATAAGTGCAAGTGACGATACTGGACGTAACGGGCACTCCCTGGGCGGGGGTCGTCGTCAGGACGACCGGCCGGCCCGCCCCTGCAGCCAGCGATGCGCCCACGCCAGGCCCGTGCGCGCCACCAGGCCGACCGCCACGACGGGCAGCAACGCCCGCTCGGGGTAGCGGGTGCTCCGCGCCGCGAAGCGCAGCAGCGCGCGGTGGTGCTCGACGATCATGCGGTAGGGGTGACGGTCGGCCGAGACCCCCTGCACGTGCATGATGACCGCCGCCGGCTCGTAGGCCACCTGCCAGCCGGCCCGGCCGACCCTCCAGCACAGGTCGACGTCCTCCGCGTACATGAAGTAGTCCTCGTCGAAGCCGCCGATCGCGTCCCACGCCCGTCGCCGCACGAGCATGCACGAGCCGGAGACCCAGTCCACCACGGCGTACGCGGCGTGGTCCCAGTCGAGCATGCGGTACCGCCGGGTGAAGCGGTTCCTCGGCGCCACCATGCCCAGGAAGCCGTGACCCACCGAGTCGATGAGCCGCGGGAACTCCCGGGCCGACGGGTACAGGCTGCCGTCGGGGTTCTCGATGCGCGGCCCGACGATGCCGAGGCGCGGGTTGTGGTCGAGCGCTTCGACGAGCACCTTGATCATGCCCGGCTGCACCACCGTGTCGGGGTTCAGCACGAGGAGCAGCTCGGTGTCGGTGAAGGCCGCCCCGCGGTTGGCCCCGCGGCCGTAACCCAGGTTGGCCCCCGTCTGCACCACGGTGACGTCGGGGTCCGCCCGCTCGAGCGCCTCGATCGACCCGTCCACCGACGCGTTGTCCACCACGATGACCTGCCGCACGCCCTCCAGGCGGAGGCTGGCGACACAGTCGGTCAGCAGGTCGCCGGCGTTGTAGTTGACGACCACCACCGACACGCGGGTGGCCGGGTCGTCAGCGGCCACGGAAGTACTCGGCCGTGCGCTCCAGGCCCTCGCGCAGCTCGACGACGGGTTCCCAGCCCAGTCGCTCGCGGGCGAGGGTGATGTCGGGACGGCGCTGCACCGGGTCGTCCACCGGCAACGGCTCGTGGACGATGGTCGAGGTCGAGCCCGTCACCTCGATCACCAGCTCGGCCAGCTGCTTGATGGTGAACTCGTTGGGGTTGCCGATGTTGATGGGGCCCACCTCGTCGCTGTCGAGCAGGGCCAGGAAGCCGCGGACCTCGTCGTCGACGTAGCAGAAGCTCCTCGTCTGCTCGCCGTCCCCGTAGATGGTGAGCGGCTCGCCGGCCAGGGCCTGCACGAGCAGGGTCGAGACGACCCGCCCGTCGCCCGGGCGCATGAACGGGCCGTAGGTGTTGAAGATGCGCACGATGCGGACGTCGACGCCGTGGTAGCGGTGGTAGGCCATGGCCATCGCCTCGCCGAACCGCTTGGCCTCGTCGTAGACCCCGCGGGGACCCACCGGGTTCACGTGCCCCCAGTACGTCTCGGTCTGCGGGTGCACCTGCGGGTCGCCGTACACCTCGCTCGTCGACGCCAGGAAGAACGTGGCGCCCTTGTCCTTGGCCAGCCCGAGCAGGTTGTGGGTGCCGAGGCTGCCCACCTTCAGCGTCTGGATCGGCATCTCCAGGTAGTCCTTGGGCGACGCCGGGCTGGCGAAGTGCAGCACCGCGTCGACCGGCCCGGCCACGTGGACGAAGCTGCTCACGTCGTGGCGCTGGAACGAGAAGCAGTCATCTGCGAAGAGCGCCTCGATGTTGGCCAGGTCACCGGTGATGAGGTTGTCGATGCCGACGACCTCATCGCCCCGCGCCAGCAGGGCCCGGCAGATGTGCGACCCCAGGAACCCGGCCGCGCCGGTGACGACGATGCGCCTACCGCTGCGAGTGCCGCCGCTCATGCCGTCAGCTCCTTCACCAGGCGCTCGAGGGGCTCCGGCCACTCGGGCAGCAGCGGGATGCCCTGGAGGCGGAGGGCGGCGTTGTCGAGCACCGAGTACGCCGGCCGGGGGGCCGCCACCGGGTACTCGGCCGTGGTGATGGGGCGGATCTTCGCAGGGTCGAGGCCGGCGGCGTGCAGGGTGGCCGAGGCCAGCTCGAACCAGGTGGTCGGGCCCTGGTTGGTGACGTGGAAGGTGCCCGGGAGGCGGGCCACCACCAGCCGGCGGACCATGCCCGCCAGGTCATCGGTGAAGGTGGGGCAGCCCTGCTGGTCGGCCACCACGCCGATCTCGTCGCGCTCGCCGGCCAGGCGCAGCATCGTCTTCACGAAGTTCTTGCCCGCCGCACCGCAGACCCACGAGGTCCGCACGATGGTGGCTCCCGGGTCGAGCTCGCGCTCGCCGGCCAGCTTCGACCGGCCGTAGACCGTCTGCGGGTTCGGCGCGTCCCACTCCAGGTACGGCCGATCGGCCGTGCCGTCGAAGACGTAGTCGGTGGAGATGTAGCAGAGCCGGGCTCCGGTGATCCTGGCCCCTTCGGCCACGTGGCGGGTGCCGAGGGCGTTGACCTGGAATGCCAGGTCGACCTCGGTCTCGGCCGCGTCGACGGCGGTATAGGCGCCGGCGTGCACGACGACATCGGGCTGCACCGTGGTGATGACCTGGAGCGTCCGCTCGCGGTCACCCACGTCGAGGGTCGCCCGGTCGCACGCCACGACTTCGTGCGTCCTCCCGCCGTCCTCGAAGGCACGCACCAGGTCGTGGCCGAGCTGGCCGGCCGCGCCCGTGATGAGCACGCGCGTCGTCACTGGCGCTCCGTTCCGGGGGCGGCGCTCACGCGGCGGCCTTCAGCGGCTCCCACCACCAGCGGTTGTCCCGGTACCACGCCACCGTCTGGGCCAGGGCCTCGTCGAGGGTGCGGCGCCGCTGCCAGCCGAGCTCGGTGATCTTGGTGATGTCGACGGAGTAGCGGCGGTCGTGGCCCTTGCGGTCCTCCACGTACTGCACCCGGTCCTCACCGGCTTGGAGCAGGGCGAGGATCTTGTCGACGAGCACGCGGTTGGGCGTCTCGTTGCCGGCGCCGATGTTGTAGATCTCCCCCGGCGCCCCCTTCTGCAGGGCGAGGAGCACGGCCGCGCAGTGGTCGTCCACGTGCAGCCAGTCGCGCTCGTTCAACCCGTCGCCGTACAGCGGGATGGTGCCGCCGTCGAGCACGTTGGTGACGAAGAGCGGGATGGCCTTCTCCGGGAACTGGTAGGGCCCGAAGTTGTTGGTGCACCGGGTTACGACCACCGGCACGCCGTGGGTGTGGTGGTACGAGAGGGCCAGGAGGTCCGAGCCGGCCTTGGACGCCGAATAGGGCGACCGGGGCTCGAGCGGGTCGGTCTCCTTCGACGAGCCCTGCTCCACGGACCCGTACACCTCGTCGGTGCTGACGTGCAGCACGCGCTCGACCCCGAGCCGGCGGGCCGTGTCCATCACGAGGTTGGTGCCGAAGCAGTTGGTGAGCACGAAGTCGTCCGACCCGGCGATCGAGCGGTCCACATGGCTCTCGGCCGCGAAGTGCACGACCGCGTCCTGGCCGGCCATGGCGTCCTCCAGCGTGCCGGGGTCGCAGATGTTGCCCTTCACGAACCGGTAGCGGGGGCTGTCGTCGACGTCGCGGAGCGTCGACAGGTTCCCGGCGTAGGTGAGGGCGTCGTAGACGGTGACCTCGTCATCCGTGTGGGCCAGCACGTGTCGCACGTAGTTGGAGCCGATGAAGCCGGCCCCGCCCGTGATGAGCTGCTTCATGGCCGCCCAGGGTACTGACTGCCTTCGTCGGCCAGCCGCAGCACGTGGCGGCCGTAGGCCGAGCTGCGCATGCCCTCACCCAGCCGGGCCAGCTGCTCGATGTCGATGAAGCCCATGCGCCACGCCACCTCCTCGATGCAGGCGATCTGCTCGCCTTGGCGGTGCTCGAGCACCTGCACGAACTCGCTGGCCTGGAGCAGGCCCTCGGGCGTGCCGGTGTCGAGCCAGGCCATGCCCCGACCCAGGTGCACGAGCTGGGCCGCGCCCCGCTCGATGTAGTGGTTGTTCACGTCCGCGATCTCGATCTCTCCGCGAGCCGACGGCTTCACGTTGCGACTGATCTCGACGACGTCGTTGTCGTAGAAGTACAGCCCGGTGATGACGGTGGACGACTTGGGCTTCGCGGGCTTCTCCTCCACCGAGATCAGCCGTCCGCCGGCGTCGACCTCGGCCACCCCGTAGTCCTGGGGGTTGGTGACCGTGTAGCCGAACAGGGTGCAGCCCGACTGCAGGGCGGAGGCCTCCAGCACCAGCTCCTGCAGGCCGTGGCCATGGAAGACGTTGTCCCCCAGCACCAGGCAAGCCGTGTCCGAGCCGATGTGGTCCTCCCCCACGAGGAAGGCGTCGGCCAGGCCCTTCGGCTCGTGCTGCACGGCGTAGGTGAAGCTCATGCCGAGCTGCGAGCCGTCACCGAGCAGTCGCTGGAAGAGCGGGACGTCCTGCGGGGTCGAGATGAGCAAGATGTCCCGGAGCCCCGCCAGCATCAGGACCGACAGCGGGTAGTAGATCATCGGCTTGTCGTACACCGGCAACAGCTGCTTGGAGACGGCCATGGTGGCCGGGTACAGCCGGGAGTTCTTGCCGCCGGCGAGGATGATGCCCTTCATCGATCTACCTCCACGTCGGGGCCGCGCTGCTGCGTGCAGCACAGCGAACGTCTAGCACTGCTCCTCGGGCGGCGCGGCCGGCTCGGGCGGCGCAGCCGGGGACTGCGGGACCGAGGTGACCGGCGCGGCGGGATCCCCACCCGGTTCGCGCACCCCTCCGAAGTCGGCGCCCGTGGTGAGCACCACGTCGACGCCCCGGAGGGTGGGGTCCTCCTTCAGCTCGGCCGGCGCACGGAGGTGGCTCTGCACCAGCAGGGCCTTGTCCCGCTGGCCCGCCCCGTAGGCCAGCGTCGACTTGGCGTTCCGGAACGACGCCGCGTCGCCCGCGCCGGCGACGTTGTAGCCGAGCGCCCGCAGGCCACCGGCGACCGCGGTGGCCTGCCCCTCGGCGCCCGAGCCGTTCCGCACCCGCACCCGCACACTGCTCGACGAGATCGCCGGGGGCGCCTCGGTCACCGTCTCGGCCGGCGCGGCCACTCCGTTGAACTGATCGATCACCGCCTGGGCGTCGGGTTGCTTCATGCGCAGCACCGATGCCCCACCGACGGTGGCCGGCACCGTCGGCATGGTGAGCATCTGAACGGCCGACGGCTCCAGGGACTTGAAGTGGTAGGCGAGCTTGGCCAGCTCTCCCGGCGAGAACCCGTCGTCGAGCACGACGTTCTGGATGCCGGTGCTCACCAACCGGTTCACCGCCACCAGGTCGAGCCCCTTGGCCTTGCGGCCCGACTCGCGCACCACCCTGCGCACGAAGTCCTGCTGGCGCTCGATGCGCCCGATGTCACCGCTGCCGTCCACCCGCCAACGGCCGCTCTCGAACTGCTCGTAGTTGCGGCTGCGGACGAAGGCGAGCGCCATCTCGCCGTCGAGCTCGACGCACCCCGCCTGCGGGATGTCGAGGCCCGACACCTTGTCACGAGCACGCGAGGGCACGTAGATGGGCACGCCGCCCACCGCGTCGACGATGCCGCGAAAGCCGTTGAAGTCCACCTGCATGTAGTGGTTGATGCCGATGCCGAGGCTCTCGCGGATCGTCAGGATCAGCTGCTCCGGTCCTTCGAGGAACGCGCTGTTGATGCGGTCCTGGCGCCGGGTGCCGGCGATGGGAAGGTACAGATCGCGAGGGATCGACAACATGGCGGCCTGCTTCGTCCTCGGGTCGACCCGCAGGATGATGATCGTGTCGCTGCGCTGACCGGTGACCTGGCGGGCGCTCCCGAAGGCCTCCGCCTCCTCCGGGGACAGCGTGGCACGTGTGTCGGACCCGACCAGCAGGACGTTCATGACGTCGCCTGGGATCTCTTCGGCTTGGGTGCCGCCACCGCCCCCGAACACCCCGGCCAGGTCGGTGGTGTCGATGCGGCCGTACTGCATGCGCAGGTACCCGTAGCCCACGCCGGTGGCGAGGACGCAGAGCGCGACGAAGATGTTGGCGGCGATGAGGAGCCGCCGGGGCCACCGTCGGCGGCGCGCCGGGGGCGCCTCCTCGAGGGGGTGGGCCACGGCGGAAACGCTACTCGCACCCCCCCGTGCGACTGCGGCACCCCCGCGCCTTAGGGTGGCCGGTGTGAGCAGCCCGCTGGCCGTGGTCGGGGGCCGGCTGGCCACCGATCTGGTCGACCTCACCTCCGACCTGAGCGCGCTCGACTCGCACGGCTTCTGGGTGGTCGTGCTGCCGTTCGCGGGCGAGCCGATCTGTGCTCGGTTCGCCACCGTGCGGCCGGCGCGTCCCTGGCCCGGACCGCGGTGGACGGGCCCGGGCCGCGAGGCGTGGACCACGTCGCTCGACGGCGAGGCCTTCCGGGCCGGGGTGTCCGCCGTGCGCGACGCGATCGCGGCCGGCGACGTCTACCAGGTCAACCTCTGCCGGATCATGTCCGCCCCGCTGCCGGACGGAGCCGACGTCGCCGCCCTCGGTGCCGTGCTGGAGCACGGGAACCCGGCGCCCTACGCCGCCGTGGTGCGCATCCCCGCCATCGGCATGCACGTTGCCTCTGCGTCCCCCGAGCGGTTCCTGCACCGGGCGGGCCGAGCGGTGGAGTCCCAACCCATCAAGGGCACCGCGGCGACAGTCGACGGCTTCCTCGAGAAGGACCGGGCTGAGAACGTGATGATCGTCGATCTCGTCCGCAACGACCTCGGGCGAGTGTGCGAGTGGGGCTCGGTCACCGTGCCGGGGCTGTGCGAGGTCGAGCCCCACCCGGGCCTCTTCCACCTGGTGTCGACGGTGCGGGGCCGGTTGCGGGAGGGGCTCGGCTGGCCCGAGCTGATCGGCGCCACCTTCCCCCCCGGGTCGGTGACGGGAGCCCCGAAGATCGCCGCCCTGCAGATGATCGACCGGCTGGAGCCCGTGCCTCGCGGCCCGTACTGCGGCGCCGTCGGCTGGGTCGACGCCGACCGGGACGAGGGCGACCTGAACGTGGCCATCCGCACCTTCTGGTTCGACGAGGGCCGGATCCACTTCGGCACGGGCGGCGGCATCACTTGGGGGTCGTCGCCCGAAGGAGAGTGGGAGGAGACCGTGCTCAAGGCGCACCGCCTCCTGGGCGTAGCGTCGGCGCCATGAAGGTCTGGATCAACGGCTCCGTGCTCGACGAGGCCGACGCTCGCGTGTCGCCCTTCGACCATGGCCTGCTCACGGGTGACGGCGTGTTCGAGACGCTCAAGGTGGTCCGGGGCGGGCCTTTCGCCGCCCGGCGGCACCTCGAACGGCTCGCCGTGTCGTGTCGTGGCCTCGGCCTGCCCTGCCCCGACCCGGCCCAGATGCGTGAGGCCATGGCCGCCGTCATCGACGCCAACGGACTGGAGGACGCGCGGCTGCGCATCACGGTGACCGGCGGTCCCTCGCCCCTCGGCAGCGACCGTGGTGACGCCGGACCGATGGTGGTGGTGGCGGGGGGTCCGCTGGCCGGTTGGCCGGCGTCGACCGACGTGGTGCTGGCGCCCTGGCCCCGCAACGAGCGAGGCGCCCTGGTGGGCATCAAGACCACGTCCTACGGAGAGAACGTCGTCGCCCTGGCCTACGCCAAGGAGCGGGGCGCCGGCGAGGCCATCTTCGCCAACACGGCCGGCCACCTGTGCGAGGGCACCGGCAGCAACATCTTCCTGGCCAAGGGCGGCCGGCTCATCACACCGCCGCTCTCCGCCGGCTGCCTGGCCGGTGTCACCCGGGCGCTGGTGACCGAGACCGTCCACGTCGTGGAAGATTCGGTGCCACTGGCTGCGCTGCTGGAGGCGGACGAGGCGTTCCTCACGTCGAGCACCCGGGAGGTGCAGCCCATCCGGGCCGTGGACGGTGTCGTGCTGCCGGCGTGCCCCGGCCCCCAGACCCTGGCCGCGGCCGCCGCCTTCAAAGCGCTTGTCGCCCGCACAGTCGACCCGTAGGATCGCCGGCCCTTTGCCGGCAGCCGGCCGGCGGGGGTAGCCGGAAGGGGGGGCGGGCGTGCGGTTGTACTGGGAGGTGCTGCGGCGCGGCTTCCGGCGCTACAGCACGTATCGGGCCGCCACCCTGGCCGGCCTCTTCACCAACACCGTCTTCGGCTTCCTGAAGGCCTACATCCTCCTGGCCGTCTACGAGCAGCGCGACGTGGTGGGCGGCTTCGACGCCACCGACGCCGTCACGTTCAGCTTCGTGACCCAGGGGTTCTTCGTGATGCTGGGCGCAGGGCACCTGGAGCTGGCCGACCGCATCCAGAGCGGTGACGTGGTCACCGACCTCTACCGCCCGGTCGACCTCCAGGCCTGGTGGCTGGCCCAGGACCTCGGCCGCATCGCGTTCCAGGTCGCGCTGCGCGGTTGCGTGCCCTTCCTCGTCGGCTCGCTGGTGTTCGACCTGGACATCACGTCGGACCCGGCGCTCATCGCCGCCTTCGCGCTCAGCGCGCTGCTCGGCATCGTCGTCAGCTTCGGGCACCGCTTCCTCGTCACGCTGACCACCTTCTGGCTCCTCGACTACCGGGGCACGAGCCAGGTCGCCACGGTCGTGACGATGTTCTTCTCCGGCATGATCCTGCCGATCGGGTTCTTCCCCGACTGGCTCGAGGCGCTGGCCCGCGCCCTGCCCTACGCAGCCATGCTGCAGCTGCCCGTCGAG
The DNA here is from genome assembly GCA_902805655.1 of uncultured Acidimicrobiales bacterium. Taxonomy (GTDB): domain Bacteria; phylum Actinomycetota; class Acidimicrobiia; order Acidimicrobiales; family CADCTF01; genus CADCTF01. Next base: position 94,242 of record CADCTF010000087.1, read on the forward strand.
GTCCTGCTGGGCAAGCACACCGGCAGCGACCTCCTGGCCCTGCTCGGAGTGCAGGTCCTGTGGGCGGTGCTGCTCCTCGCCGGCGGTCGGGTGCTGCTCTCCGCCGCGTCGCGCAAGCTGGTGATCCAGGGTGGCTGAGCTGGCGACGACCCTGCACCTCTACCGCGTGCTGGCCGTGGCCAAGGTGCGAGCCGACTGGCAGTACCGCAGCCAGTTCCTGCTCTACATGACCACCCAGTTCTTCATCACCTTCCTCGACTTCCTACAGATCGCAGTCATCTTCGGCGCGGTCGACTCGCTGGCGGGCTGGTCGCTCCTGGAGGTGGTCTTCCTCTACGCCACGTCGGGCATGGCCTTCTACCTGGGTGACGCCTTCATCAGCCAGGTCGAGCGGGTGGGTGGCTACATCAAGGCCGGCACCTTCGACGCCCTGCTCATCCGGCCGGCCGGAACCCTCGTGCAGATCTGCGCCAACGACTTCGCCTTCCGCCGGCTCGGCAAGCTGCTCCAGGCCTCCATCGTGATGGTGATCGTCCTGGCGCGGCTCGACGTCGAGTGGACCCCTGGGCGGCTCGTGGTCTTCGCGCTGATGATCCCGTCCGGCACGGTGATCTTCTCAAGCATCTGGGTGATCGGCGCGTCCATCACCTTCTGGACGGTGGACTCCGGCGAGCTGGCCAACACCTTCACCTATGGCGGCAACTTCGCCACGCAGTACCCGCTGGACATCCTCGGCACCTGGCTCCGCCGCTTCCTGACGCTCGTGGTGCCGACCGCCTTCGTCAACTACTTCCCCGCCCTCTACGTCCTCGGCAAGCCCGACCCGTTCGGTGCCCCTGGGTGGGTGCGCTTCATCTCGCCGCTCGTCGCCCTGACGATGGCGGTCGCCGCCCGAGCCGCCTGGACCGGTGCCGTCCGCCACTACCGCAGCACCGGGAGCTGAGCTGCCCATGACCGCCGTCATCGAGCTCGACCGGGTCTCCAAGGACTTCGTGGTGATGCGCAAGAAGGGCCGTCTGCGGCGCGAGCGGATGACGGTGGCGGCCGTCGACGACATCAGCCTGCGCATCGACACCGGTGAGCTGGTCGGCTACATCGGTCCCAACGGCGCCGGGAAGTCGACCACCATCAAGATGCTCACCGGCATCCTCGTGCCGTCGTCGGGGACGGTGCGGGTGGTCGGGCTCGATCCCCAACGGCGGCGGGTCGAGCTGGCCTCGCGGATCGGTGTCGTGTTCGGCCAGCGCACCCAGCTCTGGTGGGACCTGCCGCTGATCGACTCGTTCGACCTGCTGCGCCACGTCTACCGGGTGCCCGCCGACCGCCACCGGGCCAACCTCCGCCGCTTCGTCGACCTGCTCGAGCTCGAGCCGTTCCTGCACTCGCCCGTGCGCCAGCTGTCGCTCGGCCAGCGGATGCGCGGCGACCTGTGCGCCGCGCTGCTGCACGACCCGGCCATCCTCTACCTCGACGAGCCGACCATCGGGCTCGACGTGGTCAGCAAGGCACGAGTGCGGGAGTTCCTCGCCCAGGTGAACCGCGACGAGGGCGTCACCATCCTGCTCACCACCCACGACCTCTCCGACGTCGAGCGGCTGTGCTCCCGCCTCGTCGTGATCGACCACGGCCACGTCATCCACGACGGCACCGTGGCCGAGATCAAGACCATGTTCGGCGACACCCGCACCGTCGTGGTCGACCTGGAGGAGGCCGGCCCGTCCCTCGTGGTGCCCGGAGCCGAGGTGGTCGAGGTGGACGGCCCTCGCCAGTGGCTGCGCTTCCGCCGATCGGAGGTCACTGCGGCCGAGGTCATCGCCGCCGTCGTGGGCCAGGCGCGGGTGCGCGACCTCAGCATCGAGGAGCCCGACATCGAGGACGTCGTCACCCGCATCTACACGTCGGGCTGAGCCCCTCGGTCGGGTGAGGTGCTCAGGCCGGCCGCAGGTGGACGACGTCGGCCGCCGTCACCTCGCGGATGCAGACGCCCACGTCCACCAACAGGTGCCCCTCGGCGGTCACGTCCGCCGCGACGCCGGTGAACGTCTCGTCGACCATCTCGACCCGGACGGCCCGGTCGAGGGTGGTGCAGGCGTCGCGATAGCCCTTGGCGATCTCGTCCCACCCAGCGTCGTACCACCGCGCGATGCCCTCGAGCAGGCGCTCCAGCACGTCGTCGCGTCGCACGTCCGGACCCAGTCGAGCGGCGCCGGGCGGTGCCCAGGCGACGTTGATGCCGATGCCGACCACGACGGCCTCGTCGGTCACCTCGGCCAGCACGCCGGCGAGCTTCTCGTCGCCCACCATCACGTCGTTGGGCCACTTCAGGCCGGCCTCGACGCCGGCCGCCCCACGGCAGGCGTCGAGCGCGGCGAGCGACACACAGGCCACGACGAGATGCGACACCCGGTCCGGCCGCAGCAGCACCGAGCACAGCACGTTGGCCCCCGGAGGCGCCTCCCAGGTGCGCCCCAGACGCCCCCGCCCGGCGGTCTGGACGTCGGCCACGGCCACCATGCCCTCAGGCGCCCCGGCCCGCGCCTGCGCCGTGAGCCAGGTGTTGGTGGAGTCGATCTCGGCGAAGCGGTGGACGTCCCAGCGCATCCGCTTACGATACGCAGGCCATGTTCGGAAAAGTCCTCATCGCCAACCGCGGCGAGATCGCCGTGCGGGTCATCCGCACCTGCCGCGAGCTCGGAATCGCCACCGTCGCCGTGTACTCAGACCTCGATCGAGATGCGCTCCACGTGCGCCTGGCCGACGAGGCCTACGCCCTCGGCGGCACCACGGCCGCCGAGAGCTACCTCAACACCGAGAAGATCCTCGAGACCATCAAGCGCAGCGGGGCCGAGGCGGTGCACCCGGGCTACGGCTTCTTCTCGGAGAACACCGACTTCGCCCGGGCCATCACCGACATGGGGGTCACCTTCATCGGCCCGCCCCCCGGGGCCATCGAGATCATGGGTGACAAGATCTCGAGCCGGGTGGCGGCCGAGGAGGCCGGCGTGTCGGGCGTGCCGGGCGACAACACGGTGCTCACCGACCCCCAGCAGGTCATCGACTTCGGCACCGCCCAGGGCTGGCCGGTCGCCATCAAGGCCGCCTTCGGCGGCGGTGGACGCGGCATGCGGGTGGTGCACAGCGCCGAGGAGGCAGCGGGCGCGCTCGAGTCGGCGCAGTCGGAGTCGCTGAAGGGCTTCGGGCGCAGCGAGTGCTACGTCGAGCGCTACCTCACCTGGCCCCGCCACGTGGAGATGCAGGTGTTCGCCGACACCCACGGCAACACGATCTGGATCGGCGAGCGCGACTGCTCGTGCCAACGCCGGCACCAGAAGCTCATCGAGGAGTCCCCCGCGCCCGACTTCCCCGACGAGATCCGCCAGGCGATGGGAGCGGCCGCGGTGAAGGTGGCGGAGGCGTGTGGCTACATCAACGCCGGCACCGTCGAGTTCCTCTACCAGGACGGTGAGTTCTTCTTCCTGGAGATGAACACGCGCCTCCAGGTGGAGCACCCCGTCACCGAGCTCACCGTCGGCCTCGACCTGGTCGAGCTGCAGCTGCGGGTGGCGGCCGGCGAGGCGATCCCCTACTCGCAGGACGAGATCGCCGCCCGGCGCAACGGCCACGCCATGGAGGCCCGCATCAACGCCGAGGACCCGGCCGGCGGCAGGTTCCTGCCGTCCCCCGGCAAGATCACCCGGTTCCGCCGCCCCGACGGCTTCGGCGTGCGCACCGATGCCGGCTACGACGAAGGTGACGAGGTCAGCCAGTACTACGACAACCTGGTGGCCAAGCTCATCGTCTGGGGCACCGACCGTGACCAGGCCCGGCGCCGGCTGATCCGGGCCCTCGAGGAGACGGAGATCGAGGGCGTGGCCACCACGATCCCGGCCCATCTCGCCATCCTCCGTCACCCCGACTTCGCCGCCGGTCAGCACTCCACCAAGTGGGTGGAGGACCGCCTCGACCTGTCGGGGATCGCCGCACCCGTTCTCGGGGGACCCGTCGAGGGCGCCGACGGCGAGACCAAGGTCCAGCGCGACGTCGACGTCGAGGTGGACGGGCGCCGCTACTCGGTGAAGGTCTGGGTGCCCGAAGGAGTGGCCGCAGCCGCACCGGTCGGCGCCGGGCCGGGCGCAGGTGGGAAGGCGGCCGGGGGCACGCGTCCGGCCCGTACCCGAGGTGCGGCGGCCGGCGGGGCTGCAGGCAGTGGCAACGTCACGGTGCCCATGCAGGGCACCATCGTCAAGGTCTTGGTGGCGGTGGGCGACACGGTCGAGGTCGGCCAACCCATCTGCATCCTCGAGGCCATGAAGATGGAGAACCACGTGAACGCCGAGCGGGCGGGCACGATCAAGGAGATCCTGGCCGCCGCCGGTCAAGCCGTCGCCACCGGCGACGTGGTCGCGGTCATCGGCGACTGAGCCGCCACACGCGCCGGTGGTCCGGAGCGGGTGGCGGGGCAGCACGGGCTCAGCCTGTGCTGATGGCGCGGAGCACGTCGAGCTTGGCGGCGCGGCGGGCCGGCCGGATGCCGGCCAGGACGCCGACCAGCGCGCCGACCACGAGCACGATGAGCAGCTGGCCGATCGGGGCCGCGAAGGCATTGAAGCCCTCGTCGGCCAGCGCCTTCACCACGGCCCAGGCGATGAAGAGGCCGATCGCCACGCCACCCAAGGTGCCGAAGACGGCGATGATCACCGACTCCCAGCGCACCATCGAGCGGAGCTGGCCCCGGGTCTGGCCCACGGCCCGCAGGAGACCGAGCTCACGCGTGCGCTCGTGCACCGACAGCGAGAGCGTGTTGGCGATGCCCATCAGGGCGATGACGATGGACAAGGCGAGCAGCACGTAGACGACCGTGAGGAACTGGTTGATCTGCCCGGCGATGGAGTCGACGTACTCGTCCCGGTCGAGCACCTTCGGAGTTCCGTACTCGTCGGCCACGACCTGCACCGCGGCCTGGCCCCGATCGATGCTCACGCCGTCGTTGAGCGTGAGGATGATGGTGGTGATGACCGGGCGGGCGATGTGGGGCTCCAAGGCGGCGGCCGGCAGCACGAGCGGCCCGGTGATCTCGGCCGACCCGTAGATCGCCCCCACCGTGAGCTCGGCGCTGACGCCGTCGGGGAACGTCACCGGCACGCGGGTGCCCAGCTGCCAGCCCTTCTCCGTCGCCAGATCGTCGAACACCGCGAACTGGTCCGGACGGAGACCGACGAGAGAGCCTTCGGTCACGCCGATGTCGAGCACCTGGGCCAGCTCCGCAGGGTTCACCGCGGTGAGCAGCCGGTCCTCCCCTGCGAGGCGGACGGGGCCGAAGCTCACCGCCGCCGCCGTGTCCACCTCCGGCAGCGCGTTCATGGCCACGACCGCGTCGGGACTGATGCCGCTGCCGCTGAAGTTGTTCGACGAGATGACGAGGTCGCCGGCGAAGGCCTGGGACACCGCATCGTCGATGGAGGACTTGATCGACGCACCGATGACCGTGAAGAGGGTGACGACGCCCACCCCGAGCATCAACGCAGTGGCCGTGCTGGCCGTGCGGCGCGGGTTGCGCATGGCGTTCTCGCGAGCCAGCCGGCCGGACATGCCCCGCGCCCGAAGGGGCGCACCGAGCACCCGACTCATCGGCTTGGCCACGACCGGTCCGGACACGACGACGCCGATGATGGTGAGCACCGCTCCCGGGCCCGCCGCGTTCAGCTCGGTGGCGAGCGCGGCATAGAGCACGAGGGCGACGCCGACCGCGGTGAGGGCGGCACCGAGCACCACTCGCACCTTGGAGGTGCCGGTGCGATCGATGGCCACATCGCGAAGGGCGGCCAGCGGTGCGACACCGGATGCCTTGATGGCCGGCACCAAGCTGGCCAGGAGGGTGACGACCACGCCGACGACCAGGCTGGTGACGATGGTGGCCGGGGTGATGGCCAGCCCGCCGGGCGGGAGGCCGAAGCCGGCTGCGTCCATGGCGGCGCGGAGCGCTGACGCCAGGAGCACGCCGGCCACGATGCCCAGCACTGCCGCGACCACTCCGATCACGAGAGCCTCGATGGCGATGGAGAGCAGCACCTGACCGCGGGACGCGCCGATGGCCCGCAACAGCGCCGACTCCCGTGTGCGCTGGGCCAGGATCACCGAGAAGGTGTTGTAGATGCTGAAGGTGGCCACCAGCAGGGCCACGCCGGTGAAGATGAGCAGGAAGGTCTCGAAGAAGCCGAGGAAGGCCTCGTTGATGTCGGTGTTGAGCTCCTCGGCCAGCGCCGCACCACTCAGCACCTCGCTGCCTTCCGGGAGCACCCCACGCAAGCGCTCGACGAGCACGTCCTGCTCGACGCCGTCATCGGCGCGGACGGCGAAGCTCGTGACCTGTCCCTCGCGGCGGAGCAACAGCTCCTGCGCCTGGTCCAGGGTGAGGCCGACGTAGGTGGTGCCGCCGAGGTTGTCCGCCTCCGCACCGAAGGTGGCGATGCCGACGATGGCCATCTGCACCGGATCAGGCGTCCGGATCTCGACCGAGCCGCCGAGCTGCAGCTTGCCGAGGTCGGCCGCGCCGCGGTCGATCACCACCTCGCCGGCTGCTCGGGGTTCTCGGCCCTCGGCGATGCGGTAGGGGTTCAGCGCCGGGTCGTTCACCCAGTTCCCGGCCAGCGTCGGTGGGCCCTGGCCGCCGATGGCCTGGCCGTCGGAGCCGATGATCTGGGCCAGGCCCTCGGCCTGGGGCACCACCAGAGCCACCCCGTCCACTCGCTCCAGCTGGGACAGCAGCCCTTCACTGATGAGGCGGCGCTGCGTCCCCATCTCGGTGCTCACCGTCTCCACGCCGCGCACCACCGCATCGGTGCCCGCCGTGGCGTCGGCGAAGACCTTGTCGAAGCTGGCTCGGATCGTGTCGCCCAGCACGAGGGTGCCGGCCAGGAAGGCCACCCCGAGGAGGACGGCCGAGCAGGTGCCGAGCAGCCGGCGCTTGTGGGCGAGCAGGCCCTTGAGGCTCACCTTCAACATGGCGACTACTCCCCGAGGGCCTTGATGCGGTCGAGGACGCGCTCGGCGGTGGGATCGTCCATGGTGTCGACGATCCGGCCGTCCGCCAGGAAGACGACCCGATCGGCGTAGCTGGCCGCCACCGGGTCGTGGGTGACCATCACGATCGACTGACCCATGTCCCGCACGGCGCGCTGCATGAACGCCAGGATCTCCGAGCCGGCCTTCGAGTCCAGGTTGCCGGTCGGCTCATCGGCGAAGATGACCTGCGGCCGGCTGGCGAGCGCCCGGGCCACTGCGACCCGCTGCTGCTGACCGCCGGAGAGCTCGGAAGGGCGATGTGACAAGCGGTCGCGCAGGCCGACCGTGTCGATGACGCCGTCGAGCCAGGCAGCGTCGGCCTTGGCCCCGGCCAGGTCGATCGGCAGGGTGATGTTCTCGAGTGCGCTGAGCGTCGGGATGAGGTTGAACGCCTGGAAGACGAAGCCCACCTTCGTCCGGCGCAGGACGGTGAGCTCCTTGTCCGACAGTCGCCCGAGCTCGACGTCACCGATGAAGACGGAGCCCGACGTGAGGGTGTCCAACCCGGCGACGCAGTGCATGAGGGTGGACTTGCCCGAACCGGAGGGGCCCATGATGGCGGTGAACCGCCCGGACGGGAAGTCGACGGAGACGTCGTCGAGGGCCCGAACAGCGGTGTCTCCCGAACCGTAGACCTTGACGGCGCCGGCGGCGCGGGCGGCGGTGGACGCCGTCGCCGGACGGTCGTCGATGGCGATGCTCATGACGCAGGTGCTCCTTCGTTCGCAGCGCGCAGCAGCCACCCGCCATGGACGACCGAGCGCGCGATCGTGGGTCGACACTAACCCCGGGCCATCAAGACGCTCACGCACGTTGTCTGCTCCCGCACGAACGACGGGGTGGGTAGCGTCAGCCCATGACCGCCGACGCCAAGACCGCTGCACGCACCACCGTCGACGGGGAGCACGAGGCGCTCGTCCAGCTGTCGCACCGCATACATGCCTTTCCCGAGCTGGCCTTCGAGGAGGAGCAGTCATCGGCGTGGTGTGCGGAGGCGTTGACCGACGGCGGCTTCTCGGTCGAGGCCGGCGTCGCCGACCTGCCCACTGCGTTCGTGGCCACAGCCGGGTCTGGGCCGCTGACCATCGGGATCTGCGCCGAGTACGACGCCCTCCCGGCCGTCGGGCACGCCTGCGGCCACAACGTCATCGCCGCCTCAGCGGTGGGCGCCGGCCTGGCCCTGGTGCCGCTGGCCGACGCGCTCGGCATCACCGTGAAGGTGTTCGGCACTCCGGCCGAGGAGGGTGGCGGCGGCAAGATCCTCATGCTCGAGCGGGGCGCGTTCGACGGCGTCCACGCGGCGATGATGGTGCACCCGGCGCCCAACGAGTCCGACACCATGCCCTGCCTGGCCGTCGCCCACGACGACGTGCACTACACCGGCAAGGAGGCGCACGCGTCGGGGTTCCCCTCACAAGGGATCAACGCCGCCGACGCGCTCACCGTGGCTCAGGTGGCCATCGGCCTGCTTCGCCAGCACATCCCGGCGACCGGCCAGATCCACGGCATCGTGACCCACGGCGGCGACGCGCCGAACATCGTGCCCGCCCACACGTCGGGCAAGTGGTACGTGCGCGAGCGCACCCTCGAGCGGCTCGAGCGGCTGGTGCCCAAGGTGCACCGCTGCTTCGAGGCCGGCGCGCTGGCCACCGGCTGTGAGCTGCGCATCGAGCGCCAGGGCCCGATCTACAGCGAGATGCGCGACGACGCCGCCATGCGTGACATCTACCGGGCCAACGCCGAGGCGCTGGGTCGTTCGTTCCCCGTTCCGGATGGCAAGTCTTCGTCCATGGGTGGTTCCACCGACATGGCCAACATCTCCCTCGCCATCCCGACCATCCATCCCATGCTCGGCCTCGGCTCGTTCCCGATCAGCAACCACCAGCCCGAGTTCGCGGCGTTCTGCGCCACGCCGACCGCCGACCAGGCCGTCCGGGACGGAGCACTGGCCATGGCCTGGACCTCCATCGACCTGGCCACCGACCCGACGCAGCGCGACCGGCTGCTCGCCGGCGTACGCAGCTGAACCTGCGCAGCCCGTACGCGGCGGCTACTCGGCCGCGTCGGCCAGCGCCTCGGCCAGGGCCGGGTGCACGAGAAGGCTCTCCACGATGTCGGTGACCCGCAGGTTGGCCGTCACCGCCAGCGCGATGACAGAGATGAGCTCCGCCGCGCCGCGACCGACGATGGAGCCGCCGAGGACGATGCCGGTCGCCGGGTCGGACAGGATCTTCACGAAGCCCCGGGTGTCGCCGTCGATGTGGGCCCGGGCGCTGGCTGCGAAGGGCACCTTGGTGACGCGGAGCTTGCGCCCGAGGGCGAACGCCTCCGCTTCCGGCAACCCGACGTCGGCGATCTCCGGCTCGGTGAAGATGGCCGAGGCGGCCTTCTCGTAGTCCAGGTGACGGTGCTCCCGGGTGTGCAGGCCCATCACGTGCTCGGCCACCTTGCGGCCCTGCATCGACGCCACCGAGGCGAGGGGCAGCTTGCCGGAGAGGTCACCGGCGGCATAGATGTGCGGCACGTTGGACTGGCAGTGCTGGTTCACCGGGACGTAGCCGCCGTTGGTCTCGACGCCCGCCGCGTCCAGGCCGAGGTTCTCCGAGTTGGGCACGGCGCCGATGGCCAAGAGCGCATGTGAGCCCCGGGCCACCCGGCCGTCGTCACAGCTCACCACCACCTCGTCGCCGATCCGCTCGATGCTCTCGGCCCGGGCCCCCTTGAAGAGCTTCACGCCCCGGGCCAGGAAGTCGTCCTCCAGCGCAGCCGCAACCTCAGGGTCCTTGCCGGGCAGCACCTGTTGCCGGCTGACGATCAAGGTCACCTGGCAGCCGTAGGCGCTGAACATGTGCACGAACTCCACGCCGGTGACGCCGGAGCCGATGACGATCAGGTGCGACGGGATCTCCGGTGGCGGGTACGCCTGGCGGGTCACCAGCACCCGCTCGCCGTCGATGTTGGCCCAGTCGGGCACGCGTGGCCGGCTCCCGGTGGCCACGAGCACGGCGTCGGCGTGCAGCTCGTCGACCCTTCCATCCGCGCCCTCGGCCACCACCGTGTTGGGGCCGGTGAGCCGGCCCGTGCCCGTGATGATCCGCACCGACTGGCTCTCCAGCAGCTCGCACACCGACCGGTTCAACCGCTGCTCGATGGCCGCGATGCGCCCCCGAAGCGGATCGAGCTGCACGGCCGTCTCCAGCGGTGCCAGCCCCATGTTCTCCGCCCGACGAGCCTGGGACATCGTGGCGCCGGTGGCGATCATGGCCTTCGAGGGGATGCAGTCCCACAGGTTGGCGGCGCCGCCGACCACGTCACGCTCGACGATGGTGACATCGGCCCCCAAGCGGGCGGCGTGGGACGCCGCCTGGATCCCAGCGGGTCCCCCACCGAGGATCACGAAGCGCACGGCCATGACTTCGGTCCGCTCAGTGAGACGGCGTGAAGGTGCCGAACTCGGCCCGCAGCACGTCGCTGACCTCGCCGAGCGTGGCCATGCGGCGCAACGCTTCCTTCATGGGCGGCAACAGGTTCGCCGTGCCCTGCGCAGCGGTGGTGAGGTCGGCCAGGGCAGCATCGACGGCCGACTGGTCACGCTCGGCCCGCACCCGCTTGGTGCGCTCGGCCTGGCGCCGCTGGCTCTCGGGGTCGATGGGGAACACGTCGACGGGCTCGGGCTGGTCGTCAACGAACTTGTTGACGCCCACCACCACCTTGTCCCCACGGTCCACGGCCTTGGTGTACTCGTAGGCCGCGGAGGCGATCTCGTCCTGCATGTAGCCGGCCTCGATGGCCGCCACCGCGCCGCCCATGGCCTCGATCTTCTCGAGGTACTGGTAGGCCGCCCGTTCGATCTCGTCGGTGAGGGTCTCGACGAAGTACGAGCCGGCCAGGGGGTCGGTGGTGTCGACCACGCCCGACTCACTGGCGATCACCTGCTGGGTGCGAAGAGCCAGCTTGGCCGCCTTGGGGGTGGGCAGGCCCAGGGCTTCGTCATAGCCGTTGGTATGGAGGGACTGCGTGCCGCCCAGCACCGCCGCCAGCGCCTGCAGCGTCACCCGCATGAGGTTGTTCTCCGGCTGCTGGGCGGTGAGGGTCGACCCGCCCGTCTGGGTGTGGAAGCGGAGCAGCTTCGACTTCTCGCTCTTGGCCGCGAACCGGTCGGTCATGATCCGGTACCACATGCGTCGCGAGGCCCGGTACTTGGCGATCTCCTCGAAGAAGTTGTTGTGGGCGTTCCAGAAGAACGAGAGGCGGGGCGCGAACTCGTCGACATCGAGGCCCGCGTCCACCGCCGCCTGCACGTAGGCGATGCCGTTGGCGAGGGTGAAGGCGATCTCCTGCACCGCCGTCGAGCCGGCCTCACGGATGTGGTAGCCGGAGATGGAGATGGTGTTCCACTGCGGCAGGTGCTCCTGGCAGTAGGCGAAGATGTCGGTGATGATCCGCATGGAGGGCCGTGGCGGGTAGATGTAGGTGCCCCGCGCCACGTACTCCTTGAGGATGTCGTTCTGGATCGTGCCGCCCAGCGAGGCGGGTGACACGCCGTTCTCCTCGGCGACCAGCTGGTAGAGCAGCAGGAGGATCGACGACGTGGCGTTGATGGTCATCGACGTCGTGATCTTGTCGAGCGGCATCTCGGCCAGCAGCAGTCGCATGTCGGCCAGCGAGTCGATGGCGACGCCCACCTTGCCGATCTCGCCCTCGGCCCGGGGATGGTCGGAGTCGTAGCCCATCTGGGTGGGCAGGTCGAAGGCGCAGGAGAGGCCCGTCGACCCGGAAGCCACGAGGTACTTCCACCGCTCGTTGGTGGCCTCGGCCGTGCCGTAGCCGGAGTAGGGCCGGATCGTCCACGGGCGGCCCCGGTACATCGTCGGGTAGACCCCGCGCGTGTAGGGCGGGCGCCCGGCCGGGCCGAGCTGCGTCTCGGCATCCCACCCGTCCAGATCCTCGGGCCCGTAGACCGGCTTGATCTCGATGCCGGAATCGGTGGTGCGGCGGTCGTCGGCCATGGGGTTCATGCTACGAACCCCATGGCCCGTGTGGCGAAGCGACCGAACCCGGGTGGCGGCTACGCCGCAGGCGGAGCCTGCTTGGGATGCGGCATGCAGAGCTCGTCGTACTCGGCGATCACGATCTCGCCGGCGTTCTCCCCGCACGCCGGGCAATCCGGGTCACGCGGCAGCTTGAAGGTGCGGAAGCTCTGCTCCAGGGCGTCGTAGGCGAGCAGCCGGCCCGACAACGAGTCGCCCAGGCCGAGCAGCAGCTTGATCGCCTCCATGGCCTGGATCGAGCCGATGATGCCGGGCAGCACACCGAGCACGCCGGCCTCCGCGCAGCTCGGCGCCAGCTCGGCCGGCGGAGGCTCCGGGATGAAGCAGCGGTAGCACGGGCCGTCGTAGGGCTTGAAGACGGTGGCCTGGCCCTCGAAGCGGAAGATCGAGCCGTGCACGACGGGGATCCGCTTGAGCAGGGAGGCGTCGTTGACGAGGTAGCGGGTCGGGAAGTTGTCGGTCCCGTCGACGATGACGTCGTAGCCGTCGATGATGTCGAGCACGTTGTCGGCACCGAGGCGCACGTCGTAGGTGACGACGTCGACGTCCGGGTTCAGCAGCGTCAGCGTCTTCTTGGCCGAGTCGACCTTGCGGTCACCGATGCGGTCCAGGTTGTGGAGGATCTGGCGCTGCAGGTTCGAGTCGTCGACCACGTCCATGTCGATGATGCCGATGGTGCCCACGCCGGCCGCGGCCAGGTAGAGGGCGGCCGGTGATCCGAGGCCGCCGGCGCCGAGGAGCAGCACCCGGGACTCGAGCAGCTTCTGCTGGCCGGCCTCGCCGACCTCGGGCAGCAGCAGGTGGCGCTGGTACCGGTTGCGCTGCTCGGGGCTCAGGGTCCGCGGCGTCGACCACTTCCGGCCTTCGTCCTTCCACCGGTTGAAGCCACCGGCAATGGACACGACGTCGGTGTAGCCGAGCTGAGCCAGCGTGTCCGCCGCGAAGGCCGACCGGGTGCCGCCGGCGCAGTAGACGACCACAGGTGCATCGCGGTCGACGATCTTGGACTCCACCTGGCTCTCGAGGAACCCACGGGGGATGTGCACAGCGCCGGGCAGGGCGCCCTGCTCGTACTCGTCGGGCTCCCGGACGTCGAGCACCACCACGCCGGGCTTGGTCAGCGCCGCCTCGGCCGCAGAGGTGTCCACCTCTTCGATGCGGGACTTGGCTTGGGAGAGCAGTTCACGAAAGCTGGGCACGGCAAGGCTCCTCGAACGGTCGGTTCGGAAGGGTAAACCCTACCTGGGCGGTCAGGATTCCCGCTACCGAGGTCCGAGCTGGCCCCGCACCGCTCCGCCGGGATAGTCGGCGTTGTGGACGTTCACGTAGTAGCCCACCGGGTCGCCGGCGATGGTGGCCGCAAGAGTTCCCTCGGCCGACACGCATCCCTGCGACGAGCCGTTCGTCGGAGCCGGCGTGAGCGGCACCACGATGTCACCGCTCTGCCCGATGCGGCCCCGGTGGATGTGGGCGGCCGTCGCCGCCCCGATGCCGGTGACGCTGAGCTCGAAGCAGATCTCGCGCTTCTGCTGATCGATCCGCAGCATGGCGGTGCCACGCCCATCGGGGTCACCCGGGCCCGGCACCTCGACCGCGCCGCTCAGCTCCGTCGTGAAGGTCGCCACGCCCTCGGGGGTCGTGGTGCTGCTCGCCTGGTCCCGCGCCAGGGTCGAAGGGGTCGACGGCGGCTGGGTGGTGGTCGTGACGTCGGCCGGAGCCACCCCGTCATCGCCGCCACACGCACCGAGGGCAAGTGACGCCGCCAGGAGGATCGCAGCGCCGGCACGTGGATGGCATCTCATGATGTCCGCTTTACCCGGATCGGACCTGCACAAGATCTTCACGACTCCTGCGGTACTTCTCGACACCCCGTTCGTAGTGTCGGCGCCATGGAGCCCCCGCACGTTGTCGTCATCGAGGACGAGGGGATCATCGCCGCCGCGGTGGCGGCTCGCCTCCGGAGCGAGGGCTTCAGCGTCGACGTCGCCCACGACGGGCTGGACGGCGTGGACCTGGTGGAGCGCTGCCGGCCCGACCTGGTGGTGCTCGACCTCATGCTGCCCGGGCTCGACGGTCTCGAGGTGTGCAAGCGCATCCAGCGTCACCGGCCCGTCCCCGTCCTCATGCTGACCGCTCGCGAGTCGGAGGCCGACCTCCTGGTCGGGCTCGCCGTGGGCGCCGACGACTACATGACCAAGCCGTTCAGCCCGCGGGAGCTGGTGGCGAGGGTGCGGACGATCCTCCGCCGCGCCGAGCGGCAGGCCGAGCGAGAGGCGGAGCGGGCCGAAGGAATGGACGCCTCGGCCGCGACGACACCCGAGGTGCTGGAGGTCGGCGGGGTGCGGATCGATCTCGGCGGGCGTCGCGTCACGGCCGACGGCGAGACGGTGCACCTCACGCCCACCGAGTTCGACCTCCTGGTGCAGCTGGCCCGACGGCCGGGGGTGGTCTTCACGCGCGAGCAGCTCCTCGGCGACGTCTGGGGCTACCGCGACGGCTCGGGTGCGAGGACGGTCGACTCCCACGTGCGCGCCCTGCGCCAGAAGCTCGGGGCCTCGCTCATCCGCACGGTGCACGGCGTCGGCTACTCGCTCGAGCGGTCGGTGTGAGGCCGCTCGACGGTCTGCGCTCGATCAAGCTCAAGCTGGGAGCGGCCATCGTCGCCTCCGTGGTGGTGAGCTCGCTGGTGAGCATCGCCGGCGTGGGTCTCGGCGTGCCGCTGCTGTGGTGGCCGGTCGTGTCCGCCGTCATCGCGCTGGGACTGGTGCAGGTGCTGGCCCACGGCATGACGTCGCCGTTGCGGGAGATGGCGGATGCGGCCCGGGCCATGGCCAAGGGCGAGCACGGCCGCCGCGTGCGAGCCACGGCCCAGGACGAGGTGGGTGACCTGGCTCGTGCCTTCAACGCCATGGCCGCGGAGCTGGAGTCGGTGGACCGGCTCCGACGCGACCTGGTGGCGAACGTGTCCCACGAGCTACGGACGCCGATCAGCGCGCTGCAAGCCGTGCTCGAGAACGTCGTGGACGGGGTCGAGGCACCCGAGCCGGACGTCTTCCGCACCATGCTCCGCCAGACCGAGCGCCTCGGCCGCCTGGTCACCCAGCTCCTCGATCTCTCGCGACTCGAGTCCGGCTCGGTGCCGCTGCAGCGTTCGACCTTCCACCTCGGAAGCGTGATCGACGATGCCGTCGAGGAGTGCCGCCTCCACGGGCCCACCGTCGTCATCCGGGCCTCCTGCCCCGACGACCTCTGCGCCGACGCGGACCCCGAGCGGCTGCACCAGGTGCTCGCCAACCTGCTCGAGAACGCGGTGCGACACTCACCGCCCGACGGCACGGTGGAGGTCCGCGCCTGGCGCGACGCGCACGCCGTCAGCCTGGAGGTGCTCGACGAGGGGCCCGGCATCCCTGAGGGCGACGCGGAGCGCGTCTTCGACCGCTTCTACCGAGCCGACGCCGCCCGTGCATCCGATCGGGGCGGGGCCGGGCTCGGCCTGGCCATCGCCCGCTGGATCGTCGACCTGCACGGCGGCGACATCCGACCCGAACGACGCCAACCACGCGGCTGCCGCATGGTCGTCGTCATACCTGATGGAGGACCCTCATGACGTCACTGATCGGCTCCGGCTCCGGCCCCGCCGGGACGGTCACCCCGCCGCCGCCCGCGCTCGCGCTCGCGATCGACCTCGACGTCGATCGGCCGGCGGACGCCAGGATCGTGGTGCTGTGCGTCGCCATCGGCCTGGCCGCCGACCTCGCCGTGCGCAGCGGCGTGGTCGGTCTGGCCGGCGCGCTTCTGCCCATCGCAGCCGCCGCGGCACTGTGGGCCACCCGGGCGGCCCACCGGCGCTCGGCGATGGTCGCGCTGGCCGGGGTGCCGCTCTTCGCCATCTGGCTGATGGCCCGTCGCAGCGAGTGGCTCCTGCCGTTGGACCTGCTGGCGGCGGCCAGCCTGTTGTGGATGGGGGCTTCCCTCGCGCGGGGCGGTCACGTCCTGGACCAGACCGTGTCGGGGCTCGTCACCAGAGCGGTAGAGGCGTTCGCCCACGGCGTGGCCGCGCCCGCGTTCCTCGCGCCTGTGCTCCGAGCTCGGCACAGCAGCCGCTCGTCGATCGCTCCGGTCGTGCGCGGACTGCTGTTGGTTGCACCCTTCCTGGTCCTCGTCACGGTGCTGCTCCGCTCGGCCGACGCGGTGTTCGCCGAGCTGGTGGAGATCCCGATGCCGGCGGACCTCGCCGGGCACGCCATCCTCGTGCTGGTCGGCGCCTGGACGATGGCCGGCCTCTTCCGCCTGGCGTCGGCCCGTCCCCTGGAGGTGCAGAGCTCCGGGCGGCGGTTGCTGGGCCCGACCGAAGCAGTGAGCGCGCTGGCCGCGCTGGTGGTGCTCTACGGCGCCTTCGTCCTCATCCAGGTCGTGGTGCTGGCCGGCGGAGAGGCCCACGTCCTTCAGACGACAGGGCTGACCTTCGCCGAGTACGCACGATCCGGCTTCTTCCAGCTCCTCGCCGTCGCCGCCCTGACCCTGGTGCTGCTCTCGGCGCTGCGGGCGGTGGTGCGCGACGGATCGGCGTTCCAACGGAGCGCGTTCTTCTGGCTGGCCCAGGCGGCCATCGTGCTCACGGTGGCCATCGTCGCCGTCGCCGTGCGCCGGCTGCACCTCTACGAGCGGTCCTACGGCCTCACCATGCTGCGGCTGGCCAGCACTGCCTTCGCACTCTGGATCGGCGCGGTGTTCCTGCTCCTCGGGGCCAAGTACGCGGGTCTGCGGCGCGATCGGGAGTGGTTCGTGCCCGCCGCCCTGCTCGCCGCCGGCGCCGTGCTGCTCATCCTCAACGTCGTCAACCCGGAGGCTCTGGTCGTGCGGCGCAACGTCGCCAACTTCGAGCAGACCGGCCGCTTCGATGCCTCCTACGCGACGAAGCTGTCCGATGACGCGGTGCCGGCCCTGGTGGCGGCCCTGCCCCGGCTCGCTCCGCAGGACCAAAACACCGTGCTCGCCTCGGTGTGCCGGGACGAGAAGCAAGCAGAACGGGGGCTCTGGGCCTTCAACGCCGCCCGTGCTGCCGCCGAGGAAGCCCGCTCCTCGGTGTGCGGGGCCCGCTACGTCACCATCAGTACGGGCCGGTAGGCCCGACCGGCGACACTGGCGCCATGGAGTTCCAGCAGGTGGTGCGGCGCCGTCACATGGTTCGCAGCTTCCACGACCGGCCGGTGCCGCCGGAGCTGCTCGATCGTGTGCTCGACAACGCCGTGCGGGCACCGTCTGCCGGCTTCAGCCAGGGCTGGGCCTTCCTCGTGCTCGAAGGGAGGGAGGAGACCGAGCGGTTCTGGGAGGCCACCTTCACGGGCGGCGACCGCTCCACCTTCCGTTGGCAGGGCCTCTTCCGCGCTCCCGTGATCATCGTGCCGCTGTCGCACAAGCAGAGCTACGTCGACCGCTACGCGGAGGCCGACAAGGGCGTGAACCCCGACCACGAAGGGTTCTGGCCCGTCCCCTACTGGGACATCGACACCGGCTTCGCCTCCATGCTGATGCTCCTCACGGCCGTCGACGCCGGTCTCGGCGCACTCTTCTTCGGCATCTTCCCCCCCCGGCTCCCCGCCTTTCGCGACGCCTTCGGCGTGCCGGACTCGCACACCCCCATCGGCGCCATCGCCCTCGGCTGGGCCGACCACGACCACGACGAGCCCTCGCGCTCGGCCACGCGCGGTCGCCGGCCCATGGGCCAGGTCCTCCACCGGGGACACTGGCGAACGCCGACGGAGTAGCGAAGGACACGCCGGCGCCGCCGCCGTCGGTCAGACGATGGCGGCCAGCACCTCGCTGATCGACCCGCGCAGCACCGAGTCGGCCAGGTGGTCGAAGGCGGTCGGCTCACCGTTCACGATCACCAGCCGCGCGCCGCTCTGCACCGCCAGGGGGACGACACCGGCGACCGGGTACACGCCGAGGGTCGAGCCGACCGCCAGCAGCAGGTCGCACTCCAGCCCGGCCTGCTCCGCCCGCCGCAGGTCGGCCTCGACGAGCTGCTGGCCGAAGCTGATCGTGGCCGACTTGAGGATTCCGCCACAGGTGCGACACGGCGGGTCTTCCTCACCGGCACGCACGCGTTCGAGTGCCCGCTCCATCGGGGCCCGCTCACCGCACGACAGACAGGCCACCTCCCGGATGGTGCCGTGGATCTCCACGACCTTGCCGGCACTCGAGCCGGCGGCCTGGTGCAGGCCGTCGATGTTCTGGGTGATGAGCGTGTGCAGCTTCCCCCGCCGTTCCAGCTCCACCAGGGCTCGGTGCCCGTCGTTCGGCTCCGCCGTCCACGCCGGTGAGTCGACGCGCCCACGCCATGCCCGCTTCCGTGTCTCCGGCTCGGATACGTAGTGCTGCAGCGTCGCAGTGCGCTCCGCCCCCGGGTTCTTCGTCCAGACACCGTTCGGCCCACGGAAGTCGGGAATTCCGGAGTCGGTGGAGATCCCCGCTCCGGTGAGGACGACGATGCGCTCGGCCTCGTCGATCCACCCCCGGACGTCGGCCAGGTCAGCACTCGGCATGACCCGAGTCTCGCGCCGGGTGTGGGGTCGATCGCAGTCCGGCCCTACCGTTGACGCATGGAGATAGAAGTCATCGTCGAGATTCCCAAGGGTTCGAGGAACAAGTACGAGATCGACCACGAGAGCGGCGAGATCTGGCTGGACCGCACCCTCTTCACGGCCACCATGTATCCCTCGGACTACGGCTTCCTGCCGCACACGCTGGGCGAAGACGGTGACCCTCTCGACGCGCTGGTGCTGCTCGACGAGCGCACCTTCCCCGGCTGCCACATCCGGGCTCGGCCGGTGGGTGTCTTCTGGATGTCGGACGAGGCCGGGCCCGACGCCAAGGTGCTCTGCGTGCCGTCCACCGACCCTCGCTGGGCCCATGTCACCGAGCTCGAGCACCTGCAGGCCCACATCCTCGACGAGGTGGCCCACTTCTTCGACGTCTACAAGGCCCTCGAGCCCGGCAAGGACACCGAGACAGCACACTGGGACGGGCGTGAGGCGGCCGAGCGGGCCATCCTCGAGTCGCGGACGCGATACGTGCCGAACCTGCCGTCTTGACGCCCCGAGCGCGTGCGGGTAGACATGAAATGCACTGAGATGCCGTAGAGGCGAGTGCGGCTCTTCCCCCTCCACCCGCACTCCCATCCGGAGGCACCAATGCGCTCAGCCCCCACCATCCCTGCCGTCTCGACCCTGTCCGTCCGCCCCCTGCCCGACCCCGTCATCGACGCGGTCGGCGAGGACCCGAGGTCCCCCTACGTCGAGCAGTTCTGGCTCGGCACCCTGGGCCCGTCCACGACGTGGTTGCTGCGACACATCGCCAACAGCCTGGACGAGTCCCCGGAGGGGTTCGACCTGGGCCTCGAGGAGACGGCCCGGCGCCTGGGGCTCGGCGACAAGGGTGGACGCCACTCCCCCTTCACCCGTGCGCTCACCCGGCTCGTGCAGTTCGACCTCGCCCAGCTGGAGGGCACGGCCACCTTGGCCGTGCGCCGGAAGGTGCCACCGCTCAACCGGCATCAGGTCGGGCGACTCAGCGAACCGCTGCAAGCGGCACACGAGCGGTGGCAGCAGAGCCAGGTCCGCACGCCCCCCGTCCAGCAGATGCGACAGCGCACCCGCGAGCTGGCCGCTTCCTACGTCGCTGCCGGGCTCCAGCCCGCCGAGGCCGAGCGTGAGCTCATGCGCCTCGGGTTCCACCCGGCGCTGTGCGGCGAGGCGATGCGGTGGATCACCGAGCAGCAAGAGGCCGGCTGACGCGGCGGACTGGCCGTCTGAGTCGGCTGCTCAGGCGGAGGTGAGCCCGACGGCCGTGCCGCAGGCGCCACAGGAGAAGACCACCACCTCGCGGCCGCCCCCTCCGACGCCCCGAGCCGTGACCACGCTGTAGGTCAGCTCGCTCTCCAGCCGGCGACCGCAGGACCGACAGACCGGCGAAGCCGCCGCCGTCACGGCGGCGGCTGTGGGCGCTACGGGCGGGGCGGCTGGGGCTGAGGGCACGGGAACAGCGAGCGGCTCGGGGCCGGCAGGAGAGTCGAGCCGCACCCGCAACGCTTCCGGCTCGACTCCGAGCCCCCGCAGCACCTGGCAGGCCGTGCCCTCGACGTCGAGGATCGCCAGCAACAGGTGCTGGGGGGCCACGACGTCGGACCGGCACTGCCGGGAGAAGCGCAGCGAGCGGCCGAGGGCCCGCCCGGCTCGCATGGTGGTGGGAAGCGCGCCCGCCGGCACGCGTCCGGGAGACACCGGAAGCCCGACGGCCTCGCCGGCCTTGTCCCGGGCGGCCGCCAGGGTGACCCGGTCGTCCCCCACCAGCCGGCTGCCCTCGCCGTCCTCCAACGCCAGCAGCCCGAGCAACAGGTGCTCGGTGCCGAGCCGTTCGTGGCCCAGGAGTCGGGCCTCTCCCTCGGCCAGGGTCACCGCTCGACGAGCGGTCGGGCCGAACCCCTCGAGCTCTCGACGCTCGGCCAGATCATCGCTCACGGCCATCCATGCTGGCGTGTCGGACGTCCGCTGCGGTGCACCCCCTCCTTGACCGACCTCGTGTTCACGGCTAGGACGCACTCGGCCTCAGCTCCGGCCGCGCCCTTCACCTCCCGGGACGGCCGGAGACGGGCGGCTCGACGCGCCGCGTCGCCGCCGCGCCACCCGGAGGCCGGCGCCGCCGACGAGCACCAGGGCGAAGACGGCCAGCGCCGCCCACGGGTCGGGCCAGCCCGAAGCGGCCAGCGCCGCGACCCCGAGGACACCCAGCATCGCGTTGCGCACGAGGTCGAGTGGCGAGATGGGATCGGTCCTTGCCGAGCCGAAGCACGCACACCCGGCGGCGACACCGGCCCGCAGGGCTTGCGCCAGCACGACCGAGAAGGCTCCGAGCAGCAACAGCGCAACCGTCGCGCCGGGCACCGGCACGACGATGAGCAGGGCCGCTGCCGCCAGCTCGAAGATCGGCACGCCCAGCGCGAGCGTCGCGGCGTACGGCAGCCCCAGCGCCGAGAACGAGGCCGCCGTGCTCTGCGGACGAGCGATCTTCGCCGCCCCGGCCCAGATGAAGATCACCGCGAGCGCGATGGCGGCGGCCGCGCCGAGGTCGCCCACCTCCAGCGGACCGAGCGCTCAGGCCGTCGGCACGGAGTCGGAGTAGCCGGAGATCAGCTCGACGAGGGTGCGCACCCCGAACCCGGTGCCGCCCTTGGGGACGTAGCCGTCCACCTCGGAGGCGAAGGCGGGCCCGGCGATGTCGAGGTGGGCCCACGGCACGCCGTCGACGAACTCCTGCAGGAACAGGCCGGCGGCCAGCGTTCCGGCCTGGCCCGCCGCCCCCATGTTCTTGAGGTCGGCCACCTCTGAGTCGATGTGCTTGCGATAGCGGGATGGCAGTGGCAGCGGCCACAGCTCCTCGCCCGCTCGCTCCGACGCGGCGCGCACCTGGTCGAGCAGCACGTCGTCGTTGCCCATGATCCCGGCGATGTCCCGCCCCAGGGCCACGATGCAGGCCCCGGTGAGGGTAGCCAGGTCGATGATGGCATCGGGCTGCATCTCGGCGGCGATCGAGAGCGCATCGGCCAGGACCAGCCGGCCCTCGGCATCGGTGTTGAGCACTTCCACCGTCTTGCCGTTGCGGATGGTCAGCACGTCACCCGGTCGCGTGGCCGTGCCGCTCGGCATGTTCTCCGTGCACGCGGCCAGAGCCACGACCTTGACGCCCGGCGAGAGCACCGGCACCACCGACATGGCGGCCAGCACCGCGGCGGCGCCGCCCATGTCGCACTTCATGGTCATCATGCCCTCGCCGGTCTTGAGGCTCAGGCCTCCGGAGTCGAAGGTGATGCCCTTGCCCACGATGACGACGGTCGCCGTGGCGCCCGGAGGGTCGTAGGTCAGCTGCAACAGGCGGGGCGGCTCCTCCGAGCCCGCCGCCACACCCAGCAGGCCGCCCATGCGCTCCTCGGCCAGACGCACCTCGTCCCACACCGTCAGCTCGAGCCCGTGCTCGTCGGCGACCGCCCGGGCCACCTCTTCGAGAACGCGAGGCGTCATGTCGCGCGCCGGTGTGTTGACGAGATCCCTTGCCAGGCACACCGCCCGGCCAATGGCCGCTCCCCGGTCGAGCCCCGCCTGCACGTCCGCCTCCGGGCCCCCGCCGAGGACCACGACCGACTCGACCGAGCACGGCTTGGCGTCGGACTTGTAGGCGGAGAACTGGTAGCTGCCGAGCACCACGCCTTCGGCCAGCGCCTGAGCCGCCTCTTCGACATCCACCGTGCCCGCTGCCGCATCGAGGAGAGCGAGGGCCAGCGTGGTGGCGCCCGACGCAGCCTTCACCGCGGCCGAGGCCGCACGACGGATGCGGTCGAGGTCGACGTCGGACGCAGACCCCATGCCCACGGCCAGCACCGTCGTGCCGTCGTCGGCCATCACCGGCAACGTCTCCCCCACCTTGCCCGCGAAGGATCGGGCCTCCAGGAAGCCCATGTTCAGCTCGACCGGTGCACCGTCCACCGTCTCACGGTCGGAGAACACCGCCACGGCGAGCACCGCGGCATCGGACGGCACCTCGGCGGCCACGGAGAAGGAGATCGGCATCAGTGCCCTTTCGACGGCGAGCTGGAGAACGTGGAGGGGACCTTGGCCGGCACCGCGCCACCGTCCTGCCACCGGGCCATGGCCCAGAGGAGGCTGGAGAGCCGGTTGAGGTACGGGATCACGTGCGAGCCCTCGACGGCCACGGCCACGCTGCGGCGCTCGGCTCGCCGCACCACCGTGCGGGCCACCTCGAGCGAGGCGGAGCACGGGTTCTGGCCGGGGAGCACGAACTCGGTCGGCATCGGGAAGCGGGCCGAGAGGTCGTCGGTGTGGTGCTCGACGAAGGCGACCATCTCGTCGGTTACGAGGGAGAGCCCGGGCTTCAGCTTTGCGTGGTTCTCCGGCAGGGTGGCCAGCTCGGCCATGAGCACGTAGAGATGACGCTCGACCTCGAGCAGCAGCCCGTCGAGCTCGCCGCCGGCAGGCGCATGTGCACGCGCCAGCCCGCAGCAGGCCTGGGCCTCGTCGACCGTGCCGTAGGCCTCGGGCGCCGCATCGTCCTTGCGCACCCGGCCGCCGTAGAACAGCCCGGTGGTGCCGTCGTCACCCTTCCGGGTGTAGAAGCTCACGGCTGGCGACACTACCGGCCGTCACTGCGATGCTCCGGGTGACGTGCACGGCGTCGAGCAGCGCCCGATCGTGGGTCACGAGCAGCAGCGTGCCCTCGTAGCCGTCGAGGGCACGCTCGAGCGCGTCGATGGCCACCAGGTCGAGGTGGTTGGTGGGCTCGTCGAGCACGAGGCAGTTGACGCCCTGAGCCATG
>CADCTF010000088.1 GCA_902805655.1 uncultured Acidimicrobiales bacterium
GGGCACGGGGTCTTCACGGACCGGCCCGGGACGCTGACGAACGACTTCTTCGTGAAGCTGCTCGACCCGAGCCTCGAGTGGGCGACGTCACAGTCGTCCGAGAACGTCTACGAAGCCAAGGACCGTTCGACCGGTCAGGTGAAGTGGACGGCCACCGCCGTCGACCTCGTGTTCGGGTCGCACTCGTTGCTCCGGGCGATCGCCGAGGGCTACGCGCTCAGCGACTCCGAGGAGCGGTTCGTGCGTGACTTCGTCCATGCATGGGACAAGGTGATGAACCTGGACCGGTTCGACCTCCGCTAGCTCATCTCTCCCTCCGGTGCCTAGGCCGCGATGGCGGCGTAGGCACCGGCGAGGAAGTCGAGGGCGACATCCGGCGGGCGCGGTGAGCTCCACATCGCGTTGGTCAACAGGATCGACACGACTCCCTCCGACGGGTCGTTCCGCCAGATCGTGCCCAGACCACATGGGCCGGACAGCGGGGACCGTGTCGTCGACCGGCCCGTCGATGCGGCGCAGCACCTGCCGGTCGGCCAGCTCGGGCAGGAGCCGATCGACCGGTTCGTCGAGGCGCACCAGGCACTCCTCCAGCAGGATCATCGTGGCCACCGCGGTGATCGGCTTGGTCATCGACGAGATGCGGAAGATTGGTGTCGTTCCGCATCGCTGGGCCGCCGTCGAGAGCGGCCACGCCCATGGCCTCGACGTGCGCCTCGCCGCGCCGGCTGACCACGGAGACGAGCCCGGGCACGGCCCGCCGGTCGGCGACTCATCGGTCAGGCCCGACGCCCCCAGATCAGGATGCGCTTGAAGGGATAGAAGTACGGCGACCGCTCCCCCATCTCGGCGAGCAGCCGCTCGCGGTACGTCTCCACGAACGCCTCCCACCGTTCCGGCCCGAGCGGCTCCTTGAAGCGGGTGAGCGTCGTCCCCTTCACCCACTCGACCACATCGGCCGTCGACGCCAGGTGGTGGCCGTAGACCTGCAGCCGCACGTGCTGCTCGACACAGCCGAGGTCGTCGAGCAGCACGGCGTAGTCCTCCGGTGCCAGCACGTTCTCCGCGACGGGGTCCGGCGGCGGGTCGTCGAGCAGCTCGGCGGCGACAGCGGCAGCCACGGTGTGGGCCGGATGGTCCGCGTTCTTGGGCACCTGCACGGCGATCTGCCCGTCCGGCCGCAAGGAGGCGAACCATCGGGTCAGCACGCCCTGGTGGTCCGGCACCCACTGCAACGACGCGTTGGCGAAGACCACGTCGTAGCCCTCCGGCTCCTGCCACCGGGAGATGTCACCCGCGACGAATCGAACGCTCGACGTCTCGTGGGCCTGTGCGGCGGAGATCATCGCCGCCGAGCTGTCCACCCCCGTGGTCGACGATGCCCCGAGCCGGCCGTGCAGCTCGGCCGTCAACCGCCCGTCGCCACATCCGAGATCGACGACGACCGGGTCGGGAACGTCGGTCACGAGCCCGGCCAGGTCCCAGAAGGGTTGCTCACGCTCGGAGGCATAGCGGTTGTACTGAGCCGGGTCCCACGTGTCGGGCATCCGGCGAATCTCCCGCGCTGCTTGCGCCGCTGTCAACGCGAGAGGCGGGTCACCGTCGCGGCTCTCGTGCCAGCGCCGCCTCGGCCTCGGCCACCAGCTCGGCCACGATCTCCTCTGCGCCCTGTCGGCCCCGAACCGCCCCGACCGACTGCCCTGCGTACAGCGCACGCGCCTCGGCCACGCCGGCGTACCCCGCGGTCGGCCAGTCGGGCGTCCAGGCCTGGGCCGCGCCCAGTCCCTCTCCGGCCTCGATGCAGGAACGCAGAACGCGATGCGGTGCGTCGGGCCAGCCGGTGCCGAACACGGTGGTGAGCACGGTGTCGTCCCCTTCGGCCGCGATGAGCGCATCCACATAGGCCGGGTGGGCGTGGGTCTCGGTGGCCGCCATGAAGCGGGTGCCCAGGCGGACGCCGTCGGCTCCCGCGCTCAGGGCTGCCGCGATCGCCCGGCCCGTGCCGATGCCTCCGGCCGCGATCACGGGGAGATCGACTGCGCTCTTCACCTCGCCGAGCAAGGGGATCAAGCCGAGGGTGCCGCGGACGTGGCCGCCCGCCTCCACCCCCTGCGCGATCACGACGTCGCAGCCCGCGTCCTGAGCGGCTCGGGCTTCGTCCGCCGAGCCGACCTGCCACCCGGTGAGCGCGCCGCCGGCTCGCGCTGCGGCGACGAGCTCACGGTCGGGTGCTCCCCAGAACAGCTCGACGAAGGGCGCGCGGGCGGCCGCCGCGTCCAACGCCGCCCGATCTAGGAAGGGCACCAGGAAGTTGACGCCGACGGGCGCAGCGAGCGCCTCGGCGTCGACCTGGTCGAGCTGGGCTGACAGGCGATGGGCACCGCCGGTGGCCGCCACCATGCCGATGCCCCCGGCACGAGCCACCGCGATGGCCAGCCGGGGCGTGGCCAACCCGCCCATCCCTGCCTGCTGGAGCGGATGGCGGCAGCCGAACAGCGCGGTGACCCTCGTGGTGATCGGCACGCGCCCATTCTGGCGACGCGGCCGCTACGCAGCTGCGATCAACGTGAGCGGCACGCGAGCCGCCTCCGCAGGGCATCACCGGGCGCCTGGCCATTCGTCACCCGGCGCTGCAGGGCGCCCAGCCGCGCAGGCGCGTCGTCCGGCAGGTAGCCGGGCTCGAACCCTTCCAGGGCGGCCGTCGCCACGCCGATCACCGTCATCGCCACACGCCTGAGGTGCGGATCGCGCACTCCGGCGCCGGCGGCGAGGTCCCAGAGCTCCGTCATCTCGAGGCCGGAACCGGCGACAGCCTCAGCGGCGCACTCACCGGCATCCGGGTCGGCCAGCAGCACGGTCGCCATCGTCACCAACGAGGCCACCTCCGCGAGCGGCAGCGCGTCGACGGCGCGGATCTCCAGGTAGGTCCCCCTCGGTCGCACCGGCGGGAACAGCGTGGTGAGATGCGCATCCACGGCCTCAGGACCGGCGAACCGGGCACTGATTGGCTCGGCCCGCGCCGCGAAGTCCGTGTACTCGGTCACCGGGTCGGGGCCCGACCAGGGAAGGCCGTGGCCGCTCCGGCCCGGGTCGGCGCTGCGGCAGATGGCCGTTCGCCGGCCGTTGCCCGACAGCGGACGTCCCTCGTGCAGAGGAGCGTTGGCGAAGATCGCGGCCAGCACGGGCGCCAGCCGGTTGGCCGTCCGCCACTGGGCCGCACCCGCCGCTCCGGGAGCGAGGCCGACACAGACCTGGGTGGACGCCGTCTGGCGCATGAACGAGCGCCCGCTCGGGCCAACGGAAGCGAAGTGGCGGTCCATGTCGACATAGCGGGGGCTGCGCAGCTGCAGGCCCAGCTGCTCGTTGGCGCGCCAGGGATCGAGGCCGGCCGGCAACAGGCCGACGTCGATCGTGCCGAGCCGGTCGGCGGCACGACGCCACAGATCGGCCAGGGCGGTGACGGCCCCGGCCGCAGTCGGCTCCGGCGGCCCGTTGAGCTCCACCTGGCCACCTGGCTCGAAGGCGATCCAGGGAACGTCGTGGAGCGCGCTCGCCAGCTCTTCGACCGGCACGGGACTGCGGAATCGCGCGCCCCGGCGCACTGGGATGAGCTCGAGCTCGATGCCGACCGTGGGCCGCCCCGCTCCCGGCGCTCCGGCGAAGAGCCGGGAGACGGCGGTGATCAGCGCAGGTGACGCCATGCCGGTGGTGTCCGTGACGGTGGCTGCGGTCATGCCACGACCACTGCTGCGCCGGCCAGCACCAGGCCGGCGGCGTACGTCGCCATGGCCCCCACCATGCGGAGGGGAACGGGCTTGTTCATGTCACCGGCCCGCAGCACCCCGAGCGCGTGGACGTACCGGGCGACCGTGGCGACGACGAACGTCGCCACCATCCACGCCGCCGGCTCACGGGAGCCGACGAGGAGGATGAGCACGGCGAGGGTCGGCACGTACTCGGTGGCGTTGCCGTGGGCCCGGATGGCGACGTAGAGGCGGTCGTCCGGTGCAGTCGGCTGCTGCGTCGTTGTGCTGCCTCGCAGGCGGGACACGTTGAGGCCCAGCGCGAACACCAGGGCGGCGAGCAGAGCGGTGCAGATGATGGCGGTGGTCATGGTTCCCTCCGGTGGTTGACGGATGTCTCGAGCAGATGGATGAAGTCGTCGCACAGCGAGGTGCCGAGCAGGCGGTCGGCCTTGTGCAGCGCGCCTGAGCTGGTGACGTTCACCTCGATGAGGTGGTCGCCGATGACGTCGAGGCCCACCAGCACCAGCCCCAGCGCGCGAAGTGCTGGGCCGACCCGGGCGCAGATCTCGCGGTCCCGACGGGTCAGCTCGGCGACGACGGCCGGGCGGCCGATGCGGAAGTCGTCACCGTCGGGGAACCGCAGCACGGCGCCGGCCGGCTCGCCGTCGTGCAGGAAGATGCGCTTGTTGCCGGCGTGCACCGCCTCCAGCCACGGCTGCACCACGATCGGCCGGCCGCCCCGCTCGGTCAACAGCTCGACGATCGAGGCCCGGTTGGGGTCGGTCGGATCCAGCCGCAGCACGCCCCGACCCGCATGCCCGTCGATGGGCTTGGCCACGCAGCAGCCGTGCTCGGCCACGAACGAGGCGATGAGCTCGCCGTCCGAGCTCACCAGCGTGGGCGGGCACAGCTCGGGGAACTGGAGCGCCCACAGCTTCTCGTTGGCCAGCCGCACGCCGCGCGGGTCGTTCACCAGCAGCGTGTGTCGGGCATCGACCAGGTCCAGGATGAGCGTGGCATCGACGTAGCGCCGGTCGACCGGTGGGTCGGTGCGGAAGAGCACCACGTCGGCCGAGCCGAGATCCGCCCAGGAGCCCGGTGACGGCTCGTGGAGGCCGCGCACCCGCGCCCGCGGGCGGCCCCCGCTGATCGCCAGGTCGGAGACGGTGCAGCACCGCACGCCATGGCCCCGGCGTTGGGCCGCGGCGATCAGGCCGAGCGTCGTGTCGACCTCCGGATCGAGGCGGTCGAACGGGTCGGCGATGACGATCAGGTCCATCGCGCTTCCTCCGCCCTCGCCACGAGCCAGGCGAACAGGGACGCCGACACCCACCCACCCTCCAGCTCCGGGTGCCACTGGACGGCCAGCAGCGGCGCGCCGTCCGCCGCCTCCAGGGCCTCCACTGTCCCGTCGTCGGCCCGGCCCGTGATCCGGAGACCGGTTCCCAACCGCGCCACGGCCTGGTGGTGCAACGAGCCGGTATCGAACGACGTCGCTCCGACGGCCCGAGCCAGGTGGCTCCCTGGAACCGCGTCCACCCGGTGCCGCACGGACGCTCCGAGGTGTCCGTCGACGTGTTGCCGCAGCGACCCGCCGGTGGCGACGTTGAGGATCTGGAGCCCCCGGCACACGGCCAGCACCGGGCAGCGGCGGCGCAGAGCGGCCCGGGCGATGCCGATCTCTAGTGCGTCCCGGACAGGGTCCGAGCCAACCGAGCCGTCGGACCTCTCGCCGTACGTCGCAGGGTCGAGGTCCGGTCCCCCGGTGAGGACGATGCCGTCGACGGTGCCGACGAGGCTCTCCGTCCACTCTTCGCCGAGGGCGGGGAGAGCCACGGGAAGGCCCCCGGCCCGGGCGATAGCCGTGACGTAGTCGTCCGCTACGGCGTGGACCGCGATCGAGCCGAACGGCATCTCGACGGTCCGCACCGCGGCAACGATCCCGATGCGAGCTGCCGTGCTCGGTGGCGGTGAAGCCGGTGGGTCGAGGTAGTCAGGCATCCTGACGAACTATGCGTCGGCGCGCGCCGATTGTCAAGCCTCCTGACTATCCTGGGCCGACGATGGCGAACCCGGAGCAGCACGCCCCCCTGGCTCGGCTGCTGGGCCTCGGCCAGCGGCGCATGATCGACCACCTCATGGAGCAGCTGGCGGCGGCCGGCTTCGGCGACCAGCGCCTGGCCCACAACAACGTGTTCCCGTTCGTGCCGTCCGAAGGGATACGCCTCACCGACCTGGCCGAACGCGCGGGGATGACCAAGCAGGCCATGGCCGAGCTGGTCGTCGACCTCGAGCAGCTCGGCTACCTGCAGCGCTCACCGGATCCGAGCGACCGCCGGGCCAAGATCATCGAGTTCACGGACAAGGGCTGGGCGGCGATCGAGGTGGCGCTCGGCGCCTTCCGCAGCTTCGAGGCCGACCTCGAGAGCCGCATCGGTGCCACCCGGCTCCGGCAGCTCCGGCGGACGCTGCTCGAGATCCTGGACTGACCGCGAAGTCGTCCTGGTTCACCCGATGGGCGATATGGTCCGCGGCATGAAGCTGGGAACTGGAATCGGGGGATGGCCGGGACGCGCACCGGAAGCAGCGCGCCGGGCCGAAGAAGCGGGATACGACATCGTCTCGTGCGGCGAGCTCGCCCACGACTCGGTGCTGACCATGGCGCTGGCCGCCACGACCACCGAGAAGGTCGAGCTGCAGACGTCGGTGGCGATCGCCTTCCCGCGCAGCCCGATGGTGCTGGCCATGGAGGCGTGGGACATCCAGCAGTACTCAGGCGGGCGGTTCAGCCTGGGGCTCGGCAGCCAGGTGAAGGGTCACAACGAGCGCCGCTTCGGCGGCACGTGGGCTGCGCCGGCCCCCCGCATGCGGGAGTACATCCAGATGATGCGGGCCATCTGGGACACGTGGCAGAACCGCACCAAGCCGAGCTTCGTGGGCAAGCACTACCAGTACACGCTGATGACGCCCAACTTCGACCCCGGGCCGCTCGAGGTGCCGTTCCCCAAGGTGGGCCTGGCCATGGTCGGGCCGGGGATGGCTCGTGTGGGTGGCGAGCAGGCGGACGTGATCATGCCCCACGGCGGCATCATGTCCGACCTCTACATGCGTGAGGTGATGCTTCCCGCCGTGCGCAAGGGGCTCGTGTCGTCCGGCCGCACGTGGGCCGACGTGGAGGTCTCGGCCAGCGGCTACCTCGTGCTCTACGACGACGAGAAGGAGATCGAGGAGAAGATGCTGGCCATGCGCCAGACCCTCTCCTTCTACGGGTCGACCCGCACGTACCACAAAGTGCTCGAGCTTCACGGGCTCGAGGAGCTGGGCCAGAAGCTCTACGGCATGTCGGTGCAGGGGCGATGGGACGAGATGCGCGAGGCCGTGCCCCTCGAGGCGATCGACGAGCTGGCCCAGACGGTCAAGTACGACGACCTGCCAGAGTTCCTCGCCACCAACCGGGAGTACGCGTCCCGCTTCAGCTTCACCATGCCGGCCACCAACCCCGAGGAGCAGGAACGGGCTGCGGCCATCCGCAAGCGTGTGCAGGAGCTGCAGACGCCCCGCGTGCCGCGCGGCCTCGAGCTGTAGCGCTCAGCGCGCCGCCGGAGGCGGGTCGAGCCCGATGCCGTCGCGGTGCGTCGAGCGCACCGCGGCGTCGATGGCATCGCGGGTGACGAAGGTGACCATGGCCGAGACCTCGTTGACGAGGGCCTGGCCGCGCTGGTCGAACTGGAACCTGTAGGTGACGCAACCACCGGCGAACTTGTAGGCCCGCATCGCCCGGAACCGGCCCTCGACGGAGAGGACCCGTTCGAAGCGGAGCGTGTCGGGCTCGTCACTCCCGATCTCCGTGTACTCCCGGGTGTCGCAGCTCGGAGTCATCTCGACCCGCATGGCCGAGACCCCGGCCCGGTCGTTGTCCAGGGTGAAGCGGCTGCGACCCGACCTCACCTCCAGGCTGGCGAAGTGCCAACCGTCCTGGTAGCTGGTCACGCACGGCACCCGGTCGGCGGTGGGCACGGCCTGGGCCATCAGGATGAGCGTGTCGGCGCCCTCGGACGGCAGGCGGCACAGCGGGGCGGCCTGGCGCTGAGGCACACCGCAGGCACCGCCGGCCAGCATCGCCACCGCGACGAGGACCGTCGACACCTGCCCCGACCATGAGCGCCGCAGGCGCATGCCCGTCACAGCAGCTTCGCCCCCTGGAAGGCGCCGATGGTCAGCGCCAGCCCGAGTGCCGAAGCAACGAGCACGGAAGCCGTCAACCCGATGCGGCGCACGCTCCAGCGCTGGATGCGGATGGGCGGGCGGGGCGGTGCCAGCTCCCTGAAGCGGTCGATGAGGTTGCGACCGTCCTCGCGGATGCGGGCTCGGAGCTGGCTGGTGAGCGTGAGCCCCCGCGTGGCCGCGAACGCCTCGGCGATCTCGTCGGGTGAGTACTGCAGCAGCGCCCGCTGGTAGACGGTCTCCGGGTCCGTGCGCAGGGCGAGGCACAGCATCATGTTCGCCAGGTCGACCGCCTGGCGCCACGGCGACGGCCGCACCTCCGAGAAGGCGACGTCGATTAGGAGCACCCGTCCATCACGCACCAGGACGTTGGCCGGCTTCACGTCCCGGTGCGCCAGCCCCGCCTGCCACATGCGGCGCACCTGGAGGAGCGCGTCGTCGATGACCGCCTCGTCCACCCCCACCTCGGGGTCACCGATCTCCCTTGCGCCTTCGAAGAACTCGGTCACGAGCAGGTACTCGCGCTCCGGGGTGATCTCGACGAAGCCGCACGGCTTCGGGCTGGGCAGGTCGGCGTCCGCGAACAGGCGGAGCAGGTAGTCCTCGTACTGCACCAGGCGCCGCACGGTCGAGAAGGTGGACTCGTCCTCCAGCCGCCCGTACAGCAGCGTGCGCATCAGCTTGTACGAGCGGTCGGCCCGCAGGTGGGTGGCGGCGTAGAGCTTCCCGAACAGCGCTCGGCCGTCGGCGAGCGTGATGCGCAGGGGCGTCGACCCAGCCGAGCCGTCGAGGCCGAAGGGGCGGATGCTGTCGACGGCCAGGCCGAGCTGCTCCTCGAGAGCACGCTTCATGGCTTCGCCCCGCAGGCCGCCCACGTCGAGGTGCGCGCCCTTGCTCCGGGTGTAGGTGATGGGGAAGGAGTCGTTCGGCACGAGCGTCCGGAAGGCGATCAGCGGGATGGCCACCCCGAGGATCGTGCCGAACAGCAGGTCGGTCGGATGGTTCACGCCCAGGTAGAGGCGCATGGCCACGACCGCCGCGAGCGCCAGCGCGGTCGCGAGCTTGGCGTAGCTGCGCCACCGCCCACGCGGCGTCAGGAGGTACGTACACCCCAGCATGGCGACGGCCAGGTCGACCATGACGGAAGAAGGGTGGGAGAAGCCCGACCACTCGCCCAGCACCGCGATGCCGACCGGCCGCGGGCGACCGAGGCCGTAGGAGAGGTTGGCCGTCAGCCAGGTGCTGAACAGGATGCAGCCGATGAACACGCCCGCGTGCCGGAAGCGGCGGTACCAGAGCGCGGGCAGCAGAGCCGCCCAGCGCAGCAGGAGGATCACCCGGTCCTCGGTGACGGCCTGCAGGGCCACGGCCACATCGGTGAGCGGCTCCCGACGCAGGCCGACGATCCACCGCAGGATCACCAGGTCGACTCGATCCACGGCGGGTCCGAGCCCGGTGAAGGCGATCGTGAGCCAGACGGCCAGCACCCCGCACGCCGCCCACGCCCACCACCGACCGGACCTGCTGAGGTCATGGGGCAGGGGTGGGCGCTCGCCCGACGGCCGGCGCCGGCGGCCGCCGCCGCTCGCCACGGGGAGCCGAGGGGTGGATGATGACGGCGTGCGCCCGTTCGCCGACCGCGCTGGCTCGAGGATCTCAGCCATCGCTGTCGCGCTCCTGACCCTTCTGGCTGCGTGCGCAGGCGCACCCGCCGGAAGCCCGACCGGCGGCGGGCCCGAAGGTGCCGTGCGGATCGCTTCGTTCGACTTCACCGAGAGCCGCATCCTGGCCGAGCTCTACGCGCAGTCCCTCGAGGGTGCCGGCGTGCCCGTGCGCCGCGTCGGTCCCCTGGCCTCCCGCGAGATCCTGCAACCCGCTCTGGAACAAGACGTCGTCGACCTCGTGCCGGAGTACACGGGCAGTGCGCTCGAGTTCGTGAACCGCCGCGCCGGCCGGGCCACCGCCGACGCCTCGACCAACCACGAGCTCCTCCGCCAGGCCCTCGCCGCCCGCGACCTCGACGTGTTGGCCATGGCGCCCGCCCAGAACCAGAACGCGGTGGCGGTCACCAGCAGCACGGCCAACCGGTTGGCCCTGACCAAGGTCAGCGATCTGGTGCCGCACGCCCGCGGGCTGGTCTTCGGCGGCGCGCCCGAGTGCGCCGAGCGGCCTTTCTGCCTGGGCGGCCTGCAGAGCCTGTACGGCCTGCGCTTCAAGGCTGTCCGGGTGCTCGACGCCTCGGGTCCGGCCACTGTGGGCGCGCTGGAAGGCAACGAGGTCGACGTCGCGCTGCTGTTCACCACCAACCCGCACGTCGGCCCGAAGCGGTTCGTGCTTCTGGCTGACGACCTCGGGCTCCAGCCGGCGGACAACGTGGTGCCGGTGTTGCGTCGGGCGGCGATCGAGCGCTGGGGTGACCGCCTGCCGGCGGTGCTCGATGCGGTGAGCGTGGCCTTGAGCACCGCGGAGCTGAGCCACCTGAACGCCTCTGTCGACCTCCACGGCCGTTCGGAGGCCGACGTGGCACGCGATTGGCTCCGGCACCACGGGCTGGCGGGCCGCTGACCGGTAGGCGCCGGTCACCGGGTGGCGCCTTCGGCGACGTGGGTGACCCCGCCCTCGACGAGCAGCCCGAGCGCGACGCCGCCGGCCACGTCGAGCGGGAGGTGGGCGCCGACGTAGATGCGGGTCAGGCCCACCAGACCGGCAACCGCGAGCGCGGGCGCGCCCCGCCGCACGCCGACGCGGGACACGACCGTGACGGCCAGGGCGGTGGCCACCCCGGCATGACCCGACAGGTAGCCCCGCCCCGTGGCCGCCGAGCCTCGCACCGACACCCCGGGTAGCAACAGCGCGGGCCGGTCGCGTCGCACGACCTGCTTCACCACCTTCGACAAGGCCCACGACATGCCGCCGGCCGCCGTGAGCTGCGCGCCCAGCCGTCGCTCCCCTAGCCGCCAAGCGACCGTGCCGGCGGCCGCAGCCGTGCCGAGGGCGCCGCACTGCATCACGACCCAAGCCGGAGCGTGGAGCCCGTCGGGCAGGGAGTTCACCGATGTGAACACGCCGGCCTCACGTCGCCCGACCCGGTCGCGCTGCACGGGCAAGGTGGCCATCGCCAGCCCGACGACGCCGGCGGCCGCACGCAGGGACGGTCTCATCCCACGGCCTCCCGGAGCCGGCGCCGTTGCACCCGGACCCGGGCCTCCTGCAGCACCGCCGGCCACCCGATCGCGATGCTGGTGCCGAGCAGCCCACCGGCGACCACGTCGGTCAGCCAGTGCGCGCCGAGGTACACCCGGCTGAACGACATCGCCACCGCGAAGGCGGCCGCCCGCAGCTCCCACGCCCACCGGGCACGGCCGGGCGGCAGCAGCACGAGAACCAGGCCCACGGCCGTGACCGCGCCGGCGATGGCGTGCCCGGACTGGAACGAGAAGCTCGTGGTCTCCACCAGCGAACCGAGCGGCCGGGGGCGGGCGTAGAGCGTCTTCAGCGTCCCGATGAGCGCCTCGGACGTGGCCACCGCGAGGACGAAGGCCGACGCTTGCAGGAACCGGCGGCGCCACAGCAGGGCCACGACGGCCACCACCCGGAGCGGCCAGTTCACCCAGACGCCGCCGGCGACGGAGAGCGCCTCGCACACCCAGACCACCGGCGCCACCCGGAGGGACACCATGACATCGAGGACGGCGTCGTCCACCCGCTGCACCGGGCCGCGGGTCACATCCCAAGCCACGAGCAGGAAGACAAGGGCGGTCAGCGCCAGCAGGGCGCCCACCAGCCGCAGGGCCCGCCGATGGTTCAGGAGCACGGCACCGGCCTTCCCGCCACCAGGCGAGCCAGCGCGCCGGCCGCGACTCCGAGGCCGGCTCCGCCCACCACGTCGAGAGGAAGGTGAGCCCCCACGTAGACCCTGGCGATGGCCACGGCGGCCGCCAGCGCAATCACGACCCACCGGGCCCAGCCCCGCAGGTAGGCACAGGCCACCATGGCGAGGGCGGCGGCCACCGCGGCGTGGCCGGACACGAAGCCGAGACCGTGGGACGCGGCGCCCTGGATGCGGACGTCGTCGAGCAGCGCGCCGGGACGCCCGCGCTCGACCACCCGCTTCACCAGCTTCCCCCCGCCGTAAGCCAGCGCGCCGGCGGCCACCATAGAAGCGGCCAGTCGCGGACGCCGGGACACCAAGGCCAGCAGGCCGGCGGCCGGGATGGCCGCGGCCATGCCGAGCTGCATCACGGCCCACACAGGTGGGAACGGCAGCGACGGCCCGTCGTTGACGGCGCGGAACGCCCCCCGCTCGAGCTCCGGCACGGACCCAGGAACCACGGGCAGAGCGGCGAGCGCCAGTACCAGCAGTCCGCCGCCGAGCAGCAGGGCGTCCTGCAGGCGACGGACGACGGCGACCTCCGGGTGGGGCGTCACGTGGCCACCGTCACCAAGGGCGGCGCCGAATCACGCCACGACCGGTTGCGCCTCCAGAACAGGTAGGTCCCGATGCCGAGCGGGATTGGCAGCACGAAGGTCAGCAGCCGGAAGACGAGCACGGCCGCGACCACCTCGGCCTCCACCCCGCCGGCGGCCGAGAGCCCGGCGGCCAGCCCGAGCTCGACCAGCCCGAGGCCTCCCGGCGTGATGGGGATGGCGGTGATGAGGCGGACGAAGGCGAACACGGCCAGGGCCTCGGCCGTAGAGACTTCCCGCTCGGCCACGCCGACGTGGCGGAGCGCCAGCAGGAGCACTGCGAAGAGCGAGAGGTGGCCGACGATCGTGGCCACGGTCAGGCGCAGCCATCGCTGCTCCACGAGCACGATGACCCGCGAGCGGAACTTCGCCGTGGCGTCGCCCCAACCGCGCGCTTCTGGCCGGCGGGCCAGCCGCAGCAGGCGGGAGAAGAGACGGGCTCCGGCGTCGCCGGCCCTACGGGCGAAGGACTCCCGCCGCAGGATCATGGCGAACACCGCCACCGATGCCACGAGCGCCGCCAACCCGGCGAGCCCGGCGGCGACCCGGCCGGCGCTCGCCTCGCCCTGCAAGGCGAGGAGTGCCAGGGCCAGGATCGGGAGCCCGAGCTTGGCGAAGCTGTTCCAGATGCCGCTGACCATCACCGACAGGGTGCTGCGTGACCTGGAGAAGCCCCAGGAGGACAGCATGCTGTAGGTGAGGCCGACGGCGACAGCGCTGCCGCCGGGCACCGTGTTGCTCACGGCGGTGGTCGAGGCGCTGAGCACCATCGCCTGGCCGTAGCGCAGTCCCGGCGTCGCCGCCACGAGCAGGATCCAGTAGGTCAGCAGGTTCCACGCCGACGCCAGCACGAGGCTCCCCAGCTCCAGCGGCGTCATCATCCGCACCTGGCGCCAGACGTCGGACACGTCGGCCACCTGCGGCAGGACGAACCAGAAGATCGCGACGATCAGGGCCGCCGACCCCGCGATGCGGAGGGCACCCCCTGCAGTGATCCTGTTCACGTCCACCGCCACCCCGTCATGCGAATCGAGCCCATCCTGTGGCGCTGCGGCCGGCGGAGCAAGGCCGTTGACCGCAGCCGCGCGGATCGTCGGCCGCGGGTCGCGGCTGTGCGCGAGGAGGTGCGGGACGTGCGACGGTCCAACGACACCGGCGCAGGAAATCTGCGGTCGCTGGAACTTTCACGCCGGCCTCCCCGTCGTCTCGGTTGAACCCGCTACGAGGAGACCGAGATGACCAGCCCCCGCAAGACCGCTGCAGAGTTCTTCACCAACAGGATCGTCAAGGGCGCTGCGGTGGCGGTGCTCAGCCTCGCCGTCGCCGTGCCCGCCACAGGCGCCCTCACCGGCGCCAGCGGCGAGGAGCGGTCATCCAGCACCAGCGGCGCCGCAGCCGCGTCGTTCGGATCGGGCGCCGCGGCGGAGGCGACGGAGGGCGGCACCCGCCTGGCCAGCACCCGGCCCGCATGGCTCGAAGCGGCCTCCGACAGCGAAGGCGTCGGCGGCTCCGGCCGCCTCGCCGATGACGGCAAGGACTTCAGCGCCGAGCAGATGATGCGGGCCGTGCCGGCACACCTCGATGCCGACGCCGCACCCAAGGGCCGGCTGCTCGATGCGCCGGTGGGGGCGGCCGAGCCGGCCGGTCAGGGTCCGCGCCTGCTTGGTCGCCCGTCCGCTCCGAGCTGCGAGCAGAGCCCGATCGGCGTCGGCCCCGGCGGTCCTGGCTACTGCGACCAGAGTCGCACGCCCGTGCCGGCGCCCGCCGCTCCGACGGCTCCGGCCCGGGTCACTCCTGCGGCTCCTGTCACCACCACCCCGGCCGCAACGGCACCCGCCGCGAGCACGGCCCGGTCGTGGGCCTACACCCGGCAGCTGTGGGGCACCGACCAGACCAACGTCGTGACTCGTACCACCGGCCGCATCTTCTGGACGAACCCGAGCACGGGTAAGACCAACTTCTGCTCGGGCACGGTCGTCAAGGCGGCCAATCAGAGCGTGGTGTGGACGGCTGGTCACTGTGTCCACGGCGGCAAGGGAGCGGACTTCCATCGCTCGAACTGGCGGTTCGTTCCGGCGTACCACAACGGCCAGGCGCCCTACGGACAGTTCCCCGCCCGTGACCTCTGGAGCACCACCCAGTGGATGCAGAACGGCAGCGACTCGGGCCCCTTCACCGAGGACTTCGGGGCCGGCATCGTGGGCACCAACGCCGCCGGGCGCACCCTCATGCAGGCCGTCGGCACCAGCCAGGGCATCGTCTTCAACCAGTCGACTGAACAGCAGTTCCTGCAGGTCGGCTACCCCGGCGAGAAGCCCTTCAACGGTTCGGTCATGTACGCCTGCGTCAACCGGACGGCTGTGGTGGAGACGATCGACGGCCGCACCGCCAGCCAGATCGGCGCCGGCTGCGACATGACGGGCGGCTCGAGCGGTGGCCCATGGCTGATCGGCGTGCAGGCCAACGGCCTCGGCTACGTCACCAGCGTGACCAGCTCCGGCTCCAACACCTCGCCGCAGATGTACGGGCCCTACCAGGGAGCCACCGCCCAAGCCCTCTTCACGGCGGTGCAGGCGCTCTGATCCCAGCCCACAGCGGGCGCTCGAACCAACAGCAGAAGGCGCCGCCCACCCGGGCGGTGCCTTCGCGTGCGATCAGTCGGAGAGAATCTGAGCGAGCATCTCGCGGCCTCGAGCGATGCGCGACCGCACGGTGCCGACCGGGATCTCGAGGATGGTGGCGATGTCGGCGTACTCGAGGTCGCCGATCTCGCGCAGCACGACCGCCTCGCGGTACTCGTCCGGCAGCTCGGCCAACGCCGCGTCCACATCGAGGCGGGTCCGCACCACGGTCGACGTCCCGCTCGACGGGTTCACGATCTGGGACAGCCGGTCGGTGGTCTCCTCCCGACGGTACGCCCGGCGGTGCAGGTCGATCGCCGCGTTGGTGGCGATGCGGTACACCCAGGCGCCGAAGTCATTGCGCCCTTCGAAGGACCGGATGTTGCGGGAGATCGACAACATTGCCTCCTGCCTGGCGTCCGCCGCGTCCTGCGGGTCGCGGAGCACCCGGCGGCAGATCAGGTGCACGCGGTCGTAGTGCCGGGCGAGCAGCGCATCGAGCGCCCGGGCATCCCCGGCGACCGCAGCCCGGGCCAGCCGCAGGTCCTCGGCCGCATCCGGTGACGTGGCCATCTCGCGGATGGTACCGGCCGCCGCGGCGGCGTGGTCCCCTCGAGGGGGCGAGAGAGGGGGCAGTGGTACCGTCGGCAGCCCAGACCGAAGTCACCGGAGGCGCGGCCGGCCCCATGGCATCTTCGAAGCAGATCGGGCGCTACCAGGTCGAGCGTCCGCTGGGTACGGGGAGCTTCGCCACGGTTTGGCTGGCGTACGACCCCGGCCTGGACGGGCATGTCGCGCTCAAGATCCTCGCCGACAACTGGAGCCTCGATGAGGACATCAAGCGCCGCTTCCTGCAGGAGGCGCGGATCCTCTGGCGGGCCCAGCACGACCGCATCGTCCGGGTGCACCTGGTGGACGAGTCGGACGGACGTCCCTTCTTCGTCATGGACTATGCGGACGGCGGCACTCTCTACGAGCGGGTGAAGGCGCGGCAGCAGCGGGAATCCGCGTACACCGTCGTGGAGGCGGTGGCCATGGCCCGGGAGATCGCCGAGTGCCTCACCGTGGCCCACGACCTGGGCATCGTGCACCGCGACCTCAAGCCGTCCAACATCCTCTTCCAATCGCTGCCGGGTGGCCGATCGGCACGCGCGGCCGCGCCGAGCGAGCGGGTGATGCTCGCCGACTTCGGCCTGGCCCGCCGGTTGGGCTCGGCTGCCGCCGGCACCGTGCTGGCCGGCACGCCGGCCTACATGGCTCCCGAGCAGGGCGACCCGGCTCGTGCGGGCCAGGCCGACGAGCGGGCCGACGTCTACGCCGCCAACGCGATCCTCTACGAGCTGTTGGCCGGCACGCCGCCGTTCGCCGACCAGACCCTCGACAGCGTCCGACAACGTGGCCGGGCGGACGCCCTGGTGCCTCTCGCCGCCGTGCGGGAGGACGTGCCGCAGGCCCTGAGCGACGTGGTGCAGCGGGGGCTTGCCTTCGAGCCGGCCGATCGCTTCGCCTCTGCGCTGGAGTGGGCTGATGCCCTGACTGCCGCCCTGAGCCCCGGCAGCTTGCTGGAGGCCCCCGCCCATGTGGACGGAGACAAGGGGCCGACCCGGCACGTGGAGCAGGCCAATCGACGGCTGCTGGCCCACCTGTCCCCCAGCCCCCTCGCGGGAGCCGTGCAGCAGGCGGAGGCGGCTCTGAGTGGTGCGGTTCGCCTGGCCCTCGTCGGGACTGCCGAGACAGTGGTGGACGACCTGGCCGACCGCCTCACCACCCGCGCCGGCGTCGAGATCGAGCGGCTGCTGATGCTCGACGGCCCGACGCTGCCTCCCAACACCGCCGACGCCGTCATCATGATGCTGCCTCGCGAGCCCGAGCTGGCCGTCGACTACGCGAGGGCACTCGAGAAGAGCCTGTCGAAGAGCCGTGGAGCAGGCCCGATCGTGGCCGTCGGCGTGGTGCTGCAGCAGGAAGATGAGCCCGACGCAGCGGCGCCTCTGCGAGCCGACCGACGGGTCACCGAGACGCTCGCTACCGTCCTGCCGCTGGCGTCACCGCTGCAGGACGCCCCGACCGGTCGATCCCCGCTTCGCAGCGAGCTCGGCGCCATCGGTGCAGCGGGCACCACGGGGTGGCTCCCCGCGCTGTCGCTCGGCGAGGTGTGGCAGGTGCTCGACCGGTTCGTCCTGTCCCGCCGCCGGCTGCTGCAGGCCGACGTGGCGGTAGCGGTGCTGCGCCGCGCACTGTCCACCCATGCGGCCGACCCGGCCGTCGAGGCGGTGCGCGATGCCGTCGAGAGACTCGAGCTGGCCATCCCCGAGCTGGCCGAGCTTGCGGTGCTGCGCTCGATCCTTGCGGGCGGCGTGTTGCTGAGCGACACAGCGCGTGATGAGGCCCGGCGCATGCTGCTCGACCCCGACCGCGACCGTCGCCTGGGGCTCCCGCCAGGAGCGTCGGGTGCGGAGCGCAGTCAGGCGGCGCTCGCCGGCGCCGAGCGCTGGCGGAGGATCGCCGAGCGCCTGCCGTACAGCTCCCAGGAGCCTGCCCTCGTCCTCGCCCGCACGTTCGAGCGCATGTGGGAGGAAGGAGGCCTCGAAAAGGCGAACCTCTGATATTCCGGGAACCTTTCGCTCGACCGGCCCGTCGTTCCTGGCATGAAGTGGTGGCCTGCGTCCCAATCGTCCGCATCGTCCGCCTACCTGGGGCCGGAGGGGGCGGGGTACGCTCGGGCGTCGCTCGGTCACAGAAAGAGGCAGATGGGCTGGGTGCTGGCGGTCGACTTCGGGACGACCTACACCGCAGCCGCCATCCGCGTCGGCGAGCGGCCCGAGCCACTGGAGATCGGCGGACGGATGCGGGTGCCGTCGGTGGTGCTGGTCGACGACGACGGCACCGTGTCGGTCGGGTCGTCCGCTGAGTCGCTCAGCACCAGCCGCCCCCGCAGTGTCCTTCGGGAGCCCAAGCGCCGGGTCGGTGAGCCGGCGCCGGTCATCCTCGCCGGCCGGGCGCACGCCATCGTCGATCTGGTCGCTGCCCTCCTCGGCCACGTGTACGCCGAGGCGCTGCAGCGTCAGGGCACGCCGCCCGACGAGGTGCGCCTCACCCACCCGGCCACGTGGGGACGGCCCCGCATGGCCGAGCTGCGCCGGGCGGCCGCCCTGGCGGGCATGGAGACCGTCGTCCTCGTGCCCGAGCCGGTGGCGGCGGCCGCCCTCTACGCCAGTGAGGCCGAAGTCGACGGTGACCGGTATGTCGCCGTGTACGACCTGGGCGGCGGCACGTTCGACACGGCGGTGCTGCAGCGAGGGGCCGGTGGCTTCGACATCGTGGGCCGACCGGGCGGTGACCCGCGCCTCGGGGGTGAGCTCTTCGACGAGCTCCTGGCCGGCTCCGTGGCCGCCAAGCTCGACGAGGAGTCGCAGCGACGGCTGGTGACCGACGACGACGTCGGGTGGCGGCGGGCTGCGGCCAGCCTCCGCTCGGAGGCCCGGGCGGCCAAGGAGGTGCTCTCCGACCGCCAGGACGCCGAGGTGCTGGTGTCCCTGCCCACCGGGATGCGCCAGATCCGGGTCGAGCGGGCGGAGCTGGAGGCACTCGTCGGCGTCCACGTCGACGAGACGATCGACCTGCTGCGCCGCAACATCGCCGATGCCGGCGTCGCCGAGGGCGACCTGGCCGCCATCTACCTGGTGGGCGGGGCCAGCCGCATGCCGCTGGTGCGCGATCGCATCGAAGCGGCGTTCCCCGGTGTGCGCGTCTCGCGTCGCGGCGATCCCAAGCTGGCGGTCGCCCTCGGAGCCACGCTGCCCGGGGCGACGACCGCGAGCGACACGACATCACCGGTGGCCATCGTCGACGCAGGCACCGTCGTCGGCACCTCGATCGCAGCTCCGGTGCATGCGGCCGGCTCGACTGAAGACGGTGGGGGGCCTCCCAAGCCAGAGACAGTCTTCGCTCCTGCGAGCGTCGCCGCCGCCGCCAGACCCATCCAGACGACCGACACCGACG
Source organism: uncultured Acidimicrobiales bacterium (assembly GCA_902805655.1). Taxonomy (GTDB): domain Bacteria; phylum Actinomycetota; class Acidimicrobiia; order Acidimicrobiales; family CADCTF01; genus CADCTF01. The sequence goes on from CADCTF010000088.1 coordinate 19,058, forward strand.
ACAGGCCGCCCGTTCGCCCCGGCTCGAACCAGCGCCCCCTCGACGCCGGTCCTCGCCTGCTCGCCCAGAACCGCCGGCTGGTGGTGGCTGCGGCGGCGGTGCTGGTGGTGCTCACCCTGGTCGGTGTGGCCCTCGCCAACCGTCGAGGCGACGGAGACGACATCGCACTCACTGCCGACCAGACGGGCACCCGTCCCGGTCCCGCACCCGAGACGACGACCACCGCGCCCGAGGTACCCGCGACCGCGCCGGAGATGGTCCCCGACCCGGAGCCGGAGCCGGAGCCGGTCGTCACCCCCCCGGTCGTGGCCCCCGTCGTCACCTCGCCGCCGGTGACGCGGCCGCCCGTGACGCAGCCGCCGGTCACCGCCGCACCCGTCACGCAGCCCCCGGTCACGGCCGCTCCTGTGACGCAGCCGCCGCCTGCGCCCAACCGAGCACCGGAGATGCGCGACGACTCGCAGTGCTCCATACCGGGCTACAGCCGCTACGTCGCTGTGCTGGACAACGACTTCGATCCCGACGGCGACACACTCACCGTGGTGTCGGTCGCACGCTCTTACTACGGCGGGGCGACCGAGATCACGGCACCGCCCCCCTCCCTGAGCGATCGGCGCCAGGTCGTGCGCTACTACACCCCTGCCGGCTATGCGGCCGGAACCGTCGACAACTTCGCTTACACCGTCTCGGACGGAAGGGGCGGCATCGGAACGGGCACCGCCTACATCACCATCACGACCGCCGCACAGTGCCAATGATGAGCCCGAAGCAGAGCGTTCAGACCGGTTGTTGACAGGAGCGATGACACCATGTGGTTGAAGATCGAGTCGGGCGACCGGCGCGGTGAGACGTTGGAGATCAGGAACCGTCAGTTCCTGATCGGCCGGGACGACGGCTGCGACCTGACGCTCGACGACGAGCGCACCTCTCGGCACCACGCCCGCATCGAGACGCTCGAGACGGGCGGCCTCGTGGTTCGGGATCTCGGCGCCACCAACGGCACGTTCGTCGACGGCGCACGCATCTCGCAGCCCACCGTGCTCGAGGGAGGCGAGACCATCCGCATCGGTCGCACCGAGCTGACCGTCTCCCGTAACGAGCCGGTGGCGCTCACCACCTTCGACCGGGGCACCCACATCGCGGATGGCATCGGCGCTGCGGCCGCCGGAACCCGCACGCCACCGGCGCCGAAGGCAGGCAGCACCGACCCCACCGCTGCGGTGCCCATCACTCCCTCGGCCATGGAGCGGGTGGAGCTTCGCCGTTCGGTCAAGCGGTCGACGCTCATCGCGACGGTCACCGGTGGACTCGTGCTGCTGCTCGTGCTGGTCCTCATCGCGCTGCTCGTCACCGACGGCTTCGGCGGCGATGACACGTCCACTGCGGCCATTGTGAAGGACGTCGAGCCGTCGGTCGTCGACGTGGTCACTCTGTCGGGGCAGGAGAGCCTGGGCCGGGGCACCGGTTGGGTGTACGACGCCGACCGTGGCCTCGTCGTCACCAACGCACACGTGGTGGAAACCGGCACGAAGTGGACCGTGCGGGTCAACGGCCAGGACCGTGACGCCAACCTCGTCGGGGTCGCCCCGTGCGACGACCTGGCCCTGCTCGAGGTGCAGAACACCAATGGGCTGAAGGATCTCGAGCTCGGCTCGCAGGGCGACCTGGACCAGGGCGCCCGCGTGGTGGCGCTCGGGTATCCGAACAACGCATCCATCGCCTCCGAGCTGCAGGCGGCCGAAGGCATCGTCGCCAGCACCCGTACCCGCGTGGACCGGCCCATCCCCGGGGCCCCCGTGTATCGCAACGTCGTCCAGACCGACGCGGCGATCAACCCGGGCAACTCCGGTGGGCCGCTCGTGGGAACCGACCGAAAGCTGGTCGGCGTGAACACCTACGGCGGTGGGGGCGAGAACCAGAACTACGCGATCGGCGTCGACCGCGTGAAGGAGATCATCCCCGAGCTGCAGAAGCGCAGGTCTCCCGGCTGGGCCGGCTTCGGGTTCCTCATCCCCGACACACCGGCCGAGGCCCGGGCACTGCGCACCCGGCTGCGCCTGCCGCCCGACACCCCTGGGCTGCTTGCCGTCAACGCCGTTCCGGGCTCGCAGGCGTTCTCGGTGGTCGAGGCGCCGATGCTGCTCACCGCCATCGACAACATCCCGATGGACGGCACCCTCCAGACGTACTGCCGGGCCGTCGAAGGCCGGTTCACCGACGATACGGCCAACTTCACCTTCCAGACGGGCGTCGGCACGCAGCCCGTGCAGCGCCGGCTGGCGTTCCGCTGACCGCCGACCCGTTCCCACCCGGCTTCTTCGACCGCGCCGACAACACGCCGGATGCGGCGTTCTACGAGTCGCCCCGCTTCGTCACCCACATCGACGACGCGGCCATCGCCGCGGTCGGCGCGCTGTACGAGGAGCTGGCCATCGACGGCGATGTCCTCGACCTCATGGGTTCATGGGTGTCGCACTTCCGCACGCCGCCCGCCCGCCTGACGGTGCTCGGGATGAACGCGGACGAGCTGGCCGCCAACCCGGCCGCGGCGGCCACCGTCGTGCACGACCTGAACGCCGACCCGGTGCTGCCCTTCGGCGACGAGTCGTTCGACGCGGTGGTCTGCTGCGTCTCGGTCGACTACCTCGTGCAACCCGTGCCGGTGTTCCGTGAGGTAGGCCGGGTGCTCCGGCCCGGTGGCGCGTTCGTCTGCACCTTCTCGAACCGCCTCTTT
>CADCTF010000089.1 GCA_902805655.1 uncultured Acidimicrobiales bacterium
AAGGCGTTCCTCATCCTCATGCTGGTCCTGGAGACCGGCATGAACGGCACCTTCGCCGCCCAGGACCTCATCCTGTTCTTCGTCTTCTTCGAGCTGGTCCTGCTGCCGATGTACTTCATGATCGGCGTCTGGGGCGGAGAGAACCGGCAATACGCATCGATCAAGTTCTTCCTCTACACCTTGTTCGGCTCGGCACTGATGATCCTCAGCTTCCTGGCCCTGTACTTCCTGGGCGGGGAGACCTTCGACATCCCGACGCTCGTGGCCCAGGCGCCGCAGATGATCGATCGCGACGTACAGATCTGGATCTTCGCCGGCCTCTTCATGGGCTTCGCCATCAAGGTGCCCATGTTCCCGTTCCACACCTGGCTGCCCGACGCCCACACCGAGGCTCCGACCGTCGGCTCGGTCATCCTCGCCGCCGTGCTGCTCAAGCTCGGTACGTACGGCTTCATCCGCATCGCGCTGCCGATGCTGCCGGAGGCGGCGATCGAGTGGGCTCCGTGGATCGGCGGCCTGGCCGTCATCGGCATCATCTACGGAGCTCTCGGCTGCCTCGCCCAGCGGGACATGAAGCGGCTGATCGCCTTCTCCTCCGTGGCCCACATGGGGTACGTGATGCTCGGAATCTCGACCCTCACCGACTACGGCATCAACGCCGCCCTGTTCGGCATGGTGGCCCACGGACTCATCACCGGCATGTTGTTCTTCCTCGCCGGCTCGATCCACGAGCGCTTCCACACCCGTGAGCTGTCGCGGCTCGGCGGCCTGCTGAAGCAGGCGCCGCACCTCGGCTGGATCCTCGGCTTCTGTGCGTTCGCCTCTCTCGGTCTTCCCGGCCTGGCCGGCTTCTGGGGTGAGTTCCCAGCCATCCTCTCCGCCTACAGCCCGGCCGAGGGGCTGCCCGTGGGGCTGTACCGGGGCTACATGGTGGTCGCGGCCATCGGCACCGTGCTCGCCGCCGGCTACCTCCTCTGGATGTACCAGCGCACCGCCTTCGGCACGCCGACCGACGAGTTCAAGGACGCCCACATCCACGACGTCCACGTGTCGGAGTGGATCGCATGGACGCCGTTGCTCATCCTCATCGTCCTCTTCGGCATCCTGCCGGGGATCATGTTCGGCGTGACCGATGACGCCGTCCAGCTGGTGGCCGACGTGTTCCGCGCCGGCGGCAGCTGATGGACGCTCTGCTCATCGCTCAGGGGGTGAGCCGGTTCACGGCGCCCGCACTCGACTACCACGCCCTGGCGCCGGAGATCATCCTCACCGGCGTGCTCGTCGTCGTGCTGGTGCTCGACCTCTTCCTCGACGAGACGCAGAAGTACCTGCTGCCCACGGTGGCCGGCACCGGCGTCCTGTTGGCGTTCGTGCCGGTGCTCACACTGGCCTTGACCGGCGACGATCTCCGCCCGATGTTCGACGGCGCCTACGTCTCGGACAACTTCGCGCTGGTGCTCAAGGGCCTGTTCCTCCTCACCGGTTACGTCGTCATCCTGATGTCCAACCGGTACATCGAGGAGGGCGACTACCACGTAGGCGAGTACTACTTCCTGCTGCTCTCGTCGCTGCTCGGCATGGTCGTCATGGCTTCATCGCGCGACCTCATCACCATCTTCGTGGCCCTGGAGCTGCTCTCGATTCCCGCCTACCTGCTGGCCGGCTGGCGCAAGCGGGACCTGAAGAGCAACGAAGCGAGCCTGAAGTACTACCTGCTGGGCGTGCTGGCCAGCGGGGTGATGCTCTACGGGATGTCGCTCGTGTTCGGCGCCACCGGCACGACCGTGCTCATCCGGATCCAGGAGCGGCTCGCCGAGATCGAGGGGGGACAGCTCGACAACGTCGTCACCGTCGGGATCTTCTTCATCATCGTGGGGTTCGCCTTCAAGGTCTCGGCCGTGCCGTTCCACTTCTGGGCACCGGACACCTACGAGGGAGCGCCGACCCCGATCACGGCCTACCTGTCGGTGGCCTCCAAGACAGCCGGGTTCGTCGCTCTGCTGCAGCTGGTCTTCGTCGGCTTCCTCGGCCAGCCGGACGTCTGGCGTCCGCTCTTCTGGTTCCTGGCGGCCATCACCATGACGGTCGGCAACCTCATCGCCCTCCGCCAGACGAACATCGTCCGCATGCTGGCGTACTCGTCGGTGGCCCAGGCGGGGTACATCCTCGTCCCCTTCGCCGTGGCCGGCGAGAACGCCGAGGCACTGCAGTCGGCCCAGACCGCCGCCATCGTCTACCTCATCGTCTACGCCGCCATGAACCTCGGTGCGTTCTCCGTCATCCTGGCCGTGGCCCGCAAGACGCGGTCCGGCGAGATCACCTCGTTCGGCGGGCTCTTCCAGTACGCCCCCGGCCTCACCGTGGTGATGTCGATCTTCCTGTTCTCCCTCGCCGGCATCCCGCCCGTGGCCGGTTGGTTCGCCAAGTTCGTGGTCTTCCGGGCGGCGCTCGACGCCGGCACGACATGGTCGATCGTGCTGGCGATCATCGCCGGCCTGAACTCGGTGGTCGCGCTCTTCTACTACTCCAACATCGCCCGGCAGATGTGGATGATGCCCGTGCCCGACGGTGACCGCACGCCCATCCGGGTGCCGGCTGCTCTCGGCATCGCCCTCGGCCTCTGCGTCCTCGTCGTCGCCCTGGGCGTGTACCCCGAGCCGTTCGCGCGCTTGGGAGATCTGGCATCGCTGGTCCCGTAGAGGCCCACCTGCTCGAACGGGTCCACCGGTCGGGCACCGTCCCCTTCGACGAGCTGGTCGAGGCAGCGCTCTACGGCGAGGGCGGCTTCTACTCCTCCGGTCGAGGTGCGGGCCGCAGTCGTGACTTCCTCACCAGTCCCGAGGTCGGTCCGCTGTTCGGGGCGGTTCTGGCCCGGGCCCTCGACAGCTGGTGGGACGAGCTCGGTTCTCCCGACCCGTTCTTCGTCGTGGAGGCCGGGGCCGGCGTGGGCACTCTCTGCCGGGAGGTCGTGGCCGCCCGGCCCCGTTGCCTCTCCGCCTTGCGCTACCTGCTGGTCGAACGGTCGGACGCGCTTCGCGACCAGCACTCGAAGCACGTGCCCGTCGAGCCGGCCGCGTTCGTGCTCGGCCCGGCCCTCGCCGATCCCGATGACGACGAGGACGGCACCCGCCCTGCGCCAGGTCGGGGACCGTTGTTCGCCTCGCTGCCCGATCTGCCGGCCGTTCGTGTGTCCGGCGTGATCCTGGCCAATGAGCTGCTCGACAACCTCGCGTTCCGAATGCTCGAGCGCACTGCCACCGGGTGGGCCGAGGTGCGGGTCGGTGCTACGGGTGACGCGTCACTCACGGAGGTGCTGGTGCCCGCCGACCCGGCGCTGGCCGACGAGGCCGATCGGCTGGTGGGACCGGAGGTGGAGGTGTCGGCTCGCATCCCGTTGCAGCACCCGGCGGCGGCCTGGCTCGGTCGGGCTCGGAGGGCGCTGGCCCGGGGTCGCGTCGTCGCCATCGACTACGCCACCCCGACGGCCGAGCTGGCCCGGCGGCCGTGGCACGAGTGGGTTCGCACCTACCGCGGCGGTAGCCGGGGCGGTCACCCGCTCGACGCGCTGGGGCGCCAGGACATCACCTGCGAGGTGTGCCCCGACCAGCTGGCCCGCATCGCCGCGCCGTCGCTGGACCGGACTCAGGCCGACTTCCTGAGAGCACATGGCATCGACGCGCTCGTGACCCAGGCGCGGGCCGACTGGGCCGCCGGTGCTGCGGCCCCAGGCCTCGACGCGCTTCGGGCTCGTAGCCGTGTCGGCGAGGCCGACGCCCTGCTCGACGAAGGCGGGCTCGGCGGCTTTCGGGTGCTCGAGTGGGTCCGGGCCTGAGGCTTCCGGGCCATCGGTAGAGTCGGCGACCACACGAGTCGAGGGGGAGTCGCGCGTGGCTGAGCCGACGATCGAGGCCTACTACCTGGAGGAGCGGAAGTTCGCGCCCTCCCCCGAGGCGGTGGAGCGATCCCTGGTCAGTGACGGCCGGCTGTACGACGAGGCGGACGCCGACTCCGAGGCGTTCTGGGCGCGGCAGGCGAGGGAGCTCATCACCTGGTCCGACGACTTCACCACGGTGTGCGAGTGGAAGCTTCCCTTCGCCGAGTGGTTCGTCGAGGGCACGCTCAACGTGTCGTACAACTGCGTCGACCGCCACGTCGAGGCCGGCCACGGCGACAAGGTCGCCTTCCACTGGGAGGGCGAGCCGGGGGACACCCGCACCATCACCTACGCCGACCTGCTCGACGAGGTGCAGCGGTTCGCCAACGCGCTCAAGGCCCTCGGCGTGCAGAAGGGCGATCGCGTCAACATCTACCTTCCGATGATCCCCGAGGCGGCGGTGGCCATGCTGGCCTGCACCCGCATCGGCGCCCCCCACTCGGTGGTCTTCGGAGGCTTCTCGGCCGAGGCGCTCCGCGATCGCATCCAGGACGCCGAGGCCAAGGTGCTGATCACCGCGGACGGCGGCTTCCGTCGTGGTGCCCCGTCGCTGCTCAAGCCCAACGCGGACGAGGCCGCCGCCGACTGCCCGTCGATCGAGCACGTGGTGGTGGTCCGCAGAACCGGCAGCGACGTCTCGATGCAGCCGGGCCGGGACCACTGGTGGCACGACCTCGTCGCAGAGGCCGACCCGGCGTGCCCGCCCGAACCCATGCGCTCGGAGGATCTGCTCTACCTGCTGTACACCTCGGGCACCACGGGCAAGCCCAAGGGCATCATGCACTCCACCGGCGGCTACCTCACCCAGGTGGCCTTCACCCACAAGTACGTCTTCGACCTCCATCCCGAGTCGGACGTCTACTGGTGCACGGCTGACATCGGCTGGGTCAACGGGCACAGCTACA
>CADCTF010000090.1 GCA_902805655.1 uncultured Acidimicrobiales bacterium
CGGAGAGGATCGCCCCGGCGAGCAGGTAGAGCCGCGGCTGCGGTCGGATCGGGAGCTCGCTCGCCACCGGCCGCTCGGCGATCGTGGCGCTGATGGAGCCGCCGGTGTCCTCGGAGAGCGCTCCGGCCCGGTCGACGAAGACGTCGGCGTAGGTGCCTGCGAGGACGCGGGCGCGCTCGCCGTCACCCGACTCGGCAGAGATCCGGACGAGCTGGCTCTGGGAGATCGGGACCACCGACACGGCGCTCTCGATCTCGTCCGGTGACATCTCGAACGGCAGGGCCTCGGAGACCTCCGTGGTGACGCTGCGGGCCTGCAGGAGCTCGGCGTAGGTCTTCAACACGACCTGGTTCGTCTGCGTCGCCTCGAAGTCGGAGCCGGCCGGACCCCTCGAGCCGACGAGGATGTAGGCGGAGGACTCGTACACCTTCGGCAGCGAGTAGGTCACCGCGGCGATGGCGACCAGCGTCAGCAGGAACGTGAGCACGACGGTGTACCTCCACCGCCAGAGCGCGGCGAGGAGCTGGTCGCCGGTCAGCACTGGTCACCCTTGACAGAGGCCTCGCTGTCCATCTCGCGCCCTTCGGACATCAGGCGTCGCCGGTGACGCCACCAGACCCGCTGGAAGTGAAGGTGTCCACGCAGGTGGCGCAGCGCCATCATCGAGAGCGGCCGGGAAGCGGACGACCGCCGGTAGTCGTGCACGACGACCGCTTCTGGCAGGTACACGACGTCGTAGCCAGCGAGTCGGATGCTGAAGCACCACTGCGCGTCGTCCGGCCCGAACCAAAGCGCCCGACGCAGCTCGCCGGCGGCTCGCTGCGCCTCTTCTCGGAAGATCTGACACGCCCCGAGCACGTACTCGACACGGCGACGCCTGTCGTGGGGATCGTCCGCCATGAGGTGGTGCCTCACGGTCCGGCCGTCGTCGAAGAACCTGGCGAGGGGGGGCCGACGGAGCAGGGGGAGGGCGAGTGGTGGGTAGCGGCGCGTGCTGAGCTGCAGCGAGCCGTCCGGGTACACCAGCCGCGGTCCGACGAGGCCGACGTTCGGACAGCGGTCGAGCAACGCCACCGCAGCCGGGAGCGCGCCAGCGGTGAGACGCGCGTCGCTGTCGAGGAACATGCGATGGCGGCCGCGAGCGAGGCGGAGACCGTGGTTCCGGGCGGGCAGCCCCTCGTTCGTCGGGCGTCGTACGACGATGACCTCGGGGAAGTCTGCCTCCACCAGCTCGGCCGACCCGTCGGTGCTGCCGTTGTCGACGTAGATCACCTCCACCTCGAGCGCGCCGCGGTGGTCGCGGATGCTCTGGAAGCACGCTGGCAGCTCGTCCCGCACGTTCCACGCGATGACGATCGCGCTGACGTCGATGGCCGACGTCACGTGCGATCGCCGACCGGCTCGGGCGCTCGCATCGGCCAACGGTACCTCAGGCGGTGCTGGTCAGTCCGTGCGGTGCGTGGCATCGCCGTGCGACTCCGTGCGGATCGGCCGGATCCGATCAGGCCGATCGGGGTTGGCCGTCGTGGACGTCACGGACGAGCGTCACTTCCCGGCCGGCTGGCGTCGTGCCGCACGACGGCGCCGAGGGTCCGGAGGAGGATCACGAAGTCCTGCCAGGGGGACCAGTGCTCCACGTAGTAGTTGTCGAAGCGGGACCGCACCTCGATGGAGGTGTCGCCCCGGAGGCCGTGCACCTGCGCGAGCCCCGTGAGCCCCACGGGGAGGCGGTGGCGGTCCGCGTAGCCCCGGACGGACCCCTCGAAGCGCTCGACGAACGGTCGCTCCTCGGGTCGGGGACCGACGAGCGACATGTCACCGCGCACGATGTTCCAGAGCTGTGGCACCTCGTCGAGGCACGTCCTCCTGAGGAACCGCCCGATCGGGGTGACGCGGCGCTGCACGTCCTGGAGGCGCTGGCGCTGCACGCCGTCTGCGTCGTCTCCGACCGGGAGCTCGTCCGACGCACGCTGCTCGCGGAGGGTCCGGAACTTCAAGACGTCGAACTGGCGGCCACCCTGACCGATGCGACACTGCTTGAAGAGCACCGGACCAGGGCTGCTGAGGCGCACCAGGACGGCCAGCACCGCCAGGACCGGCGACAGGACGAGGAGGGCTGATCCCGAGAGCGCCACGTCCGCCACCCGCTTGATGCGGAAGGCGCTCTCCCGCAGCGCGGCCTGGCGGACCCGGTAGAGCGGGATTCCCCACACCGTCTCCACCTCCGGTCCGGTCGGCGCGAGACCGATCTCGAAGAAGCGGGGGACGAGGTACACCCTCACGTCGTCCGAGACCGCCTGGCGGAGCACTCGCACGAGGTCCTTCTCCCGGGTCGGACCGAAGGCGACGACCATGTGGGTGACGTCGTTGGACGCGATGACGTCGTGGAGGTCGCTGATCTGACCGAGCACGGGCGGGAAGGGCCCGCGCGGCACGTCGTCGACGATGCCGACGGGGCGAAGGCCGTACTCCGGGTGCGCGGTGAGGATCTCCACCAGCTCCAGGCCGATGGCGCCGGCGCCGAGCACGACCGTCGGCGAGCTGAGCCGGCCCTTCCGGCGCTGCGATCGGATGGTGGCGTAGCTCACCGCACGCACCGCGAGCACGAGCACGACCGTCGCCACCGTCTGGCGGAGCACGGCGGCGGACACCTCCGTGACGACCGCCCCGGAGCCGACGACCAGGAGGGGCAGGAGCAGGCGACCGACGAGTCGGGGGACCTCGTCGAGGAGGCGGAGAGCCAGGCGGTTGCGGTGCTCGCGACCGATGGCGAGGGAGAGGAACGCACCAAAGGCGTAGGCCAGCTCGACCCAGCCGGGACGGACGGCCGTCGCTGCGACTGCGATGGCGAGGAGATCTCCGGCGGCGAGGAGCCCGGTCACCCGTGGCACCGAGGCCAAGCGCACTCGGCGGCCGTGTCCCACCGGCGGGCCGGCTGGGCCGCTCAGGTCGGCGTTGCGGACGGGAGTGCGCCTGTGCTGTGCGGCGACCCGGCGAGGGACGGCGGGTGCCGCCCGCGTGACCGTCAGGCCGCCGGGGCCGGCGCTCGCCCCCCGGCACCAGCGCGCCTGCTCACCCGACATGCACCCACCTCCGTTGCGCGACCCGCCGAACCGCTGACGCCGAAGCGCCTGGGACCGCCACGCCACTTCGCTTGCCGTGCCGACCGGGCCTGCCAATAAACCACGACGACGGACCGTGCGCAATAGGTCGTCGTACCTACTTTGTGTGGTGCCCAGGCGTCACCCGGGCGTGACGCCCTCGAGGGTGGCCTCGATCCGGCGGTTGGCCTGGCGGCCCTCGGGCGTGGCGTTGTCGGCGATCGGCTCCGACTCACCGGCTCCCCTGGCCACGACCCGCTCGGGCGGGATGCCGCCGCGGACCATGAAGTCGACGACGATCTGCGCCCGTGCCTGGGACAGCGCCTGGTTGACCTCGTCGCTGCCGACGTCGTCCGTGTGCCCCGTCACGACCAGGGTGGACTCGGGGAGGAGCTGGAGGGCGGCCACACCGAGGCCGAGGAGCGCCTCGAACTCGGGGTCGAAGGCGGTGGACCCGGTGGGGAACTGGAACCGCTCGTCGACGTCGATGCGCAGCGTCTGGCCGGAGACGCGGGGGTCGAGCGTCATCTGCACGGTGACGTTCTCCATCCCGATGACCCCGCCGGCCCGGCGCAGGTAGGCGGCGGCGAGCTCGGGGTCGGGGACGGAGCCTCCGAGCGTCAGCTTGCCGTCCCGGTAGACGCCGAGCGGCTCCATGGGGGGAGCTGCCTGGTCGGCGGGAGGCAGCTCGAGAGCGGGCGCGGCCGGAGCGGTGGTCGACGTGGTGGTGGACGTCGAGGTGGTCGTCGCCGCGGCCGTCGTCGACGACGACGAGGTCGTGCTCCCGCCGCCCGCCTCCGTCGAGGTCGCGCCACCGTCGTCGTCACCGGCGTCGGAGGTGGCGGTGGTGCTCGTCCCCGTGCCGACCGCCGTCTGGCCGTCGTCGTCGCTGGCTCTCCAGAGCAGGAAGAGGCCGACCAGGCCGAGGACGAGGAGCACCGGCACGACCTTGAGGACCTTGTCCACTCCGTCCCTTTCCACGCCGAGCGAAGCGGCGAGAACCTAACACCCGGGTCGGATCAGGTCGGGTCGGCCCTGGCCTCGCGGCGGGCCGACGCCCGCTCGAAGGTGGTCAGGACCACGCCGTTGCGCTCGACGGCATCCCGGACGGCGGGGGCGCACAGGGCACGGAGCTCGACCACACGCGGTGCGCCGTAGCTCGTCGGCAGGTCGGCCGGCTCGCCGTCACCGGGATGGCAGGCGAGCTCGGTGACCCCTGCCGGCAGCCGCTCGATGATCGCCACCAGCGACTCCACGGTGATGCCTTCGGCATGCGGCTCACCACGGCCGGTCTCGCCGTGGAAGTCACCGCAGTAGCCGATGCCGGCGGCGGCCTCGCGCAGCGGCAGGCCGAGCCGGTCGGCGATGCGCTCCACGGGCCCGGCCACACCGGGGGACCGGTGCAGGTGCTGGTGGGAGTCGAGGTGGCTCGGCGCCCGGCCCACGAGGCGGCGGAACGCATCGAGCTGGCGCTCGACCTCGGCGGCCGCGGCCTCGGGGTCGTCGAGGTCGACCACCTCGTACACCGGCTCCCATCCGTCCGGGCCGTAGACCCACTCCGCGAGGTCGATGTGCAGGCCGACGTCGAGCCGGGGGTGCGCCCTGGCGTAGGAGGCGGCTGCCGCCGCTCCGCCCGCCCGCACCATGAGGCTGGCGCTCGTCACGATGCCGTCCTCGTGCGCTCGGACGACGCCGCGGTTCACACCATCGGTCAGGCCGAAGTCGTCGGCGTTTCCC
>CADCTF010000091.1 GCA_902805655.1 uncultured Acidimicrobiales bacterium
AACCTCGACGTGAGGCTCAGCGTGCCGAAGGAGATGGGCGGCCCCGGCGGTGAGGGCACGAACCCCGAGCAGCTCTTCGCCGCCGGGTACGCCGCCTGCTTCCACTCCGCGCTGAAGCTCGTCGCCCGCCGGATGAAGCTCGACGTCTCCGAGTCGGCCATCACGGCCAGGGTCGGCATCGGCCCCGACGACGCCGGCGGCTTCGGCCTGGCGGTCGAGCTCGTCGGTGAGCTCCCGGGCCTCAGCCCCGAGCAGGGTCGGGAGCTGCTGGCCAAGGCCCACGAGGTGTGCCCCTACTCGAACGCCACCCGCGGGAACATCGACGTCGCCCTCAGCCTGCACGAGGACTGAACGGGGGGCGCCACCTCGGGACCTCCACGCTCCGGCGTTGCGGTGACGGCGTGCCGGGCAGCGGGTGGGGGGTGCTCCGGTAGCCTCCGGGCGTGCCCGTCCGCGTCCGCTTCGCCCCGTCGCCGACCGGCTTCCTGCACGTCGGAGGGGTGCGGACGGCGCTGTACAACTGGGTCGTCGCCCGCCAGGCGGGCGGCGCCTTCGTGCTGCGGATCGAGGACACCGACGAGGCCCGCAACCGCGAGGAGTGGGTCACCGGCATCGACGAGGCGATGCGGTGGGTCGGCCTCGACTGGGACGAGCGCCACCGCCAGTCGGAGCGGGCCGACCGCCACGCGGCGGCGGCCGAGCGGCTGGCGGCCGCCGGCCGGACCTACTGGTGCGACTGCGCGCGCGAGGAGGTCGACGCCAGGGCGAGGGAGCGGGGCGGCCCCCCGGGCTACGACGGGCACTGCCGCGACCTCGGCAAGGGACCGGGTGGCGACGCCGCGCTGCGCTTCCGCACGCCGGACGAGGGCACGACCACGGTGGTCGACGTGGTGCGGGGCGAGCCGGCGTTCCCCAACGCCGGCATCGAGGACTTCGTGGTCGTCCGCTCGAACGGCAAGGTCATGTTCGTCCTCGCCAACGTGGTCGACGACATCGAGATGGGGATCACCCACGTCATCCGGGCCGAGGAGCACCTCCCCACCACGCCGAAGTACCTGCTGCTGTGGGAGGCGCTCGGAGGCGGTGCGCCGCCGGTCTTCGCCCACCTGCCGGTCATCGTCAACGAGAAGCGCCAGAAGCTGTCCAAGCGACGTGACCCGGTGGCCCTCGAGCTCTACCGGGACGAGGGCTACCTGCCGGAGGTCATGCTCAACTACCTGGCCCTCATCGGCTGGTCCCCGCCGGACGGGCGCGAGCGCTTCACGCTGGCCGAGATGGTCGCCGAGTTCCGGCTGGAGGACGTGGGCAAGAGCCCGGGCTTCTTCGACGTGGCCAAGCTCCGGGCGTTCAACGGTGACGCCATCCGGGCGCTGCCGGTCGAGGAGTTCACCGCCCGCTGCCAGCCGTGGCTGACCGGTCCGCTGGCACCGTGGCCGCCCGAGGCGTACGACGAGCAGGTCTTCGCGGCCATGGCGCCCCTCGTGCAGGAGCGGGTCGCCGTGCTCTCCGAGGTGCCGGCGATGGTCGACTTCCTGCTCCTGTCCGACGTCCGGGTGGACGAGGACGACTGGGCCCGTGCCGCCAAGCCCGAGGCGGTGGCGCCGCTGCTGGACCGGGTGCTCGAGGCGTGGGCCGAGGTGCCCTGGGAGCACGTCGCCGACGAGCGGGAGCCACTGAAGGACTCCCTCTTCGCCATCGGGGACGAGCTGGGTCTGAACCGGAAGCGCGCGCAGGCGCCGGTGCGGGCGGCGGTGACGGGGCGCAGCGTCGGCCCGCCGCTGTTCGAGTCGCTGGTGGTCCTCGGGAGGGAGCGCACGCTCGACCGGCTCCGTGCGGCCCGCGCCCGCCTGTGAGGCGGACCTGAGCGTGCGCTGGCTCCGGCTCGCCGTCCGGGTGGCGGTGGTGGCTGCCGTGATGGGCACCGTGTACCTGGCGGTCACCTTCTTCCAGGTGTGGCGTGCGGCCAACACAGACGGGGCGGGGACGTCGGACGCCATCATCGTCCTCGGCGCCGCCCAGTACGACGGCCAGCCGTCGCCGATCCTGGCCGCCCGGCTCGACCATGCCATGGAACTGCGGGCCCGGGGCGTGGCCGACGTCATCGTCGTCACCGGCGGCAACCAGCCCGGTGACCGCACGACCGAGGCCTCGGCCAGCGCCGACTACCTGCTGGCGCACGGGGTGCCGGAGCGCGACATCCGCCGGGAGGTGTCGGGCACGAACTCGTGGCAGAGCCTGGCCGCCGCCGCACGCTTCCTCATCGAGGAGGGGAGGACGGACGTGGTGCTTGTCTCGAGCCCGTACCACGCGCTGCGGACGGAGGAGATCGCCGACGAGGTGGGGCTGCGCGGTGAGGCCTCGCCGGCGAACCGCTCGCCCGAGGGCTTCGCCGCCCAGCTCGGCCACCTGGGGCGCGAGACGGTGGCGGTGGGGCTCGGCCGCCTCATCGGCTTCGGCCGCCTCGTGGACCTCGACGAGCGCGTCGACCGTGTGCGGACCGGACCGGGCACCGGCTAGAGTCGCCCGAGCCCGATCGGGGGTAGTTCAATTGGCAGAACGCCTGCCTCTGGAGCAGGAAGTTGGAGGTTCGAGTCCTCCCCCCCGAGCTGAGCCAGGCGCCACAGCGTGGCTCGACCAGCACGGCCCCATCGTCTAGAGGCCTAGGACACCACCCTCTCAAGGTGGCGACACGGGTTCGAATCCCGTTGGGGCTGCTCACCGAGAACCCCCGCTTCGGCGGGGGTTCTCGCCTCCGACCTGCGGTTCCGGTGTGGGACTTCCTCCGCGTGAAGTCTCTCCCGTACCTACGCGTGTCGTCCAGTCCACCCCGTATCACCGAGTTTTGTGCCCGGGATTGTGCCCGCCGTCCATGAGCGTCTCGACTCGCCGTGACGAGCGCTCAATGGCCCGCCGCCAAGGTGGCGTGCGTCCTTGCTCTCGGAGCCGGCAATCACCGCCTCGGTCGTCTGGTGGACGCATGGATGCAGCGCTCAAGGTGGATGGCGGCCCACAGGTCTTCGTCCGAGACAGCAGCTAGGGAGCGGCTGATGCGGCTGGGGCGATCGTTCTCGGCGCCCTCGGCACACACGGCGTCCTGTACGACACCGAGTGCGTATCCGGATGAGAGGCGCCGGCGCAGCGGCAACGACACCGACGTAGCCACCACCGATTGCGCAGTGGTTGCCCTTGGCCAGGATCTACCGCCACGAGTCCACTCTGCGGGCGCCACTCGCCACCGCGGTGCGTCGCGATCGCAGGCACAGCGGGCCTCCCGCCGATCTGGGATCGTGACGAGGTGGTGACGACCGGTGAGCCGCTGTGCCGCGGCAGGGTGCTCGTCGTCGACGACGACGTGACGGTGAACGAGGTCGTCTGCGCCTACCTGCAGCGGGACGGCTACGCGGTGGCGGCCGCGGTCGACGGCCGCGAGGGCTTGGCCACCGCCGCCCGCTTCCACCCCGACCTGGTGGTGGTCGACGTGATGATGCCGGGAATGGATGGCCTGGCGTTGCTCCGCCACCTCAGGGCCGCTGACATCCCCGTCATCCTCCTCACCGCCCGCTCCACGGAGGCTGACCGGGTGAGCGGTCTGCAGCTCGGTGCCGACGACTACGTGGTCAAGCCGTTCTCGCCGCGGGAGCTGGTGGCGCGCGTGGGTTCTGTCCTGCGGCGGGCCGCCCTCGTGCCCGGGCGACCTGAGGACGCGGCACTCGTGGCCGGCCCAATCAGGATCGACGTCGTCGGGCGTCGCGTGACGGTCCGTGGCCGGCCGGTGGCCTTCACGGCGCGGGAGTTCGACCTGCTCGCCTTCTTCGTCCGCAACCCTGGGCACGCGTTCGGGAGGGACGAGCTGCTCGAGCGGGTGTGGGGCTACTCGATCGGTGACAGGTCGACGGTGACGGTCCACGTGCGTCACGTGAGGGAGAAGATCGAGGCCGACCCCTCGCAACCGGCCATGCTCGTGACCGTCTGGTCCGTGGGCTACCGCTTCGACCCGCCCCAGGGCGATCTCCCGGCGTGAGCGAGGGTGGGCCGAGCGGCCCGGTCGCGGGTCAGCGGGCACGCGAGGCAGTGGAGCCGATGCGGGCACGCCAGGCCCTCGTCATCGGCAGCGTGGCCCTCGCGGCAGCTGCACTGCTGGCCCTCGTGCTCGGCGAGTCGCCCGGGGCCACGGCCACGATCGTCGTCCTCGCCTCAGGAGGCGCTCTCCTCGCCAGCTCGGTCGGTGCCGCCCTCCTCTCGACGGCGCGGCGGCGTTCGTTGCGCGTGCAGGCCGTGCTCGTCGCGATGATGCCGCTTGCGGCGATCCTGGTCAGCGTCGGCGGAGCCGCGGCTGTCATGTTCCTGTCACCGCACGACCTTCGTGTGCTCGTCGTGATCCTGGCGGCCGCGGGCCCGGTCGGTGTGCTCGCCGCCCTGGTGCTGGGCGACCGGCTCCAGGTGGGCAGCCGCTCCCTTCGCGAGCTCGCTGCACAGATCGACGAGGGACCTGGCGCGGGCGCGGAGCCGCCCCTCGCGCTGGAGCTGGCCGAGCTCCGGGCGGAGCTGGAGGACACGTCGAACCGCATGCGCCAGGCCAAGGCGCGCGAGGAGGCGCTCGACCGGTCGAGGCGGGAGCTCGTCCGCTGGGTGTCCCACGATCTGCGGACCCCGCTCGCGGACATCCGGGCCCTGATCGAGGCGTTGGAGGACGGGATGGCGATCGACGCGGCCACCGTGGCGCGGTACCACCGCACCATCGGCCGTCGGACCGACGAGCTCACGCGTCTGGTCG
>CADCTF010000092.1 GCA_902805655.1 uncultured Acidimicrobiales bacterium
AGCTGATCGACACGGTCGTCCACCGCTTCGTGGAGGCGCGGGAGGGCATCAAACGCCAAGCCGTCGCCGCGCACGACGCCGGCTCCAGCCACACCCAGCTCGAGCTCCACCTTTCTTACGAGGCGGCGGAGGCGGGCGAGGCGTACCTGGCCGCGCTGGACGAGGTCGACGCCTACTGCCGGGCCATGCGCCTGCTCACGCTGGAGACCCCGCCGGAGCAACGGGTGTTCCGACGGTGGTACGTCGAGGAGCTCGTCCGCCAGGTGCGGGCCGCGGCGGCCGGCGAGGAGCCCGGCGAGCCGATGACCTTCGAGCAGCGGCTCCTGCAGGAGATCGCATCGGTGGCGTCGGCCGACCGCAGATCCGACCGCGCCGTGCGCCTCTACACGGTGTCCGTCGCACTCGCCGCGGCGGCGTCCGTGGAGGACGTGTCGACCGTGGTGCTCAACGAAGGAGTTGACGCCCTCTCGGCCTCGGGCGCCGGCGTCCTCCTGGTGGACGACGCGCATCAGCTCACCGTCACCGGCACCGTCGGTTATGACGACGAGCTCGTCGACCGTTTGCGTCACGAGTCAGCCGACGCCGAGCTCCCTGCCGCGCACGCGCTGCGGACGGGTCAGGCGGTGTGGTTGGAGTCACCCGCCGAGCTACATGCGCGGTTCCCTACGCTGCACGGCATCGAGGCGACGACCGTGTCGATGTGCGCGGTGCCGCTCGAGATGGGCGGCTCGCTGGTGGGGGCGCTGCGGTTCAGCTTCGATCGGGCCCGGCTGTTCGACGAGGACGAGCGACGCTTCGTGCTGGCGCTTGCCGCGCAGTGCGCCCAGGCCCTGCACCGCACACGGCTCGAGCAGAAGACCAAGGAGGACAGCTTCCGGGTCGCGGTCGACACCATGATCGATCCCGTCATGATGTGCCGCCCGGAGCGGGACAGCAGCGGCGGCATCGTCGACCTCCGGTTGGAGTACGTCAACGCCGCCGGGCTCGACCCGCGTCAGCAGCCGATCGGGCGCCTGCTGTCGGAGCTCTGGCCGGGGGTCCAGGCACAGGGCCTCCTGCAGCAGTACCTCGACGTGGCCGTCACTGGCGAGCCGCTGGTGCTCGACGCCTATCGCTTCGACGACTCGGAGTCGCAGGCATCGGGGGCGCGCGTCTACGACCTGCGTGCCACCCGCATCGGCGATCTGGTCTTCATCGTCTACCGGAACGTCACCCAGCGGGTCGAGCGGGAGCAGGAGGCGCTCCGGCACCGCGAGGCCCTTGCGGAGGCACAGCGCATCGCCAATGTGGGGAGCTGGCTCCGCGACACGGAGACCGAGACGGTGCAGTGGTCGGACCAGTTCTTCGAGATCTGCGGTCTCGACCCCGCAACCGTCCGCCCCAGCCGCGAGGTGTTCCGCGACCTGCTCGGCCCGAAGGGCCGGGTCGAGTTCGAGGCGGCCGTGCTGAACGCGGCGACCGAAGGCGCGCGGTTCCAGCTGGAGCAGCGCCTCACCCGTCCGGACGGCGACGTTCGCGACGTCGTCATCACCGGCGAGGCGACGGCGGACGCGACGGGCCGCGTCACCATCACCCGCGGCACCGTTCAGGACGTGACCGACCAGCGGTTCGTGGAGCTCGCCCTGCAACGCAGCCAGGAGCGCCTGCGCGAGGAGCACCGGACGGTGCAGATCCTGCAGTCCGCCATCCTGCCGACTGCGCTCCCGGACATCCCCGGGGCCTCGATCGCAGCCCGCTACCTCCCGGCATCGGAGCGCACCGGCGTGGGCGGAGACTTCTACGACGCGTTCCCGCTGGCGGACGGACGGGTGCTGCTCACCGTGGGAGACGTCGCCGGCAAGGGCGTCGGTGCGGCCGAGGCCGTAGGTCAGCTGCGCAACAGCCTGCGGATGGCGGCCATCATCGACCCCTCGCCGGCGGTCATCGTCCAGCGCCTCAACCAGCTGATCGAGCGGGGTTTCTCCGCCCCCTTCGCCACGGCGGTCATCGGGATCTACTCACCTGACGACGGCCGGTTCGACTGGGCCAGCGCCGGCCACCTCCCGCTCGTGCTGCGTGACACGGCGGGGGGCGTGCGCCTGCTGGAGGAGAAGCCGACCCACCCGCCGCTCGGCGTGGCCCCGTACCACCTCCGCCCGTTGCACTCCGTCGTCCTGGAACGCGGGGAGATGCTGTTGCTCTACACCGACGGGCTGGTCGAGCGTCGGGGTGAGGCGATCGACGTCGGCTTCCAGCGCCTGGTCGACATCGTGCGGGCCGCAGCCAACGGTCCCGGCGCCATGACCGCGGCCATCCTGGACGCTGCCACCGTGGCCGACGGGAACCGCCGCGACGACATCTGCCTCCTGCTGCTGACCCGGCACTAGGCCCAGGCGTCAGCGGAGGCCAACGCTGTGATCAGCGCATGGATCGCAGCGTGGTGACCCGCAACAGCACCATGGCGGCGACACCGGCGATCAGCATGCCGGCGCCCGCCACCGTGACGGGAGCGCCCACCGCGCCGGCCACCACTCCCCCGGCCAACGCACCCATCGGCGAGAGCCCGACCATGGCGAGCGTGTGCAGCGACATGACCCGCCCCATCACCGCGGGCGGCGTATGGGTCTGGATGAGCGTCTGGTTCAGGTTCATGAAGAACCCACCGCTGACGCCCCAGAAGAACATCAGCACCGCGGTCAAGGCGTAAACGGTCGACAGGCCCAGGCCGACCTGCACGATGCCGCCGAAGACGAGCGCCCCGGCGAACCAGGCTCCCTTGTGCGAGAGGTCGCGAGATCGAGCCAGCACCAGCGAGGTGGCGCCCATGCCGGCGCCCAGGAACGCGAAGAGGAGGCTCGCACCCAGGGCATCCCGGCCGAGCTGGTCCCGGGCGATCTGGGGCATCAGCGCCTGGTACGGGCCGAGCATGAACAGCCCGGTGGTGGCGAGCAGCAGGAAGAGGGCACGGATCTCTCGGTGGCGTCCGACGAAGGTCAGGCCCTCCCCGATGTCCGCCCGCATGCGTCGGCGCGGGGGCGGCGGCGGCCGCTCGGGCAGCCGCAGGAAGAGCAGCACCACCAGGCCGAGCGAGTAGATCGCGGCCTGCAGCCCGAACGCTCCACCGAGCCCCCAGAGGGCGATGGCTGCTCCACCCAGGGCGGGCCCCACGATCATCGAGATGTTGATGCCGATGGTGGTGAGCACGATGGCGTTCATCAGCCGCGCCTTCGGCACCAACGTGGGGAGCACCGAGGAGCGCACCGGCTGACCGAACGCCAAGGTCGCCCCGAGCGCGGTGGCCAGAGCGATCGTGATGGGGAGGTTGATCCGGTCGGCGGCAACCAGCAAGGCGGTGGCGAGCGTCACCACCAGAGCGCCGGCCTGACTGCCGAGCAGCAGGTGCCGCCGGTCCATCCGGTCGATCAGCACGCCGGCGGGCAAGACCACCACGAACACGGGAAGCCCCATGGCGAACAGCACCAGCCCACTGGCGTTCGCGCCGCGACCCAGCTCGAGCACGAGCCAGACGAAGGTGAACCGCTGGGTCGACTGCACCAGCGAGAACAAGAACGTGTTGGTCCAGAGGAGGCGGAACTCCCGTTCACGGAACGCCGCGAAGGTGCCTGGCGCATCGGGCACGTCGACCGTGGTCACCCGGCGGACTCTACGTTCTCGGCGCAACCGGCCGGCGACTCATCCCCAAGCCAATCCACAACATGATCTCCCTATCGCTCCACAGGCCCATGGCCGTACCGTCGACTGCGGAGGTGAGGCGTCATGGCATTCGAGATCGTGTTGGCCGATGACAGCGTGGAAGAGGTGGACGGAGCCGACTCCTATCAGCAGGAGGGCCCGATGACCACGTTCTTCGACAACGGTGAGCGGGTCGGTGGCCTCGGCTGCTGGAGCATCAAGGTGGCCAGCTACCGCACCGAGAAGATCGTCCGCATCCGCCGGCGGTGAGTTGGCGCGACCGTGCGGCGGCCGGTGCTCCGGCCGCCGCACGGTCCCTTGCGTCAGCTCAACGGCGGTGGCGCAGCGGGCGGTGCGAGAAGTTGTCGATCCTCATGACCTTGCCGGTGAGCGTGACGACGAAGGCAGTGTCGCCGACGAGCTCGAGTGAGGTCGGCCGGTCCAGGCCGCCGACCACGGTGGTGAAGCTGCCGTCCCTCTCCACCCTCATGAGCGCACCCGTGTCGGGCGATGCCGGTGCGCCTTCGTTCTCCGGCGTGACGGGCAGATCCCAGTCACCCTGCAGGAGGGCGTACAGGGTCCCGTGCGGCCCGAGCTCGACGTCGACGGCCAGGCCGATCTCGCCCTCGCCCGATGCCAGCTCGGTGGCTGCGCCCGACCGCAGCCGGACGGCAACGACCTTTGCGTCCTCCCCGACGTGTGGGATCGGGCCGGCATGCGCCAGGTACAGCTTGTCGCCGGAGACGTCGAGCCCCGTGGGAGCGACGTTGCCGAAGACGGCGACCGGACTGATCTCGCCGCCACGCGTGACCCGCAGCACCCGGTTGTGATGTGCATCGACGACGAGGAACGCGCCGCGACTGGCTTGCAGGGCGTAGTGGACTCCAGTCGTGATGAAGTAGCTGGTGTTCGGAAGGTTCGCCACCGACCACGCCCCGATGTCGGCTACCACCGTGAAGGTCCCATCGGGCTCGAGGCGGTAGATGCCGTTCGTCGCATCGCCGAAGTGGACGACCTCGTCTGGCAGCACGAGATCGCCACCCACCATGGTCACCAGCACGTAGGCCGTGCGACCCAGGAACACGACGTCGGTCGCCCCACCGATCCCCAACACCTGCGGAGGAAGCCCTTCGGCGAACGTCGAGACGTCCCCGGTGTTCGGATCGATGCGCAGCACGCTGCCTGCGTTCCCGTCCGTCACGTACAAGGCACCGTCGGGGCCGATGGTGCTACCCGAGCCCAGCTCGCTCCCGAACGTGGCGAGCTCTGTCACCCTCGGCCCCAGCGAGCCGTGCGCTCGGCCGGGTCCCGTTCGCCCTTCTGCTGCCACAGGAGCAGCCGTCATCGCCAGCGCCGTGCACGCCGCGAGAACGGCGACCCAAGTTCTGGTGGTCGGTCGAGGCCTGTCCCGACCGTCGTTTGCCCACCTGTGGTCTCGTGTCATCGGTTCCTCCCGGCTTGGTGTCACGTCGATGGTCATTCCGGCGGTTGCAGCCGTGTTGCACTGAGCTCGTGCGCGGCGGCGACGTCGGCACGCCAGACGGCCTCTGCGACCTGCGCGGCAGGGTCCCCCGGGTTCACGTCGAAGAGCGCGGCACGCGCCGGCAGGCAGGTGTCCGTCCTTGGCTCACCGGTGACCGCTGCCGGCATCCTCACGACGCCCGTCTCCGCCTTGGGGGGCGCCACGCTCACAGGCGCACCCCCGGCGGGCACAAGCGCGGCGTACAGCGCCAGCCCGGCGGCTGCGGTGAGAACCGCCGGCCATCGTCGGGCTTCCGGTCGCAGCCTCGGAAGGCTCCGGCCCGTTGTTTCGTGCTTCCGTGACATCTTGGCGTCTCCCCGCATCGGTGTGAGGCCGATGGTCACTCCCGCTCTTGCAGTCGCATTGCAGGCCGCTTCCTCCGGGGCGCTTCGGGGCCCGGGCCGGCGGTGGTCATCCGGACGCGACCGTGCGGCGGCCGGGGAGCCCGGTCGCCGCACGGTGTGAGAGCTGGGTCCGGCTAGCTCACGGGGCGCATCACGTCGCGCATGACGAAGTCCGCGATGCGACGTCCATGACGTTCACCCTCGGTCGTCTCCTGGCGGAAGTGGATGCCGGCGAAGATCCGCGAGGCGCTGTTCTCCCGCGCTGCCTCCGAGAAGCTGGCGAACGTTCGGTACACGGCGGCGTCGCCGACACAGGTGCTGCCGGCGGGCATCGACATGCTGCACGTGCTGAACGTCATGCGATCGGTTCCGAAGAAGCTCTTCATGACCTCGGCCGCGGCGGCTCCCTCC
Organism: uncultured Acidimicrobiales bacterium; assembly: GCA_902805655.1. Classification (GTDB taxonomy): domain Bacteria; phylum Actinomycetota; class Acidimicrobiia; order Acidimicrobiales; family CADCTF01; genus CADCTF01. The sequence continues at coordinate 5,950 of CADCTF010000092.1, forward strand.
AGGCTGTGGCCCGAGTCGAACCCTGGCAAGGGCGGCGTCCTGAGGAGGGGCGTCCACGTCGCATCACCCTCGGTGTCCGCGTTGCCATCGCGATCACCCTCCCGGATGGCCGTCACTGGGCGCCACCGGTCGTAGACGCGCCTGGTCTCGAAGTTGCCGATGTAGCCGTCCGCCATCGCGATGTTCAGTACGCCGAACAACCTGGCTGCGTCCCAAGCGGTCAGGCCTGGGTCCGATCCCACCACGGTGCGGGCGATGCGGTTCCACCCCATCGGCGAGTTCTCGTACCAGAAGTAGGCCGTCTGAGTCTCGTCCGCCGTGCGGTCGCTGCTGTCGATCGCGCCGAGTCGCCGAACCTCCTCGTAGTCCTCGGCGTAGCGCCGGCTGGCGACCGGGTACGGACGACGTGGGGCGAACTGCGAGCTGTCCCGGATGCTGAACGGGTCCACGTCGCCCCAGTCCGGCGCGAACTGGAACCCGGCGGGCGTCGTGCACGACGCCGGAGCCGGCGGCGGGCAGGCGGGGACGGCCCGGTACTCGCCAGGCCGCGTGCCTTGATCCAGGTCGGGCCCCGCCACCTCGGTGTCGGACCCGTCGCCTGTTCGCGCCGCGAGGATGGCGGCCGCAGCCGCCTGCCCGAGCAAGAGCCCCTGGTCTTTCGCCCACCCGGCCGGGATCCCGCCGATGGCAGGGGCGTAGGCCGCGTCGACGGCGTCCGTCAGGCAACGGGCGTAGGCGGCAGGCAGCCCGAAGATCGGAGCCATCAGCGTGTGGAAGGCGGCGCCGGCCACGGCCGCGTCCGGTGAAGCAGCAGGAAGTCGCCGCTTCGTCGCGAACGCGTACGGCTCCGAGCGCAGGTCGATGGCATTGAGCGCGTCGTGGATGGCGATGTGGAGGAGGGTGAAGATCCGGCCCTCGTGCAACGGGTTCATGTTGCAGGCGACGGACGCCTGACCCACGACGCCGTTCCACATCACGACGGCGTCGGCCGTCGAGCCGGGGATGCGCTCGGTGTGGGACTCGGCCGTGGCCGGCCCGGCTGACGTCGCCAGCACCGTGCCTGCGGTGAGAACCGCAAGCCACCTGGCGACGGTCGATCGCAGCCTCCGGGTGCTGCCCCTCGTTCTTGTGTGAGTCCGTGTCATGTGCTCTCTCCCCCACGTTTCGTGTGGCGGCGATGGTCCTCCGGCCCCTTGCAGTCCGATTGCAGATGATTCGTCCAGCACGCCGGCGCTCGGACGGCGAGACTGCTCCTGTGTCCGATGAGCGCGCCTCCAGGAGTGCCGGCTCGGCTCCGATCGCGGTGCAGCTCCTCGGGCGGTTCGCCGTGCGGCGGGGCCGGACGGAGCTGGCCGACCGGGACATCGGGAGCCGCAAGGCCCGCACCCTCCTCAAGCTGCTGGCCGTCGAGCACCCGGACCACGTCTCGACCGATCGCATCATCGAGGCGGTGTGGGTCAAGGAACCGCCGGATCGGGCCGACGAGGCCGTGGCCACGCTGGTGAGCCGCCTGCGTGGTGTGCTGGGGAGCGGCGCCATCGCCGGCGGGCGTGGCGCATATGCCCTGGCGCGCTCGGAGGTCGAGGTCGACCTGTCGGTCGCGGCCAGCCTGGTCAGCCAGGCCGAAGCGAGAGCAGCGGCGGCTGAACCGGCCCTCGCCTCAGCCACCGCTTCACGAGCGATCGCGCTGCTGGGTCGGGCTCGGCTGCTGGAGGAGGAGGCAGATGCGCCCTGGGCGGACCAGGCTCGTCGCCGCGCCGGTCTCCTGCTCCGGCGCTCCCGCCGGGTGGCGTGGACGGCCGCTCTCGCCCTCGACGACCCCGAGGCCGCGTTCGCCGCAGCCGACCCCGCAATCGCCGACGACCCGTTGGACGAGGAGGCGCAACGGGCGGTGATGCGCTCCTTCTGGCGGAGGGGCGAACCGGCCGAGGCCCTGGTGGTGTACGAGCGACTCCGGAGTCACCTGGTCGACCAGCTCGGCGCGGATCCCGGACCGGAGACGGCTGCGCTCTACGTCGCCATCTTGCGCGGCGATGCAGACCCGGAGCAGTGGAGCGCCGACCGATCTCCGGCGGCCGGAGGTGTCGCCACCGCTGACCCTTCGCTCGTAGGTCGCCACACGGAGATGGCAACCTTGGCTGCCGCCTGGACCCGGGCCATCGCCCACAGACCCGGCATCGCGGTGATCGTCGGAGAGGCCGGGATCGGAAAGACCCGACTGACCGAGGAGGTCGCCCGCCTGGCTGCGTCAACCGGAGGACGCACCCTACGAGTGCGGTGCTACGAGGCCGAACGATCGCTCTTCCTCAACCCCTTCGCGGAGCTGATCCGCAGCGCGGTGAGCTCGCTGCCGCCTCGCTCCGTGCGCGCCGCCGCGGCCGGTCGTGAAGGTCCGCTGGGCGCGCTCGTCCCCGAGGTGTTCGACATCACGGGTCCGGTGGCACATGAACCCGCCGGCCCGGAGGTCGAACATCGCAGGGTGTTCGACGCGGTGACCACCTTCCTCCGCCGCCTGGCCGATGAACAGGCCACGGTCCTCGTCCTGGACGACCTCCAGAACGCCAACGCCTCCACCCTCGAGCTCCTCCACTACCTCGGGTCGCGCCTGACCACCGAGGCGTTGCTCATGCTGCCCACGCTGCGGCTCGACGAGAGCACGGAGGCACTGGACCAGCTGGCCCCCCCGATCGACCGCATCGACCTCGGTCCGCTTCCGCCGGATGCGGTGGCGCAGCTGGCGGCCGGCATGGGCGTGGCCGGGTCGGCCGAAGTCGTGCTCGCCCGCACATCGGGCCACACGCTCTTCGTGGTCGAGGCACTACGCGAGCTGCGGGCGGCCGACGGAGGGCACGCGACGCGGGACGTGCCCGAGTCGCTGCGTGTCATGACCCTGGCTCGCCTCCACCGCGCCGGCCCGGCGGTGGAGCACCTCCTGCGGGCGGCCGCGGTCATCGGCTCCACCTTCGAGCTGGAGCTCCTGTCGGAGGTGTTGGGTCAGCCGATCACCGCAGTCGCCAGCTGGGCCGAAGCGGCACTTCGAGCCCGGCTGCTGTCCGACCGTGGCGCGGCTTACGACTTCGCCAACGACCTGATCCGCGAGGTGCTGTACGAGACGACGCCGGGGCCGACGAGGACGGTTCTCCACCGAAGGCTCATCGCCCTCCTGGCCGACAACCCCGAGGCCGTGGCCCACCACGCCACCGCGGTCGGAGATTGGCGCATGGCCGTCGATGGGTGGTGCCGGTCGGCGGCGCGAGCCAGCGCGGCGTTCGCCAACCACGATGCCGATCGGCTGCTGCACGAGGCGCTCGACGCGTGCGATGCACTCGGAGATGCGCTCCTCACGGCGGAGGTCCTTGCCCAGAGGGGCACCGTGCGAGAAGCGTTGGGCGACTACGTCACCGCTCACGCAGACTTCCTGCGTGCGCTGGGGCTCGCTCGGGCCTGCGGTGCCGAGAGCCTCGAGGTGTCGCTCCTCGAGCGACTCGGTTGGGTGTTGTACTACGGACGCGCGGTCCTGCCTCCGGCGCTGTCCGCGCAGGCCTTCGACTACGCCGAGCGGGCGTCGCAAGCACCCGCCGCGGCTCCGAGCACCCGAGTGCTCCTCGCATGCCTCCGCCATGCGGACGGCGACCTGGCCGGAGCCGAGGAGGCCTTCGCGCAGGCCCATGCCGCCGACCTCGACGCTCCCACGGGCGCTCTGCTGGCCACCCGAGAAGCCCTCTGGAGCTCTCACGTCGACCGCTTCGCACAGTCCGGACGCCTGGCCGACACCGGGGCGGACGACTGTCGCCGGTTGGGCCTCTTCCGGCCCATGGTGACTGCGCTGTTCACCGGCGCCCTCGCCTATGCCAATGCGGGCGACTTCGCCGCCGCTCTGGCCCGGCTCGCACGAATGGGAGAATGCCTCGACGAGTTCGACGACCCGCAGTACCGCGCCCGGCACCAGACCACCCTCTCGTGGATCTGGCGGGAGCTGGGCGACGCCCACCAGGCCGCGGAGGCCATAGATGCCGCGATCGGCATCCTCGCCGGCGCTGGCGCCCTGCTGTCTCACCCCGCCCGGCACGCCGCTCTGGGCGAGGCGGAGTGCGCCCTCGTCATCGGGGACGAGGATCGCGCCCGCCGCCTTCTCGCCGCGGCCGACAGCCACCCGGACATCGCCTTCGGGTACGACTGGCGCGTCGCGCTGCGAAGGCAGGAGCTGGCCTGCCGGCTGGCGCCGGAGGAGGCCGAGGGCTTGTTCGACCTCGCCCGGCAAGGGCACTCGCCGAAGTACCAGGCGCTCGCACTGGCCCGGCTGGGCCGCCACGAACGCGCCGCCGCCGTGGCCGAGCTCACCGGCTCGGACCTGCTCCTGGCCGAGGTCGGTCCGGCGCCCGCGGCGCAGGGAGCGATCGACCGCATCGGCGCCCGCTTGTCGCCGGAGCTTCGACGGCTGTTCCTCGCCAGAGGGCGGGTGGTCGTGACACTGGAGCGGCGCCACTGAAAGAAGGTCGACCAGCCCCCGCTCTCGGGGTTGCAACGCCGCTGCAATCGGGCGGAGGAGGCTCGGAAGATGAGAGGCATCACGAGTGTGTCGGCACTGCAGGTGGTCTCGTGCGAACCGCTCGGCGAGGGACGGCCGGTCGGTGCCTCGGCCGCCAGGCTGGAACGGGTGCAGCTGGCGGACGGGCGGCGGCTGGTGCTCAAGCACCTGTCGCCGGACGGGGACTGGCTGACCCGGGTGTCCGGCCGGGCGGATCTCTTGGAGCAGCTGTGGACCAGCGGGCTCCTGTCTCGCGTGGAACCGGTGGTGGACCACACGATCCTCGACCTGGTGCGCGATGAGGATCACACCGTCGTGGTGATGCGAGACGCCTCCGAGGAGCTCTTTTCCCAGTTCTCGAAGATCACGCGCGCGACATCCCGCCGGCTGCTCGCCGGCTTGGCGAAGCTGCACGACATCGGAACCCAGGAGCCTGCGCAGCCGCTGTGCTCCATCGGTGGCCGCTACGGGATGTTCTCGCCTTCGCTGCACGCAGCCGACCATCGCCCGGGAGCCAATGAGTATCGCCACGTCATCACCCACTACTGGGAGCTCTTCGCCGAGCACGCCGGCCACGAGGTCGCCGCGGTGGTGGCCGATGTCCACCGCGATCCCGACGCCCTGGGTCGACGGCTGGCGGCGTTTCCCTCGACCCTCCTGCACGGGGACGCCAAGCTCGACAACCTCGGGCTCGGTGCCACGAAGCTCGTCGCCATCGACTGGGGCGACCTCACCGGCTTCGGGCCGAGGGAGGTCGACGTCGCCTGGTACGCCCAGCTGAACAGCTGGCGAATAGGCGGAGCTCCGGACGACGTCTTCGCGGACTACGAAGAGGTCTCCGGCCACCCGCTCGACCGTGACGCCGTCGACCTGGCGTGCATCGGCTCACTGGCGCAGCTCGGTTGGGGCTTCACCCGGGTCAAGACCGACTCCGCCTATCCACCGAAGATCCAGGCCATGTTCGGGGCGCTGCTCGACTGGTGGATCGCCCGCGCCCGGCTGGCGCTGGAGCGCGTGGGCCCACCATGAGCCTCGGTCACTCCGAGCTGCGCGACGCGTACAACGAGGCTGCCCCCGCATTCGCCGAGTGGGCCGACCGGCTCGTCTACGCGCGGTTGGCGACCCCGCTCGTCGACGAGGTGGCGGCCCTGGCGGGTGTCCACAGTGGACTCGTGCTGGACGTGGCGGCGGGCAGCGGCGCCTTCGGGCGAGCCATCCCTGGCGTCATCGCGCTCGACACGGCCGACCAGCAGCTGGCCCAGAACCCGGCGGGCAGGCGGGTGCGAGCGGACGCCTGTGCGCTGCCGTTCCGCCGTCGTGCCTTCGTCGCGGCCGCCTGTGCGTTCGGGATCAATCACGTCGAGCGCCCTGCGGAGCTCGTGGCCGAGATGGCTCGGGTCGCTCCCGTCGTCGGCGTGTCGACCTGGCTGCGGCCGGAAGAGCCGTTCGCCCCGAAGGAGGTCGTCCTGGCCGCCATCGAGCGCCAGGTGGGCCGTCGCCGTACGCCGCTGGGTGACGTCCTCGAGCGCCTCAACGCCCGGGTGGGCTCGGTCGAGGCCGTGGCCCGGCTGCTCGATGCGGCCGGTGTCGAGGCGCGGGTCCACCTCGCCACCGTGCCGGTGCCGTGGCCGGGCGTCGACGCCTACGTCGGGTACCGGATCTCCATGCCCTCGACCCCCCGTCCCGCCGATCTGCCCGCGCTCCGCCGGGAGGTCGGTGAGGTGTTGGCGGAGCTCTCGCCCGAGGAGCTGGAGTGGCGCGCCGTCGTCGTCGTGGGCGCAGGTCGGAGTCGGCCTGGTTGACGGCTGGCCACGAGCCGATGCACCCGGGTGTCAGGATCATCGCCTCGGCGGTGTTGACCAGGTGATGGCCCCACTCTCAGACGACCGCTTCGGCGAGGTCTTCCGCCGCAACTACCCGCGACTCGTCGGCCTGGCCCGCCGCGTCCTCGGGGACGCAGGAGAAGCCGAGGACGCCGCTCAGGAGGCCATGTTGGCCTTGCGCACCAGCCCCGTGGCGGAGCGGGGCGACGACGAGGTCACCGCCTGGCTCTCGAGGGTCGTCACCAACACCAGCTTGAACCGGCTGCGCAGCCGCCGTCGGGCCGACGTGCGGGCCCAGGTCGTCGGCGCCCGCGACGCCCGGACGCTGTCCGACGAGCCCGGCGACGAGGTCGTCGTCGCCGACGAGCGCGACCGCGGCCGGGCCGCCCTCGGCGTGCTGCCCGAGCGACAGGCGACGGCCCTGCTGCTCCGACACGCCGGCCACAGCTACCGCGAGATCGCTACCGCCCTCGGCGTCGCCGAGGGGTCGGTGGGCGTGTTGCTCGCCCGCGGCGAGCGCGCCTTCCGACGAGCCCATGAGGAGATGACCCGATGATCGATTGTGCCGACTCAACCAGCCTCCGCGCCCACCTCGACCACGCGGATGCGGCGCTCGACGCCCACCTCGACGGGTGCGCCGCGTGCACCGGCCTGCTCCGCTCCGTGGCCGCGGACGCAGGGTTCACGCGGCAGGCACTCGCCCTGCTCGAGCCCGCTGCCGGCGACACCGAGCTCACCGACGCCGACGTCGAGGCTGCGCTCGCGGCCGTTCGAAGCCAAGCGGCGCTCGCTCCCGTCATCCCGCTCGCGGCGTCCCTCCGGCGCCGCGGGCCATCGCTCCGCCGTCGGGTCGCGCTCGCGGGCGCCGCCGCCGTGGTGGTGCTCGGTGTCGCGGTGACGCCGGCCGGCCACAGCGCGGTCGCCCAGGTGCTCGACGCCTTCCGCGGTCAGCGCCTGCAGCCCGTCACCGTGGACATGGCTGCGTGGGCAGGGTCGTTCGACGACAAGGGCGTCCAGGCCATGGCTGCTCTCGGGGAGATCGACATGAGCGACCTGTCCGAGCCGGCGGAGGTGGCCGACGTCGCCGCGGCCGAGGCCTTGGCGGGCATCACGGCGCCCACGCTGGGCGCCGCCCCCGACCACGTGATCGCCCTGGCGCCCGGCACCGTGCGGCTCGTGTTCGCGGCGCGGAACGGCAACGGCGTGCCCGCCGAGCTCGACGGCGCTGCGCTGCTGGTGGACGTGCCCGGTGCGATCGGGGCGATCTACGGCCCCACCGACCGTCCGCCGGAGGCCCTTGTCGGCCGCAGTGGACCCTTGGTCATCCGGGCCGAGGGCGCTCCACTCGAGTCGATCCGGTCCTTCCTCCTCACTCGGCAGGAGCTGCCGGCCGACCTGCGCAGCCAGCTCTCCGCCATCGGCGACTGGCGGTCGACGATCCCCGTGCCCGTGCCCCTCGACGGCCCTGGTTGGAAGGAGGTCAAGGTGGCCGGCCGTCCGGCGATCGCCTTCGGCGACGACTCCGGCCTCGGGGCGCTGGTCCTCCGCCAGGATGCCAACGGCGTCACGGTGGTCGGCGGGCGGATCAGCGTCACCCGGGCTCTGCAGATGGCGGCCCGGGCGTGACGAGTGCGGAAGAAGCGGCCGGTGATGTCCGCGGTGACGGCGGACCCCTCCCCATATCGGCCACCGGCCTGCGCAAGGCCTATCGCAACCGCACGGTCCTCGACGACGTCGACCTCCACGTGGGTCCCGGGCAGGTCGTCGGTCTGCTGGGGCCCAACGGCGCCGGGAAGACCACGATCGTCAAGTCACTCCTCGGCATGGTCCACCTGGACGGAGGCACCGCCACGGTGCTCGGCCGCCCCGCCGGTGACCCCGCAGCTCGGCGGGCCGTCGGCTATCTGCCCGAGCAGTTCCAGTACCCGGCCTGGCTCGACGGTCGACAGGTCCTGGAGGTTCACGCTCGCCTGATCGGGCTGCCCGCTGCACTGCGTCCGGGCGCCTTGGCCGACGCCCTGCGCCTGGTCGGGCTGGCCGGCCGCGGGGGCGACCGCGTGGGGGGCTACTCCAAGGGCATGCAGCAGCGGTTGGGGCTCGCGACGGCGGTGCTCGGCCGCCCCGCCCTGGTGATCCTCGACGAACCGACGTCGGCGCTGGATCCCATCGGGCGCCGGGAGGTACGGGACCTCATCCGCTCGCTCCGGGACCGTGGCACCGCCGTGCTGCTCAACTCCCATCTGCTGGGCGAGGTGGAGCAGGTCTGCGACCACGTCGTCATCCTCGACCGTGGGCGGGTCGTGAGCTCGGGAGCGCTGGCCGACGTGGCCGTGGGCGCAGAGGTCCGCGTCACGTTGGAACGCCTCGACAACGCTGCGCACGCGATCCTCGAGGGGTTCGGCCGGGTCGCGGCCGTGGATGGCGACACCGCCCTCGTCGTGCTCGACGACGTGGCGGCGGTGCCGGCTCTGGCCTCCGCCCTCGTGTCGCAAGGCCACGGTCTGCAAGCGCTCGTGCCCCTCCAGCGCTCTCTCGAGGACGTCTTCGTCGACCTGGTGGGGGCCTCGGCCGAGGGGGAGGGCCGGTGATCGTCGTGCGCCTGACGCTGCGCGAAGCGGCGAACCGGAAGGTCCTCCTCGTCGGGGCCGTGATCAGCGTCGCGTTCCTCCTCCTGTTCTGGCTCGGCTTCGCCGTCGGCTTCAACGAGGCGGCCACCGAGCCCGATCCCTTGGAGAGCGCTGCCGCGGCCACGCTCATGACCGTGCTCGGCCTCTACGCCGTGCAGTTCCTCGCCTCGTTCATGGCGGTGCTCCTGGCCAGCGGCGCCGTCGCCCCCGAGATCGAGAGCGGGCGCCTGCACGCCGTCCTCGCCCGGCCACTGTCACGGACGTCATGGCTGGCGCAGCGCTCCGGCACCTTCGCCGGGCTCGCCGCCATGTACATCGTTGTCATGTCCTTGGCGATCCTCGGCATCGCGTCGGGCATCGCCGGCTACGGGGCGATCTCGCCTGGTCGCGCCGTCGCCCTGCTCGCCCTGGAGGTCGCTGTGCTGGTCGCGCTCGGCACGGCCCTGTCGGTGCGCCTGTCGGCGATCGCAGCCGGCGTCGTCGTCATCGCCCTGTACGGCGCGGCGTGGATCGGCGGGATCATGGAGATCGCCGGGGCGGTGCTCGACAAAGACGGGCTCGAGCGGATCGGCGTGGCCGTGAGCCTCGTCATCCCCTCCGACGCGCTGTGGCGCGGGGCGTCCTACTACCTGCAGTCCCCCGTCTACGCAGCCGCCACCAGCGTGGAGGACGGCATCCCCTTCGCGGGGAGCGCCGCCCCGAGCGGTCTCTTCGTCGCCTGGGCCCTGGCCTACGCGGCGGGTTGGTGGATGCTCGCCGACCGCTGGTTCCGCCGCCGCGACCTCTGAGGCAGGTGCGTGCCCGCTCCCGAAGCTCCGGCCCCGCGCACCAGCCGGACGCTCACTCGCCAGCTCCTGCGGTTTGCGCGCGTCGAAGCAGAGTGCTGCCTGTTCGCCGTGCTCTTCTTCGTCGGGCTGGCGCTCGTTCGGACGCTGCCGCTGCCGCTCGACGCGGCCGATGCGCTGCTGCTGTGGTGCCTCGGCGTCACGCTCGCGCTGTGGCGGTACGGCTGGGAGACGGGTCGCGAGGTGGCGGTGATCTTCGCCTTCCACCTGGTGGGGATCGCGCTCGAGCTGTTCAAGGTCCGCCAGGGCAGCTGGTCGTACCCGGATACCGGCATCGCCACAGTTGGTGGGGTGCCCCTCTACAGCGGCTTCATGTACGCCGCAGTGGGGAGCTACCTCTGCCAGGCCTGGCGCCGCTTCGACCTGCGCATCACCGGCTACCGACCCCTCGCCACGGCCGGGGTGGCCACCTTGGTCTACGCCAACTTCTTCACCGCGCACGTCATCGCCGACCTCCGGCTGCCACTCGCCGTGGCCCTGCTCGTGGTCACGTGGCGGACCTCGGTTCGCTTCACGGTCGGTGCCCGCCGCTACGCGATGCCGCTGGCGCTGTCGTTCGTGCTGATCGGCTTCTTCCTGTGGCTCGCGGAGAACCTGGCAACGTTGCTGCGGGCGTGGCAGTACCCGTCGCAGGAATCGGTGTGGACGCTCGTGCACGCGGCCAAGCTCGGCTCGTGGTCCTTGCTGGTCGTGGTGAGCATCGTGCTCGTCGCCGCGGTGAAGGCGACGGAGGGCCGGCTCTACGGCTCGGCCGAGGACCGGACCGTTCTGCGTGCGTACGACGCCCCGCCGGATCGGGTGCCCCTCCAGCGCGAGCGGGAACCCCAGCTCCCTAGGGCTGGCGGCCGATGAAGGCGATCAGCCGGGTCTGCTCGTCGGCGTCGTCCGGCACCGGCACCCGAGGGCCGTAGTGACCGCTCGAGCGCAGAGCTTCGTCCATGGGCTCCATGCCTTCGACGAACTTGTGGACCTCGTCGGGGTCGAGGGTCTCGTCCAGGCCCGTGGACCGGGCCAGGTCCCACGTGTGCATGAAGACGTCGGTGGTCCCGATCATGTCGAAGGTCTGCTCGAACGCGGAGCGGCCCATCCGCGTGTCGCGCTCGCGCCCGGCGATCTCGGGATCGTCGAGAGCCGCCTGGATCGTGCCGTCCAGCCATAGCCAGGCGGCCACCGGGTCGTCGTGGGCCGACGGCGCCGGCGCCGCCTCGACGTCCCAGGTGCCGAAGAAGAACTGCGGGATCCACTCGACCAGGTGGCCGATGACGTCCCGGGCCTTCCAGCCCTCGGGCGGTGCCGGGTTGTCCCACGCACCGTCGGGCACGGCGGTGACGCGCTCGGTGAGCTGTCCCGCTACCTTCCGGTACCGCTCGGAGATCTCACTCATGATCGAAGCTCCTTGATCGCCTGCCGATGTGCTGTTTCCTTGGACGACGGACGGTAGGGCAACTCATCGAAGCGACGCGCGGTTCCGGCTCAGCCGAGGGGCGTGAAGACCTTTGGGATGGCGTCGAGCTGGCGCTGCTCCAGTGGGAAGCTCTGGCCGTTCGCATCGACCAATGCTGCACCCATGAAGACCAGCAGGTCCCGGTGCTCCACCTTGTCCTGCGGTGAGGAGTCCGGTCTGCCGCCCAACGGGTAGGCGACGGCGAGGTCGGTGACCCACTGGTCGTTCCGCTCCTTGCCTCGCACGATGAGATAGCGCGGTCCAGCCACGTCGTCCTCCTCCATGTCGCCTGTCGAGATGCCGAAGTAGCGCCGCACGGCCAGATCGAAGGCGAGCGCGAAGCGGTCAGGACCCTGCGGCAAGGAGAGCAGCGCCTTGTCGTCCGGGTTGGTCAGGAAGCCGCACTCACAGCAGATGGCCACGCGGTTGCCCCGCTGGATGGCCTTGCGAACTCCGTAGTAGCCCCCGAGTGCGGCGGTGTAGTTGTCCTGCCGCCAACCCCCCGACCAGCCAACCTCGGTGTAGGCGCGCTTCCAGAGGTCACCGAACGCCTTGCCCTCCGGCGACTGCCAGCCGATGGACGCGCCGTGGGCCGACCGGTTGTCGCTGCCGTCGCAGTGGATGCCGACGAATACGTCGCCTCGGTACGACCCGTCCGGGACATCGGCGTCGATCACCCTCGCGTCGATGCCCGCTATGCGGTCGAGCCGCTTCACGCAGGCGGCGGCGGCAGCAGATGCGAAGATCTGCTCGGTGGGGTTGCCGTCGATCCCCCCGGTACCGGTCACCCCGGTGGTGCGCGGTACATGACCCCGCTGGATCACGACCTCGCGCGCCATGCGGCTACGCCTCGTCCGCTTCGGTGGGCAGACCGAAGTAGACCGGGGGCATCAGAGGCGCCAGGTCGTCCGGGCCCGCCGCCACCGGCATGGACGAGGTGTCGAAGGACGGCTCTTCGGCCTCGATCTCGTCGACCCCGTCGGAAGCATGTCCCTCATGCGTCATCGTGGGCGAACGTACCGCCGTGCGACCGACGGCGGTAGGGCCCTCGGGGCGCATAGCGGGAGCCACGGGGGAAGACATCCAGGCCGCAACGGCCGCCCGAAGGGGCAGGCGGGGGCGGTCTGCCGGCTACTTCGGCATGACCGCCACCGAGATGATGGGCGGGACCCACCACGGCCGGCCGGCCGCGGACCCGTGGAACTGCGCCGTGCCGAACGTGAAGACACCGCCGTCCTCCGCCACCATCAGGTAGCCGGCCGAACCCGACGCCACCATGCCCCTCACCGGCGCGTTGAGCGGGGTGTCGCCCATGGAGCCGTAGAACGGAGCATCGAAGGAGAAGATGCCGCCGTCGGATGCGACCAGCCAGTAGCCATGCCCATCGCCGTCAGGCACCAAGGACTGCACCGGAGCGTTGAGCGGCTGCCCACCCATCGACCCCGAGAACGTCGCGTCCCCGAAGGTGAAGATGCCGCCGTCGCTCGCGACCATGTAGTAGCCCCGCCCTGAAGGGGTCGCGATCGCATCGAGCACCGGGCCGTTCAGCTCGACGCCCGACATGTCGCCGAAGTGCTCCGCGTCACCGAAGGCGGCGACGCGGCCGAGGGAGGTGAAGAGCCAGTAGCCGTAGCCCGACGGGGTTCCCGAGATGGCCGTGACCCGCTCGCCCGCGCGCAGGCGCTCGTACAGGTCCGGATCGAGCCGTGGCGCGTCCCCGTAGTCGAGCACGAAACCGTTGGCATCGACCGTCCAGTAGCCGTTCCCCCATGGCGTCGGCTCCAGGTCCTGCGCCTCGCTCGGCCAGTCCGGCCAGTGCATGTACCTGGCCTCGCCGAACGCGGAGACATGGCCGTCCGCGGCCAGCATCCAGTAGCCCGATCTGGGTGGTGGCCAGCGCGGCGAGAGCCTCAGGACGACTGCGTGCTGCTTTCCGCCAGACGATGCACCGGCGAGGCCGATGATCGCCCCGTCGGCCGCGATCGCGACCGCTGGGACGAGCTCCTGGCCGTCACCGAAGTACACCTGGCTCCGCCCTCCGTCACCGAACGACAGATCGAACCTGCCGTCGGGCAGGTACCGAGCGAACGTCCAGTTCCACGAGTCCTCCCCGGCCACGACCAAGCGCCCGTCGTCGAGGAGGGCGAGGGCGGTGGCGCTCATGTTCCCGTCGGCCCCTTGGGTGACGGATTGCGCCCCCGTCATGCCGCCGCGCCCGAACGTGCCGTCCGCGTGACCGTCCGCCGTCAGCTGACCGATCGCCCACTCATGCCCTCCCGGGTAGCTGACACCGGCCATGAGGATGCGTCCGTCGGGGCGGACCACCACTTCGTCCGTGCTCGTGGGGCTCTCCTCGTGAGCCGCACGCCCCATGCCATCCGCGCCGAAGGAGCCGTCGATCAGGCCGGTGGAGGTGAGGCGAGCCGCACACAGGCACGCATTGCCGGCGACCACCACATACCCGGACGGGAGCAGCGCGAGCGCCGCCGGTCCGCCGAGGCCTGGTGGAAGTGACGCGCTTCCGCCGTCGCCCCAGCTCGTCCGGAGCGCACCCGTCGGGTCCAGCCGCAGCACGCCGGGATGGGCCGCCACGATGAGATCTCCGCCGGGCGCAACCGCGACGTCGCTCGCCATCGATTGAGTGGTCCCACCGCGGACGATCCGGACCCATCCGTCCGCCCCGAAGGTCGGGTCGAGACCACCTTCCGGGTTGAGCCGCACCACCCCGATGTGCTCCGCCGCGGCCCCCACCACGACGATGCGACCTTGATGATCGACCACCACCGCCCCCGCCCTGTCCCCCTGGTCGGCCAGAGGCCCGTAGTCCAGCACCACCTTGCCGTCGCCGCCGAACGACGGGTCAGGCCGACCATCGGGCAGCAATCGAGCGACGCCGATGTCGAAGGATGTGGAGTCGGTCCAGTGGTGACGGATGCTCGCCACCGTGACGATCCGACCCTGCGCGTCGATCACCATGTCGACCGGACGTTCGTTCCGCTCCAGCGAGAACTGCGCCCGCCCCTCGTAGCCGTTGAAGTACCCGGTAGAGGTGTACCGGGCGACCAGGGCTTCGCCGCTGCCTGGTGCGTCCGGCCGCTCGGCCCAGCCCGCCGCGGCGAACGTGCCGTCGGGCGCGATGGCCAGCCCCCAAGCTTGTGTCCCCAGGGACTCGCTACGTAGCTCGTTTCCGTCACGGAAGCCAGGGGCCGGTGCCCCGGTGTCGGTGAACGCTGCGATCGCGGCTTGGTCGAGGCTCTGGCCGACGATCACGACCCGGCCCGTAGCATCCACCACGACGCCGTTGGCAGCCGCGGGTCCGCCCCGCAGCGACGTGACCACGCGACCCGCGGCGCCGAAGCCGCCATCGAGCAACCCCGCGGCGGTCAACCTCAGCACGTAGGCCTGTGCCCCGGCTCCTCCGGCGACCACGACCCGATCCGTCGTGTCGAGCGTGACGTCATGGGCCACATCCACACCGCCCACGTCCACGAAGCGCCAACCGGTGCCGTTGAACGTCGTGTCAGCCGCACCGTCGGCAGTGAGCCTGCCCACCAAGGAGTCACCACCCCGGGAGCCGGCCAGCACGATGGCTCCAGCATCGGACCGCACTGCCGCGCGCACGCCCTCCTCACCGCCCAGGTCGTGGACCACCCATCCACCGCTGCCGAACGACGGGTCGAGTGATCCACCGGCCGTCAGTCGGGCCAGACCGACGTCGGAGCCCACCGTTCCCACCAGCAAGATCCTTCCGTCGGGCAAGAGCATCACGGACGCAACGGCGTCGAACGTCCCGGGTCGCAGCAGCCGCACGATGCCGTTGGAGCCGAAGCTCGGGTCCATCACGCCACGGGCGTCCGTCCGCCACACGGCCATGTCACCGTCTGCGTGTCCTCCGGCGACCAGTGCTCCGTCGGTTGACACCGCGACTGCGTAAGCCGCCTCGTGACCGGCACCCGGGAGGACGACGATTC
>CADCTF010000093.1 GCA_902805655.1 uncultured Acidimicrobiales bacterium
CTCGTCGTTGGACAGCCCGAAGCCCACGACGCCACGGCCGGCGTACTGCGCCGCCAGCCGGGCGAGGGCACGGGCGTCGAGCGGGTGCCGGGTGCGGTTGGCGGCGATCACCAGGGCGATGCCGAGGCCGGTCCTCTCGGAGGCGTCTCGTACGGCGTCGAGGACCAGCTCGGTGAAGGCGGTGATGCCGCCGAAGCGGGCGGCGTACCCGCTCGGGTCTACCTGGATCTCCAGCCACCGGCCCCCGTCCGCCACGTCGTCCTCGGCCGCCTCCAGCACCAGGCGGCGTACGTCGTCCGGGGTCCGCAGCACCGATCGAGCCACGTCGTAGAGGCGTTGGAACCGGAACCAGCCCTTCTCGTCGGCGGCGGAGAGCCGCGGCGGCCAGTCCTCGACCAGCGAGTCCGGCAGCGAGATCCCGTCGCGCTCGGCGAGCTCGAGCAGCGTGTCGTGCCGCATGGAGCCGGTGAAGTGGAGGTGCAGGTGGGCCTTCGGGAGCGCCCGGAGCGACCGCGCCCCGCCCCCCACGTCAGGCGAAGAGCTTCTGGAGTCGGCTCACGCCCTCGACCAGGTCGTCGTCGCCGAGGGCGTAGGAGAGCCGCAGGTAGCCCGGTGAGCCGAACGCCTCGCCGGGCACCACGGCCACCTCGGCCTCGTCGAGGATGTAGTCGGCCAGGTCGGCGGTGGTCTCGATGCGCCGGCCGCCGTGCTCGCGGCCGAGCAGCCCCTTCACCTGGGGGTAGGCGTAGAACGCGCCGACGGGCATCGGGCAGATGACGCCGTCGATCTCGTTGAGCATGGAGACGATGGCGTGCCGGCGCCGGTCGAACGCCTCCTTCATCGTCTCGACCGCCGAGAGGTCGCCGGACACCGCGGCGAGCGCCGCCCGCTGGGAGACGTTGGAGACGTTGGAGGTCGCGTGCGACTGGAGGTTGGTGGCGGACTTGACGAGGTCGGCGGGGCCGATCATCCAGCCCACCCGCCAGCCGGTCATGGCGTAGGTCTTGGCGACGCCGTTCACCACGACGCAGTGGTCGGCGAGCTCGGGGCACACCACGGGCATGGAGCCGGTGTCGGCGCCGTCGTAGACGAGGTGCTCGTAGATCTCGTCGGTGAGGACCCACAGGTCGTGCTCCTCGACCCAGGCGCCGATGGCCCGGATCTCCTCGGAGGTGTAGACCGCGCCCGTCGGGTTCGACGGGGAGACGAAGAGCAGCACCTTGGTGCGCTCGGTGCGAGCCGCCTCGAGCTGCTCGACGCTCACCTTGTAGTCCTGCGTCTCGTCGGCCAGCACCTCGACCGGCACGCCGCCGGCGAGCTGGATCACCTCGGGGTACGTCGTCCAGTACGGCGCCGGGACGATGACCTCGTCACCGGGGTCGACCATCGCGGCGAACGCCGCGTAGATGGCCTGCTTGCCGCCGTTGGTGACGAGCACCTGGGACGGCTCGACGGCCAACCCGCTGTCGCGCAGCGTCTTCTCCGCGATGGCCTTCTTCAGCTCGGGCAGGCCGCCGGCGGGGGTGTAGCGGTGGTTCTTGGGGTCGCGGCAGGCCTCGACCGCAGCGTCCACGACGTAGTCGGGGGTCGGGAAGTCGGGCTCCCCGGCGCCGAAGCCGATGACCGGCCGGCCCTCCGCCTTGAGCGCCTTGGCCTTCGCATCGACCTTGAGCGTCGCGGACTCGGCGATCGCGCCGATGCGCCGGGAGACGCGGCGGTCGCGGGGACTGGCGGGGCTGGAGGGGGTCTGGCTCATGGTGCCCATCCTAGGAGGCGGCGGCCTCGGGTGCCCGGGGCGACCACCCGCCGGTTCGACTCTCCTCCGGGCCCCCGGTAGAGTTCCGGCTTGGTGTCTCCCACGGTTTCGCGCTGCCCTCTCCACGCACCACGGCTCGGGCAGCCGGGATCTGAGGCAGACGCCGGAGGGCACTAGCTCAACTGGCAGAGCATCGGTCTCCAAAACCGAAGGTTGGGGGTTCAAGTCCCTCGTGCCCTGCAGGGACCCACGGTCAACGCAACCGGTCAACGCACCAACAGGAGAGGTCAGACGTGTCGGAGAGCAGCGCCGTCCGCGAGCCACGTGGTGGCGGCAACAAGGACAACGAGCGCACCAGCCCGGCCACGTTCTACCGCCAGGTGGTGGCCGAGCTCCGCAAGGTCGTGTGGCCCACGCAGGAACAGCTGATCACCTACTTCATCGTGGTCATGGTCTTCGTGGTCGCGATGATGGCGCTCGTCTCGGCCCTCGACCTCGCCTTCGGCAGGCTGGTCTTCGCGCTGTTCACCGGCGGCAGCAACTAGTCAGGCCCCTCCGGACACCGTCCGGGCATGCCCGGTCAACCGGGCCCCAGAAGAGTCACCCAGTCAACAGTCAGGTCGAGAGCCACCCATGACGGAGCAGCACGTGTCCGAGCAGAACGAGCCGGTCGACGACGTCGACGCGGCCCTCGAGCCTGCCCAGACGACCGAGCAGAGCGACGAGCCGACGGACGCCGAGGCGTCCGAGGGCGACACCACCGACGACGCGCACGCCGCCGACGACCTCGACGAGTCGTCGGTCGAGGAGTCGGGCGAGGAGTCGGCCGAGGACGCGGCGCCCGACGCCGACGACCCCCTCGAGGCCTTCCGCCGCGAGCTGTGGGCCAAGCCCGGCGAGTGGTTCGTCGTGCACACCTACTCCGGCATGGAGAAGCGGGTCAAGCAGAACCTCGAGAACCGCATCCAGGCCCTCGACATGGTCGACTACATCCACGAGATCGTCGTCCCGACCGAAGAGGTCGCCGAGATCAAGAACGGCCAGCGCAAGATGGTCACCCGGACCGTCCTGCCCGGCTACGTGCTGGTCCGCATGGACCTCACCGACGAGTCCTGGTCGGCGGTGCGCCACACCCCGTCGGTCACCGGCTTCGTGGGCCACAGCCACCACCCGGTGCCGCTGTCGATGAGCGAGGTCGAGGACATGCTCGCCCCGGCCGCCGTCGCGGTCGCCGAGGCCGAGGCCGAGGCGGCCTCCGGCACGCCGACCGGTGGCACCACCGCCACCCGCAAGCCGGTCGAGGTGGCCGACTTCGACGTCTCCGACTCCGTGATGGTGGTCGACGGCCCGTTCGCCACGCTGCACGCCACGATCACCGAGATCAACGCCGAGTCGCAGCGCGTCAAGGCCCTCGTCGAGATCTTCGGCCGGGAGACCCCGGTCGAGCTCAGCTTCAACCAGATCCAGAAGGTCTGAGCCGCCCGGCCCACTCGGGCCGGCGCTCGGACGCACACAAGTGGCAGGGGTCCGCCCCGTCATGACCACGAGAGAGAGAAGAGCAATGCCCCCCAAGAAGAAGAAGATCGCTGCCCTCGTCAAGGTGCAGCTGCAGGCTGGCGCAGCAACTCCGGCTCCGCCGGTGGGTACCGCCCTGGGTCCCCACGGTGTGAACATCATGGACTTCTGCAAGGCCTACAACGCGCAGACCGAGTCGATGCGCGGCAACGTGGTCCCCGTCGAGATCACCATCTACGAGGACCGCTCGTTCACGTTCATCACCAAGACGCCGCCGGCCGCGGAGCTCATCAAGAAGGCCGCCGGACTGAAGAAGGGCTCGGGCGTCCCGCACAAGGAGAAGGTCGGTCGGCTGACCAAGGACCAGGTGCGCGAGATCGCCACCACCAAGCTGCCCGACCTCAACGCCACCGACCTCGACGCCGCGATGAAGATCGTCGAGGGGACCGCCCGCTCCATGGGCGTCACCACCGACTGACCACCCGACACGGCACACCTGTGGCAGAGCCGCGCTGGCTCACCTGACCACACCTTCGTAGAGAGAAGAACGACATGCAGCGCAGCAAGACCTACCGCGCAGCGGCCGAGCAGTTCGACAAGGACGAGCTCCACTCCCCGCTGTCCGCGATCAAGATCGCCCGCAACGGCAGCAAGAAGAAGTTCGACGAGACCCTCGACGTGGTCATGCGCCTCGGCGTCGACCCCCGCAAGGCCGACCAGATGGTGCGCGGCACCGTCAACCTCCCCCACGGCACCGGCAAGACGGCCCGCGTCCTCGTGTTCGCCAACGGCGACAAGGCCGAGGCCGCCCGCGAGGCCGGCGCCGACTTCGTCGGCAGCGACGACCTGATCGAGAAGGTCAACGGCGGCTGGCTCGACTTCGACGCCGTCGTCGCGACCCCCGACATGATGGGCAAGGTCGGCCGCCTCGGTCGCGTGCTCGGTCCCCGCAGCCTGATGCCGAACCCGAAGACGGGCACCGTGACGCCCGACGTCGCCAAGGCCGTCACCGACATCAAGGGCGGCAAGATCGAGTTCCGTGTCGACCGGCACGCCAACCTGCACTTCATCATCGGCAAGGCCTCCTTCGACGAGGTCAAGCTCGCGGAGAACTACGCCGCGGCGCTCGAGGAGGTGCTGCGGCTCAAGCCCGCCAGCTCCAAGGGCCGCTACATCAGGAAGGTCACCGTCTCCACGACCATGGGCCCCGGCGTCCAGGTCGACCCCAACCGCACCAAGAACGTCGCGGGCGAGGACGAGGGCGACCAGGGCTGACCCTCACCACGACGTACGACGGCCCGGCCACCGCGAGGTGGCCGGGCCGTTGCGCGTCCGGGGGCCGAGGAGCAGACCGCTTCCCTCACCCATGGGGTGGCGAGGACGTGCGGTGTC